>DMPC01000131.1:0-5057 GCA_003456155.1 Actinomycetota bacterium | reverse complement strand
CCCGCCAGGCCGATGATGAAGGCGCGCTTGCGCCCGGCGAAGTCAGCGATGCGGCCGCCGAGCAGAAGCAGGCCGCCGAAGGCAAGGGTGTACGCCGTGATGACCCACTGGCGGTCGGCGTCGCTGATGCCGAGATCGGCCTGCATCGAGGGCAGCGCGATGTTCACGATCGAGGCATCGAGGACCACCATCAACTGGGCGATGGCGATGACGACCAGCGCGCCCCAGCGCTTGGGATCGGGCAGCCCCGCGGAGTCGGCCGTGGCTGCGGTCGCAGGGGACGAGGCGTCGTGCACGATTGCTCCCGGAGGTGAAGGGACGAAGCGCCGACACTAGCACTCTCGTTGAAGTGTCAACTTTCCTGCGCCGCAGGTCAGCGACGTGATCGTGCGGACGGCTGCCACAGCCCAGAGCCCGGGTCCATCGCCGCCACCACGGCGACGAGGGGCAGCGCAAGGATCGGCAGGACGGTGATGAGACCGACCGAGAGGACCGCAGCAACGACGAGTTGCGCGACGACGATCGGCAGCCAGCACGCCAGCAGGGTGAGGATGCGGTGACCACGATCAGCAGTCGGATGCAGCAGCTGCCGACTGACCCAGAGGGCTGCACCCGCTGCGGCGATCGAGCCCGGCAGGGCGGCCACCGCCAGCCGGAGCATCTCCTGCGGATCCGGCAGTGCGGCAGGGAGCAGCACCAGGGCCACGGCGACCACCACCGCGAAGGCCAGTCCGAGCGGCCGGGCCGGACGGCGGATGACGGCAGCGAGGGGTGCCCGCGGCACTACCTCGACGACCGTCGGCACCGGCACGAGCATTACCCGGCGCGCCTCCTCCAGCCGGGCGAAGTGCCGGGGATCACCGCCCGTGTCGGGATGCGCGATGCGCGCCCACAGGCGCCAGGCGTGGCGCACCGTGGCTGGATCGCCGTCGGCCGGGACCCCCAGCAGGGTCGCAGCCTCCTGCCGACTCATCGCCAGTCGCCGCCGCATGCGCTCATCCTGCCGCCGATCGGCAGACCCCGCACCTAGGTCGGGAGCCGACGCAATAGGGCCAGGTACATGCCGTCCGTTCCATGGCGGTGCGGCCACAATTGCACCGCGGGACCCGCCCCGAGGTCGGAGACCTCGGGAAGCAGCGCGCGCGCGTCCTCCTGCACCACGTCGCTGCGACCGCGCAGCACGTCGGCGACGACGAACTCAGTCTCGGCCAGGTGCGGCGAGCACGTGACGTAGGCGACCACCCCACCCGGTCGGACCGCATCCAGCGCGGCTCGGAGCAGGTCACGCTGCAGGCCACCCAGTGCCGCGAGATCGGCCGTCGTGCGCCTCCACCGTGACTCTGGGCGCCGACGCAGGGCACCGAGCCCGGTGCACGGTGCATCGACGAGGACGCGGTCGAACCGGCGCTCCCCCCACGGCGCATGACGCGCATCGCCGGTCAGGACCAGGGAGTCCGACTCCGGTGCGAACGAGGCCTCGACCAACTGCGACCGATGCGGATGCTGCTCGACCGCGATGAGGTGGCCGCCTGCCTCGCGTGCGAGACCATCGAGCAACGCAGCCTTGCCTCCCGGCCCGGCGCACATGTCGAGCCAACGTCCACGGTCGTCCACCACCGTGGCGCGGGACAGTGCCAGCGCGACGAGCTGGCTGCCCTCGTCCTGCACACCGGCGCGACCCTCACGGACGCACGACAGCGCCTCCGGAGGACCATCGACCAGAGTCGCCGCCAGCGGGGACCATCGACCCGGCTCCACCTCCGGCAGTGCGAGCAGCTCCTCCGGTGCCATGCGGCCGGGTCGGGCCACGAGCGAGGGCCGCGCCGCCGCATCGTCAGCCTCCAGCAGCGCAGGCAGCTCTGCACGCCGAGTGCCGAGCGCATCCCGGAGTGCTCGGACGATCCACACCGGATGGGACCACCGCGTCGCCAGCCACTCGACGTCGTCCTCGGGACGACTGCCTCGCAGCTCCTCGGCCCACTGATCGTTGTCCTGGGCGGCCACCTTCCGCAGGACGGCATTGACGAATCCGGCGCGGGCTGCGGCACCGGGCTTTGCTCCCTGGTCGCGCGCCAGCGTGCAGGAGGAGTCGACCGCAGCGTGATCGGGCACGCGCATCGACAGCACCTGGTGCGCGCCAAGACGCAGGATGTCGAGCATCCCGGGCTCCACCTTCTCCAGCGGCCGATTCACGCACGCGGCCAGGATCGCGTCGTACCAGCCCCGCATGCGAAGGGTCCCGTAGGCCAGCTCGGTCGCGAACGCAGCGTCACGCCCCGTCAGTCCGAGGCCGTGGAGGATCTGCGGAAGCACGAGATTCGCATAAGCGTCGTCCTCACGCACCGCACGCAGCAGCTCCAGCGCCGCCCGACGTGGCTTGTCGGTCACGCGTCGTCACCTTCACGAGGGCCGAGGACCGTACCGCTCTCCACCCGGGCGCCGCGCGCCCAGTCCGCCGCGGACATGTCGCGCTTGCCCGGCGGTCGCACCTGCCCCAGTCGAACGGGATCGGTGAGCGTGCCCACCAGCACGTCCCGCTTGCCGACCAGCAGCTCGCCGGGAGCCAGCACAGCAAGGTCCGGCCCCTCGGTCCCGACGACGGGTCCGATCCCCAGCCGCTCACCATCGATCGTTGTCCAGGCACCGGGGGCAGGCGTGCACGCACGAACCTGACGGTCGACCGCGAAGGCCGGCACCTGCCAGAGCACCTGAGCATCCTCGGTGGTCAGTTTCGGCGCATACGACGACTCACCCACCTGAGGGACCGGCTCGGCGTGGCCGGACGCGATCAGGTCCAAGGTCTCGACCAGCAGATCCGCTCCCGCATCGGCGAGCCGGGCGAGCAGGCTGCCCGAGGTGTCATCGGGCCCGATCTCCTCGATGACGGTGCCGTACACCGGTCCGGTGTCGAGCCCCTCCTCCAGCCGGAAGGTGCACGCGCCCGTGACATCGTCACCCCGCCAGATCGCGTGCTGCACCGGGGCCGCGCCCCGCCAGCGCGGCAGCAGCGAGAAGTGCAGGTTGACCCAGCCATGCGCGGGGATCCCGAGTGCGTCCGCCGGGACAAGACCACCGAAGGCGACGATCGGAGCGACCTCGACGTCGAGCGCACGCAGCCGGTCCAGCACGTCTTCGTCACGAAGCGACGTCGGCTTGATCACTTCGATGCCCGCAGCCTCCGCAAGTGCCGCCACCGGCGACGGCTGCAGGGCTCGACCCCGGCCCGACCGCGCATCGGGCCGCGTGATCACCGCAGCGACGTCGTGCGAGGACGCCAGGAGGCGCGCGAGCACCGTGGCAGCGACGTCAGGCGTGCCGGCGAAGACGCAGCGCACCGACTACAACCACCGGGACGAGATGCTGTGGGGGCTGGCCTTGATCTCCGGAGCCGACTCCCCGAACCACTCGGCCTGACGGATCTGCCGCATGGCCTCCTTGCGCATCTCAGGATCGAGACGGTCGATGAAAAGGATGCCGTCGAGGTGATCGGTCTCATGCTGGATCGCTCGGGCGAGCAGGTTGCTGCCCTCGATGACGACGGGCTCGCCGTGCATGTTCATCCCCTTGGCCACCACGCGACGCGATCGGGGCGTGTCGAAGGCGAGATCGGGCAGCGACAGGCACCCCTCCTCCCCCTCCATCAGCTCGTCGGAGAGGTCGAGATCGGGATTCACCAGGTGCCCGGGCTCTTCGTCAACCCAGTAGGTGAACACCCGCAGCGAGACACCGATCTGCGGAGCGGCGAGCCCCGCACCGGGCGCGTCCATCATCGTCTCGGTGAGATCCTTGACGAGCCTGCGCAGTTCCTTGTCGAAGGTCTCGACGGGTGCCGCAGGAGTGCGCAGGACCGGATCACCGAACAGTCGGATGGGCTGGATGGCCATGCTCGGAGTGTAGACACCTCGTGGGGACGGCCCGTCCCCACTCGTCGCGGCACGTCCTCATGTTGAGGCGATGACCGCGACCCTCAGTGCGTCGCCGATCTCGTGCATGCTCCGCATGAGCTCGTCATCGCCCTGCACATCAGGCCGCCGCGCGTTCGCCAGCGCCGCGTAGGACCACGTTCCCGATTCCGTCACGAGGCAGCCGGCATCCGCACGCACCCCGGCATCGGCGCCCGTCTTGCTCATCAGCCAGGACGCAGCGGCAGACGGACCATGCGCCAGAGGATCGAGAGCGAACGCGGCGGCCACCATCGAGAGGTCCGTGTTCAGGGCGAGCCAGTCGGCAACGAGCACATCCGCCTCGCCCAGGGCCGCGCCTTGCACGATCCGGTGCATGAGGTCGGCAAGGTCACCTGCCGAGCCGTGCGAGGGAGCCGGAGGGTCGGCCGACATCCGCTGATCTCGGATGCGATCCAGAAGGAGCGTGCGGTCGTAGCCCAGTTCGCGCGAGACCGCCTGCACCGACGCCAGCCCCCGTGAGCGCAGGAGCACGTTCGTGGCCAGGTTGTCGCTCACGGAGGCCACGAGGACGCACAGCGAGATGACACTCATGGAGGGCTCGGCTAGGTGCTGCCAGAGGCCGGAGTCCGCCACCGCGTCATCAGCGGTGGGGGCAAGGCGATCCTCCGGAGCAATTTCTCCGCGGAACAGGGCCCGGGCGACGTCGAGGAGCAGGAACACCTTGCCCATGCTCGCCGTGGCCAGGACACGGTCGGGATCGACCTCCGCGACCGGATGACCGTCGTGCAGGATCGCGATGCTCCACAGGACGTCAGGGCTGCTGCCGACCACGCGCTCGAGGGCAGCCTGCAGCTCACGCGACACGAGATCAGGGTCGAGGGCATCCATGCTCAGACCGACCGGGGATCGAGATGGACGTGGACCGGGCGACTCCTGCCCTCGGCCGAGCGCGTGACGGTGATGGCGGCGAGCTCGCGTGCGAGAGCCGGACCCTCCCGGCGGGTGACGACGACCAGGCCGCGCTGCCGGTCGGGATCCTGGGAAGTCGGATCAGGAAGCGGGCCGAGCAGTCGATGCGGGATGCGCAGCCGCTGGGCGACGCTGCGGATGTCATCGCCCCACCCGACCAGCGCCGCCATGCGCGTGGCCGGC
>DMPC01000162.1:16582-16756 GCA_003456155.1 Actinomycetota bacterium | reverse complement strand
ACGCCCCAGGACGAGCCGGTCCTGCCGGCTGGTCAGGGTGACGACACCGCCCGTGACCGTCGCCGTTGCGATCGCCGTGCCACCGGTGGAACGCCGGCCGAGCGGTCGTTGGACGTTCGGATCGACATCGACGCAGAAGTCGAGGCCGTCGCGCGACCAGATCGGACTTCCGAT
>DMPC01000162.1:15768-16331 GCA_003456155.1 Actinomycetota bacterium | reverse complement strand
GGCACGAGCAGAGTGTCCGCGCGACGCACGTGCGAATCACGCTGCTCCCCGGGCAGCAGGACATCGCGCAGGCGACCAGCGAGCACGCCAGCACTCTCGGGAAGTCCGGGGCTGAAGGTGAGCTGCGGGCCGGTGTCCGCCGCGACGGGCATGAGGGTCCGCACGCAGCCGGCCAGCAGGATCGAGGCATCCGTGGGCGCCGCGACGGCCAGACTCATGCGCACGCCCGCTCCCCTGGGCTCGACCTGCAGCATCGTCAGGCCGGCCACCCCCGGGTGCCCCAGCCACCCGGATGCCGGTGCGTTCCAGCGCGCCACGACGACCTCGACCTCGGTGATCGAGCCGGATCCCACCGCCATCACCGTGAGCGAGCGAAGCTCCTGCAGCCGCTCGACTCGCACATCCCAGGCCTCATGACCACGGCGCGTCCGCACGCGGGCGCCGGCGAGCTGGGGAGGCGTCACGGCCCCACTGTATTCGTCACACCGCCCAGCACCGGGCAGTCGCGGACTAGCGCCCGAGGAGCTTCTTCGCCATGACGATGCGCTGCACCTGGTTGGTGC
>DMPC01000162.1:13646-15563 GCA_003456155.1 Actinomycetota bacterium | reverse complement strand
GCGTCGCGCATCATCCGCTCGACGGGCCAATCCTTGGTGTAGCCGGCTCCGCCGAGGGCCTGGACGGCATCGGTCGTGATCTCCATCGCGACATCCGAGGCGAAGCACTTGGCCGCGGCACCGAAGAACGTGAGGTCGTCGTCCTCGCGCTCGCTCTTCGCCGCAGCGACGTACATCAGCTGTCGGGCTGCCTCGAGCTTCATGGCCATGTCGGCGAGCATGAACTGCATGCCCTGGAAGGACGAGATCGACTTGCCGAACTGCTGGCGATCCTTCGCGTAGGCCGTCGCGACGTCGAGTGCACCCTGGGCGATGCCGACCGCCTGCGCACCGATCGTGATGCGCGTGTGGTCGAGCGTGCGCATCGCCGTCTGGAAACCCGTGCCCGGTGCACCGACGATGCGGTCGCCCGGGATGCGGCAGTTGTCGAAGAGGATCTCCCGGGTCGGGGAGCCGTGGATGCCCAGCTTTCGCTCAGGTGCCCCGAGGGAGAAACCCTCGTCATCGGCGTGCACGACGAATGCGGAGATGCCCTTCGGACCCGCATCCGGATCGGTGACGGCCATGACCGTGTAGTACTTCGACACACCGGCGTTCGAGATCCAGCTCTTCTGGCCGTTGAGCACCCAGTCGTCTCCCACGGCCACCGCACGGGTCTTCATCGCTGCGGCGTCGCTGCCGGCCTCCCGCTCCGACAGGGCGTACGAGAACATCGCCTCGCCGCTCGCCACCTCCGGCAGGTAGGTCTTCAGCTGCGTCTCATCCGACGCGAGCATCAGGGGCAGAGTGCCGAGCTTGTTGACAGCGGGGATCAGGGAGCTCGACGCGCAGGCGCGGGCCACCTCCTCGATCACCAGGCAGGCCGCAAGCGCGTCGCCCCCCTCACCGCCGAAATCCTCCGGAATATGGATCGCGTGGAAGCCCGATGCGCGAAGGGCCTCATAGACGTCCCAGGGGAACTCCGCCGTCTCGTCGATCTCAGCGGCCCGCGGCGCGATCTTGGCATCGGACAGGGCGCGCACGGCCTCCCGAAGGGCCTCGTGCTCCTCCGTCAGGGTGAATTGTTGGAAGTCCTTGTTTCTGGCCACGGGGCACACACTACTAGCCTTCGAGCATGTCGCCTCGTCTGTCCGTCATCGGCACCGGCTACCTCGGTGCGACACACGCCGCCTGCATGGCCGAGCTCGGCTTCGACGTGATCGGACTCGACGTCGACCCCGCGAAGATCGCCCTGCTGTCGACCGGTCGCGTCCCCTTCTACGAGCCCGGTCTCGACGACGTCCTGGCACGGAACATCGAGGCTGGACGGCTCTCGTTCACCTCCTCGTGGGAGGACGTCGCGGCCTTCGCCGACATCCACTTCATCTGCGTCGGGACGCCGCAGGCTGCAGGAGCCCAGCGGGCCGACATGTCGCAGGTCTTCGGCTCGATCAGCGCCCTCGCCCCGCACCTGCGCCCCGGGGCCCTGGTGGTCGGCAAGTCCACCGTCCCCGTCGGCACGGCGGCCGAGCTCCAGGATCTGCTCGCCCGGGAGGCGGCCGAGGGCGTCGAAGTGGCCTGGAATCCGGAGTTCCTCCGCGAGGGGTTCGCCGTCCAGGACACCCTGCACCCCGATCGCCTCGTCGTGGGCGTCCGCTCACAGCGCGCGGAGGACCTCCTGCGTGAGGTCTACGCCCCCGTGACCGCAGCGGGCACGCCGTTCCTCGTCACCGACTTCCCGACCGCCGAACTGGTCAAGGTCGCCGCCAACTCCTTCCTCGCGACGAAGATCTCCTTCATCAACGCCATGGCCGAGGTGTGCGAGGCGGCCGGGGCCGACGTCACCCGCCTGGCCGAGGCCATCGGCTACGACCCGCGGATCGGCAACCGGTTCCTCGCTGCCGGACTCGGCTTCGGTGGCGGCTGTCTGCCCAAGGA
>DMPC01000162.1:3283-13449 GCA_003456155.1 Actinomycetota bacterium | reverse complement strand
CGGGCCTTCATGGCGCGTGCCGGAGAGCTCGGCGCAGACGAAGCGGTCGCCTTCCTGCGGGAGGTCGACCAGATCAACCTGCGTCGTCGCGCACACACCGTCGACCTCGCCCGGGAGGTCCTCGGCGGCGACTTCCGCGGCCGTCGCATCACCGTTCTCGGCGCCACGTTCAAGCCCGACAGCGACGACGTCCGCGACTCACCCTCCCTCGACGTGGCCGTGGCAATGAGCAACGCCGGCGCCGACGTCGTCGTGCACGACCCCAAGGGCCTGGTCAACGCCGAACGCGTCTACCCGCACATGACGTACGTGGCAGACCTGAACGACGCCCTGCGGGGTGCCGAGCTCGTGGTCCTAGGCACCGAGTGGCGCGAGTATCGGGAGCTCGATCCGGCGACCCTCGACGGCGTGGCCGTCGGCCGGCACATCATCGACGCACGCAACACCCTCGACCCGGAGCAGTGGCGAGCAGCAGGCTGGAGCTACCGCGCCCTCGGCCGACCGACCGCCTGACGCGCCCGATCATGAACACCCCGGAGGAGATCGTCCGGGTCCTGGCGATGCCGACCTGGTTCATCGTCGGGCTCGGCGACAATCCCGATCGCGACGCGTACTGGGTGGCCCTCGCCCTCCAGCAGCGGGGCCGGCGCATCATTCCGATTCATCCGCGCGCCCAGGTCGTGCACGGCGATCAGGGATTCGCGACCATTGCGGCGGCCGCCCGCACCGTGGGAGCCCCCGATGTGGTCGACGTGTTCGTGCGGTCATCGCGCGCGGGCGAGTTCGCCGACCAGGCCATCGAGGCGGGTGCCAAAGCCGTCTGGTTCCAGATCGGCGTCCTCGACGAATCCGCCGCAGCACGCGTCGAGGACGCCGGCCTCGTCATGGTCATGGACCGCTGCCCGAAGATCGAACTGGGCAGGCATACGGTGGGCACGCCACCCCGAACCGCGTCAGGGCAGGACGAGGGCGCAGGCTGACTGCAGCGCCGCCGTCGCCGCCGAGACTCCCGCGTCCTGCTGGACTCCCTGCAGGTCGACAAGAGCGCCATCGAGTGCGTCAAGGACCTCCTGAGCTCCGGCGATGGTGACCCCCTCGGCAACCGCCGACGACAGTTGGTCCGACGCCTGCTCGATTCCGGAGGTCGCCTCAGCCACCGTGGCTCCGGGATCCCACGCGACGGAAGCCGACTCGCACGCCTGCACCAGTGTCGAGGCGCTGTCGACGAGCGACTGGGCCGCGTCGACGGCCTGCTGGGCCTCAGCACATCCGCTCAGGCCCAGAACGAGGGCGCCTGCGGCAGCCCACTGGACGGCCCTGCGCATCACGCGGACCTCCGGGCCGGCTGCGCCGGCTGGTCGATGCGGAGCACCCGGCAGCGCCAGGTGCCCGCAGGGGCCTCCACCGAGATGGAGCTCCGCGCCTTCGCACCGATCAGGGCCCGGCCCAGCGGTGAGGTTGCGGAGATCCGCTCGTCATCGAGGAAGGCCTCCTTCGGATCGACCACCCGGACCCACTCCTGCTCGCGATCGGCATCGCTGATGAGGACTCGGTCACCCAACTCGACGACCGGCGGAGAGTCCTCCCGACGCGGGGCGATCACGACGGCCTCGGCGAGGAACGCCTCCCACTCGGCGATCTCGGCCAGCAGATCCTCGTACTGGGCGACGATCCGCTCGTCACGCTCCTGCTCGACCATCAGCGGAACCAACTCGGCGAGGCGTCGATCGCGCAGATCGATGATGCGCTCCTGCAGCATCTGCTTGCCCTCCTCGGTCACAGACGGGCGAGGAGTCGGATCGGTGATCGTCGCACCTCGCGTGCGCTTCTGCGTGCGTGCACTCATGGCTTTTCCTCCCTGTTGTCAGCTGTGATCGATGGAGTGGATGGGTCGGGGTTCTGGGGCTTGCGCAGGGCGGACTTGGCTGCGTCCGCCGCCCGTGTCGCGTGATGCTTTCCTTGGGCCAGCACGTGCCTCGCCCAGGCGAACTCCGTCGCGAGCAGGGCGAGACCGACGGCGATGAGCAGGAGTCCGGGGCCCGGCAGGACGAGGAGGGCGATTCCCACCGCCACGAGGGTCCCCCCGACCGTGAGGGCCATGACCATGCGCAGCGGCCTGGGCAGTCGCTGCCAGGAACGGGAGATCCGATCACGACGGGAGCCGACATCGGTCGGGTCATCGGACATCGGGAGCCACCTCCCTGTCATCGTCGGGGCGCTCCGAGTTGCGCGTGGACCACAGGCTTGCCGCGATCGACACCGCGATGATGGCGATGACGATGCCGAGGCTGATGGCCGTCGGGATCTTGAACCAGGCGTGGCTCACGATCATCTTGATTCCGACCCAGACGAGGACGATCGACAAGCCCGCCTTGAGGTACACGAATCGATGGATCAGGTCCGCGAGAAGGAAGTACATGGCCCGCAGCCCCAGGATCGCGAGCGCATTGCTCGCGAAGACGAGGAACGGCTCCTGCGTCACCGCGAAGATCGCCGGGATCGAATCGACCGCAAAGATGATGTCCGTGACCTCGACGACGACCACCACGGCAAGGAGTGGCGTCGCCATCAGCACGCCGTTGCGCCGCGTCAGGAACTTCTGACCGTCGTACTCGTCGGTCGTCGGGATGAATCGACGGAACAGGCGGAGCGTGCGCGAACGTCCCGGATCCATGTGCTCATCACGCTGCCGCAGCATCTTGATGCCGGTCAGGATCAGGAAGGCACCGAAGATGTAGAGGATCCAGGCGAAGCTGGCGATCATCCAGGAGCCCGCCGCGATGAAGATGGCACGGAACACGAGAGCGCCGACGACCCCGTAGAAGAGGACGCGATGCTGGTACTGCCGTGGCACGGCGAAATACCCGAAGATGACTGCCCAGACGAAGACGTTGTCGACGGCCAGGGACTTCTCGATCACATAGCCGGCGAAGTACTGAAGTCCGAACTCGGATCCGTAGTAGAGCCAGATCGCGCCGCCGACGGCCAGACCGATGGCGACCCAGATGGCCGACCACACCGCAGCCTCGCGAACACCGATGACATGGGCATCGCGATGCAGGAGGAGATCGACGAGGAGCATGGCGAGGATGCCGACGAGAAGGGCGATCCAGATGACCAGCGAGACTTCCATGACACTCCTTGTGGCAGGCAGCATTGCTGCATGTCACAAGGTCTCTCGCCGCCGGCCTGAGGCCGACCCGAGTGCCCGGAGGTCGATGGCGACCCCGTATTGACGAGCATTCGGCGAAGGGATACTCCCCTTGTGGGCAGAAGGATGCCACAGACCCCCGCGGCGCGCATCCTGAAGCCCCGGAATGGCCGGCCTCGCCCCCGAGGGGTGAATCGTGAGGTGTGCCCTGGAGCCGCTACCGGGTGAGGTTGGCGGTCTTCGCCCTGGCCTCGGCGTTCAGCTCAGCCTGATACCCACGCATCGCAGCACCCAGATCCGGGTCCGACACCCCGAGGATCCGGACGGCGAGCAGGGCGGCATTGCGGGCGTTGCCGATCGCGACCGTGGCCACCGGGACACCCGCGGGCATCTGCACGATGGACAGCAGGGAGTCCATCCCGTCGAGTGTCGAGAGCGGCACGGGCACCCCGATCACCGGGAGGGTCGTCACGGCGGCGAGCATGCCGGGCAGATGCGCCGCACCCCCCGCGCCCGCGATGATCACGGAGAACCCGCGGTCCGCGGCGCTCGTGCCGAACTCGACCATCTCGCGGGGCATCCGATGAGCGGAGAGCACCATCGACTCATAGGGGACGCCGAAGTCCTCGAGGATGCCGGCGGCTCCCTGCATCACCGGCCAATCCGAGTCACTGCCCATGCAGACGGCGACGACAGGCTGATCACTCATCGATGACTCCCGCGAAGTAGTCGGCAGCGTGACGCCCACGCGCCAGGAGATCGTCCAGATCCTCCCCCAGGACGGTCACGTGACCGACCTTCCGGCCCGGGCGAACCTGCTTGCCGTACAGGTGCACCTTCACTCCCGGGTCACGAGCGAGGACGTGCCGATAGGCCGAATAGAGGTCGGGAACGTCCCCGCCGAGGATGTTGACCATGACGGCATAAGGCGCCACGGGTGCGGGCGAGCCCAGCGGCAGGTCCAGGACCGCCCTCAGATGGTTCTCGAACTGGCTGGTGCGAGCACCCTCGATGGTCCAGTGGCCGGAGTTGTGGGGACGCATCGCGAGCTCGTTCACGAACAGGCGAGAACCGTCGTCGAACAGCTCGACGGCCAGCATGCCGGTCACGTTCAGGTCGCGCGCGATGCGCAGTGCCAGCTCCTGGGCCTCCACCGCTCGCTCGGCCGCAAGGCCCGGAGCGGGGGCGACGACCTCGGAGCAGATGCCGTTCGCCTGCACCGTCCGGACCACCGGGTACGCCACCGCCTGGTCGTGAGGCGAGCGAGCAACCTGCGCCGAGAGCTCCTGCACGAAGTCGATGCGCTCCTCCGCGAGCCACTGGGCGCCAGCAGCCAGGGGGATGCTCAGCACATCCGCGGCCTCCTGGGCACCCGCCACCACCCAGACGCCACGACCGTCATAGCCGCCGCGTGATGTCTTCAGCACCACCGGCCATCCCACGACATCGGCGAACTCCTCGGCGTGGTCCAGCGCCTCCACCACGCGCCATCGGGGGCAGGGCACCCCGATGCTCGTGAGGGCCTGCCGCATGTGGACCTTGTCCTGGGCGTGGAACAGGGCAGCAGGGCCCGGCCGCACAGCGACACCCATCGCCTCGAGCTGCTCCAAGTGGGCGGGAGGAACATGCTCGTGATCAAAGGTCACGACAGCGCATCCCTGCGCCAGCCGACGCAGGGCGTCGATGTCGTCGTGCCGTCCGATGACGACATCGCGGATGACCTGCGCCGCGGACTCGTCCGGCGCGGAGGCGAGCACCCGGAAGTCGATTCCCAGCGCCGCCGCGGGAGCAGCACTCATCCGGGCCAGCTGACCGCCGCCCACGATGCCCACGCGAGGAGCGCCGTCAGGATGCACAGGGGAAACCTACCCCGCGCCGCCCCTACACTCTCGGCCATGCCCGCGGACGCCTCCGATGACGTGCGGGCACCCAGCCTCTGGGACCGGCTCTACTCGCCCGTCCGCATGCTCGTCCACGAGATTGCGAAGTTCGGCATCGTGGGTGCCCTGGCGTTCGTCATCGACGTCGGGCTGTTCAACGTCCTGCTGTACGGCGGGGTCCTCACCGACCGACCCATCACGGCCAAGATCGTCAGCGTCGCCCTCGCCACCACCTTCGCCTACTTCGCCAACAGGTTCTGGACCTTCCGACACCGGGGCCGCACGAACATGGGCAGGGAGTACGCGCTGTTCTTTCTCCTGAACGGCATCGCGATGATCATCTCCGTGACGTGCCTGTGGTTCAGCCACTACGTGCTGGGGCTCGACTCCCCGCTGGCCGACAACATCAGCGCCAACGTGGTGGGTGTGGCCCTCGGCACCCTCTTCCGCTTCTGGTCCTATCGCAGGTGGGTCTTCCCGGCGATCACCGCAGAGCCACCGGGCGACGAGAGGTCGGCAGCCGAGGAGCTCGCCGAGCGGGACGCCGCGACGCCCATCTGAGTCACCTGGGCGGAGCAGCCCTACTCCGGCATGGGCGGACCGACAACGGGAGAGCCCGATCCCCCGCGCCGGCGTGCATCGTCCGCCTCGATGAGCTCGTAGACATGGCGCTGAATGTCCTCGACATTCGGCACATCGCTGATGGTGAGCCCGTCGTTCTCGCCCGCGGACTGGATCTCCAAGGCCCCGTAGTTGAGGACCCGGCCCATCGCCGGGACATGGAACGACACGTCGTTCACCTTGGACAGCGGCATGTCCCGTCCCTGCCGCGTGATGATCCCGGAGCGGACGATGATGCGACGGTCGGTGAACACGTACTCCGAGGTCACCCAGCGAAGGAACGGGACCACAGCCCAGAGCACGAGGATGAGCAGCCCCGCAGCGAGCACCACCCAGCGCATGACGGTTCCGCCGAAGGCCGCGTTGTCGATCCAGAAGTAGAGCCAGGTCGCACCGAACACCGTGGCGATCAGGACGACGGCCGGCACGAAGAGCGCCCGCCAGTGCGGACGCGTCTCAAACTCGATGACCTCACCCTGGGCGAGAAGCTTCTGCGGGTATCCCATGGGTCAGATAGTGGCATGAATCACGTCGCCGGCGGTGATGCTCGCCGTGATCCCCTCGTTGTCGACGAGGAGATGTCCGTCATCGTCGATACCCGTGACGATGCCGGAGATCGGCGCGGCATGCGGGAGTTCGACCGAGACTCGGCGGCCGATGGTGGTGCATCGCGCACGATAATCACGCCCGATGGCCTCATCTCCGGCACGCCACTGCTCGAGTCTCGCCTCAAGGGCGGAGAGGAGACAGCCGAGCAGCATGCTGCGATCGACCCGGCCGCCCTCGAGGAGCACCGAGGTCGCCTGACTCACCGGGAGATCGGCACTGCGCATGTCCACATTGACGCCGATGCCGATGACGACGGCCGGGTCGGTCGCATCGGGCACGACCGCGCTGAGGATGCCGCCGAGCTTGCGCGGACCATCCGACCCCCCGCAGGCCGCAGCGATCGCGACGATGTCATTCGGCCACTTCAGCTCGGCCCGGACTCCACAGGCCTCGGCCAGCGCGTCCGTCACCGCGAGGCCGGCGACCAGGGGCAGCCAGGTCGGGCGCTCCGCCGACGAGCCTCCGGGGCGGAGGAGGACCGACATCCACAGCCCAGCGCCGGGGGGACTCACCCAGGTGCGGTCGAGGCGCCCCCGCCCTGCGGTCTGCTCGTCAGCGACGATGCAGGTGCCCTCGACGGCACCCTGGCGGGCCAGCTCCTCCACATCGGCATTGGTCGAGCCTGTCGAGGCCACGAGTCGCGGAGCAGGCCACGTCGAGGCTCGCTGGGCCAGGAGGGCTGCGATCGCCGAGGCATCGAGGCCCGCGATGGGATGCTCGTCACTTCCTGCCGCACGGGACTCGTCATCGATGGACACCCGGCTAAGGTACGCAACCAAGGCCTAGGAGGAGCAATGAGCGCCGCGACCGTCGACGAGAGCATGCCGGATCCGCACACCACGGTCGGCAAAGCCGCCGAACTCACGCGTCGACGCGCCGAGGCTCAGGGCGGCCGCGAGAAGGCCATCGAGAAGCAGCACGCGCGGGGGAAGAAGACCGCCATGGAGCGGGTGCTCGCGCTCCTCGACGAGGACTCCTTCCAACAGCTCGACGGTCTCGCCCGCCATCGCTCGCACAACTTCGGGCAGCAGGCCCACCGTCCGTACGGCGACGGCGTCGTCACGGGCTACGGCACGATTGACGGGCGACCCGTGTGCGTCTTCGCCCAGGACTTCACCGTCTTCGGCGGCTCGCTGGGCGAGGTGTTCGGGGAGAAGATCGTCAAGGTCATGGACCTGGCCATGAAGATCGGCTGCCCCGTGATCGGCATCAACGACTCGGGCGGAGCACGCATCCAGGAGGGTGTGGTGTCCCTCGCGATGTACGGCGAGATCTTCCGCCGAAACGTGGCGGCCTCCGGTGTCGTCCCGCAGATCTCCCTCATCATGGGCCCGTGCGCCGGCGGTGCGGTCTACTCGCCCGCCATCACCGATTTCACCATCATGGTCGACGGCACCTCGCACATGTTCATCACCGGGCCTGACGTCATCAAGACCGTGACCGGCGAGGACGTCGCGTTCGAGGATCTCGGCGGCGCCCGGACCCACAACACCAAGTCCGGCGTCGCCCACTACATGGCGGCGGACGAGGACGACGCCCTCGAGTACGTGAAGGCACTGCTTTCCTACCTGCCGAGCAACAACCTCGAGGATCCGCCCACGTACGGGTTCGAGGCCGATCTCTCCTTCTCGGACGAGGACTACGAGCTCGACACCCTGATGCCGGACTCCCCGAACCAGCCGTACGACATGCACCGCGTGATCGAGCACCTCCTCGACGACGGCGACTTCCTGGAGACGCAGCCACTGTTCGCGCCCAACATCGTCGTCGGCTTCGGCCGCATCGAGGGCCACGCCGTGGGCATCGTCGCGAACCAGCCGATGCAGTTCGCCGGGACGCTCGACATCGAGGCGTCCGAGAAGGCCGCCCGCTTCGTTCGTACGTGCGACGCCTTCAACATCCCTGTGCTCACCCTCGTGGACGTGCCCGGCTTCCTTCCCGGGACGGACCAGGAGTGGGACGGCATCATTCGGCGCGGCGCCAAGCTCATCTACGCGTATGCGGAGGCGACGGTCCCGCTGGTGACCGTCATCACGCGCAAGGCCTACGGCGGCGCCTACGACGTCATGGGCTCCAAGCACCTCGGAGCCGACCTCAACCTCGCGTGGCCCACGGCGGAGATCGCCGTCATGGGAGCCCAGGGCGCGGCCAACATCCTGTACCGCAAGGAGATCGCCGACGCCGACGATCCCGATGCCGAGCGCAAGCGACTCATCGACGAGTACCAGAACACGCTGGCCAACCCCTACGTGGCAGCGGAGCGGGGCTATATCGATCGCGTGATCTTCCCCCACGAGACCCGCATGACCGTGACCCGCGCCCTGCGCGCCCTGCGGAACAAGAGGGCGAGCCGGCCACCCAAGAAGCACGGGAACATCCCCCTGTAGGGGCGGACGACATGGCCGACACCGACAGCACAGCACCGCGACTGCGGATCGTGGGCGGCAATCCCACCCCGGAGGAGGTCGCCGTCGTCATCGCCGTCCTCAGCCGACGAGCGGCCGCTGCCCCGCCGCAGAGGCAGTTCAGCCTCTGGGCTCGCAAGAGTCGCATGACCAGGCCCTCGCAGCGACCGGGCTTCGGCGCATGGCGCGCTTCCGTGATGCCGCGCTGACCCGATGCCCCGCATCGTCCTCGCGTCCCAGTCACCGGCTCGGCGAACGGTGCTGATCCAGGCCGGGGTCATCCCGGAGATCCACGTCAGCCACGTCGACGAGGAGGCCATCGAGGCGGCCATGCCCGGGGCCTCGCCCGAGGATCTGTGCCTGGCTCTCGCCACCGCCAAGGCCAGGGCCGTGGCGGCGTCCTACTCCGACGATGCCGACGCGCTGGTCGTCGGCTGCGACTCCGTCTTCGACGTCGATGGGCGGGCGTTCAGCAAGGCGTCGTCCGAGGCTGAGGTGCGGGAGCGCTGGAGCCTGATGCTGGGGCGAAGCGGCGTCCTGCGCACCGGGCACTGGGTCATCCACCCCAGCACGGGAGAGGAGGCCGGAGCGGTGTGCAGCACTGTCGTGCACCTGGGCAGGCCCGATCAGCAGGAGCAGGACGCCTACCTGGCGACCGGCGAGCCCCTCCAGGTGGCGGGGGGCTTCACGCTCGACGCCCTGGGCGGCGCCTTCGTCGACGGCATCGAGGGCGACCCCTCGAACGTCGTGGGACTGTCGCTGCCGACGCTGAGGCACCTGCTGGCCGGGCTCGGAGTCGTCTGGACGGATCTGTGGGGCAGGCCATAGCGAACCCCAACCCCATGGACGTCCAACTATCGATACGCTGCGGCGGCACGCTGCAACGAGAAGCAGTGGTCACGAGAGAGGTACCGCCACCGTGAAGAAGGTCCTGATCGCCAACCGCGGCGAGATCGCCATCCGCGTCATCCGCGCCTGCAAGGACGCCGGCCTGAAGTCCGTCGCGGTCTACGCCGACCCTGATCGGGATGCACTCCACGTGCGAATGGCGGACGAGGCCTTCGCCCTTGGCGGCTCGACGGCGGCCGAGAGCTACCTGGTCATCGACAAGATCCTCGACGCTGCTCGGCAGTCGGGCGCAGACGCCGTGCATCCCGGCTACGGCTTCCTCTCCGAGAACGCCGACTTTGCGCAGGCCGTCATCGATGCAGGGCTGACGTGGATCGGGCCGCCGCCCGCGGCGATCCGATCCCTCGGGGACAAGGTCTCCGCACGGCACATCGCCCAGCGGGCGGGCGCGCCCCAGGTGCCCGGCACCCCTGATCCGGTGGCCGGGGCCGACGAGGTGGTCGCCTTCGCCAAGGAGCACGGCCTGCCGGTCGCGATCAAGGCCGCCTTCGGCGGTGGTGGCCGCGGGCTCAAGGTGGCTCGGACCCTGGAGGAGATCCCCGATCTCTTCGACTCGGCGGTGCGCGAGGCTGTGGCGGCGTTCGGGCGGGG
>DMPC01000162.1:2661-3087 GCA_003456155.1 Actinomycetota bacterium | reverse complement strand
GCTTCGTCGAGCGCTACCTGGACAATCCCCGCCACGTCGAGACCCAGTGCCTCGCCGACAGCGCGGGCAACGTCGTGGTCGTGTCGACCCGCGACTGCTCCCTGCAGAGGCGGCACCAGAAGCTCGTCGAGGAGGCTCCCGCCCCGTTCCTGAGCGATGACCAGATGCACCGCCTCTACGAGTCGTCGAAGGCGATCCTCAAGGAGGCCGGCTACGTCAACGCCGGCACCTGCGAGTTCCTCGTCGGCACCGACGGCACCATCTCCTTCCTCGAGGTGAACACCCGACTCCAGGTGGAGCATCCCGTGACCGAGGAGGTGTCGGGATTCGACCTCGTGCGCGAGCAGTTCCGCATCGCCGACGGGGGAATGATCGACTACGGCGATCCGGAGCTGCGCGGCCACTCCATCGAGTTCCGCATCAACG
>DMPC01000162.1:1803-2385 GCA_003456155.1 Actinomycetota bacterium | reverse complement strand
GGCCGGAGACGTCATCGGCGGCAACTTCGACTCCCTCCTCGCCAAGCTGATCGTCACGGGCGCCACCCGCGAGGAGGCTCTGGAGCGGTCACGTCGGGCGCTCGCGGAGTTCGAGGTCGACGGCATCGCCACTGCCCTCACGTTCCATCGCGTGGTCGTCGAGGATCCGGCATTCGCGCCTGCGAACGGCGAGCCGTTCACCGTCCACACGCGCTGGATCGAGACCGAGTTCGACAACCAGATCCCGGCCTACTCCGGACCCACCGACGGGATCGCCGAGGCACAGGCCCGCGAGACCGTGGTCGTCGAGGTCGGCGGCAAGCGGGTGGAGGTGACGCTCCCGGCCGGGATGGGCAGCGCTCCCGCGGCCGCGGGAGCCTCCAGCGGCCCGAAGAAGCGCACGACGGCGGGCAAGAAGGCCGGCGCGGGCGCCACCGGCGACTCTCTGGTGGCCCCGATGCAGGGCACCATCGTCAAGATCGAGGTCGAGGAGGGCCAGCAGGTCGCCGAGGGTGACCTGGTGGTGGTCCTCGAGGCGATGAAGATGGAGCAGCCCCTCACGGCGCACAAGGCCGGCACCAT
>DMPC01000162.1:0-1480 GCA_003456155.1 Actinomycetota bacterium | reverse complement strand
GACGCCTCTCGGCGGTGAGGACGTTCGTGAAGTACCGTGGAGGCATGCCCTCCCGACGCAGCATCCCCACGCTCATGAGCATCGTCGCCGCGAGCATCACCGCGGTCATGGCCACCCTGGCTCTCGCTCCGGCCGCCCAGGCCGCACCCGACGTATCCGAGGCCGCGGCAGCCCTCCGCGGCGGCGAGACGGTCTTCGTGGATCCCTCGGCGGAGAACGCCCTGACCTCGAGCGAGGCGGCCGCCCTGACGGCGCAGGCCGACAGCGCCGGGATCCCGCTCTTCATCGCCGTCCTGCCCGAGTCCGCGGCCGGAGGGGGCACCGCTGACGAAACCCTGAGCGCCCTGAACTCCGAGGTGGGCCTCGCCGGTGTGTACGCCGTCGTCGTCGGCAATCAGTTCCGCGCCGGCTCGACGTCCGGCTCGGCCTCCGACCTCGCCACCCAGGCCTTCCGCGCCCAGCGGGACAGCGGAGTGGCCGCCGTCCTCACCGAGTTCGTGACCCTGGCGGCCGACCGCTTCGGCACCGGCAGTCCCGCATCGACCGAGCCCGAGAGCGGCATCGGCGGCATGGTCTTCCTCCTCATCCTGGTGATGGGTGGAGCCGTCGTGGTCATCGTCCTGGTCCGGCGTAGGCGACGCATCGCTGCCAAGCAGCTCGTGGCCGTGCGCAGCACCGTGGACCGCGACATCACCGAGTACGGCGAGCGCCTGGCGGCCCTCGACCTCGCTGACCCCGACATGGATGACGCCGCACGGGCGGACGTGCAGCGGGCTCTCGACGACTACGACCGGGCACGGATGTCCGTGGCAGCCATGCGTCGCCCGCAGGATGCACAGTCCGTGACCTCAGCCCTGGAGGATGGCCGGTTCGCGCTCGCCTGCGCCCAGGCGCGCATCGAGGGTCAGCCGCTCCCCGAGCGCCGCCCCCCGTGCTTCATCGATCCTCGTCACGGCCCCAGCGTGGGCGATGTCGTGTGGGCCCCCCCCGGCCTCGGTCAGCGCGACGTTCCCATGTGCGCGGCCTGCCGGACGACCGTCGAGACCGGAGGAACCCCGGCAGCGTTCGACGTCGAGACCGCTGACGGTCAGCGCCGCCCGTACTACCAGGCCGGCCCCGAGTACGGCGCCTACGCCCAGGGGTACTACTCCCCGTTCGCCGGCGTCATGGGTGCCGTCCTGATGGGCACGATGCTCAGCAGCATGTGGAGCATGCCCGGCATCACGTCGTCCTCCGGCATGGACACGGCAGGGTTCGGCGGTGGCGGCGACTCGGGAGGCTGGGGAGGCTTCGGCGGAGGAGACTTCGGCGGAGGAGACTTCGGAGGCGGCGACTTCTAGTCGCCCATCTCCAGGCTCCGGCAGGGCATGAGGCGAAGCCGCTCGACGTACGACGCCGGAGCCCCGCCGGCTTCCGCCGCATCGGCGATCACTCCGAGGTAGTGAGCTGACGGGAGTCCACCCTCGTAGGCGTCGAGGAC
>DMPC01000107.1:2749-3630 GCA_003456155.1 Actinomycetota bacterium | reverse complement strand
GGGGTCCTGCTCTACCTCACCGATCCGACGAGAGACCTGGTCATCGTCCTCGACACCCAAAAGAGGCAGGTCGTGGCGCGCATTCCGGTGGGTGACAGCCCCGTCGGCCTCGCCCTCGACCCTCTGCGGAGCCGGGCCTACGTCGCCAACGCCGCGGGCGGGACGATCAGCGTGATCTCGACGACGACACGCAAGGTCACCGCAACCCTCCCCGTCTGCCTGCTGCCCCTGCGCCCCGTGCTCACGCCCACGGCCTCGCGCATGTACGTCTCGTGCCGCGACTCCGGCGTGGTCGCGGTCATCGACCCCTCCCGAATGGCGCTCACCCGACTGATCACCGTGGGGCGCCAGCCCGCGCCCCCGACCCTCACCCCGGACGCATCCCGGCTGCTCGTCCCCCTGGCCGGCGAGGACGCCGTGGCCGTGGTCGATGCCTCGTCCAGCCGCGTCACCGCGCGCATCCCCACCGGACCCGAGCCCACGACCGCCGTGCTCAGCCGATCCGGGAGGAGGGCGTTCGTCCCCGACTCCGGCGGCCGCACCGTGACCGTCATCTCCCTGAAGGCGCTGAAGGCCGACACCCCGTGGCGATCCGGTCGGGAGCCACGCTTCGTGCTGCCGGGGGCCTCCACCGTGGTGGTCACCGAGAGGGGGAGGGTCACCGCGTTCAGCCCTCAGGAATCACGCTCTAGCCCCCCCAGAACTGGGGGGTCTTGAGGCAGCCCCGTGATGACTAGCCTCGACCTGACTGGAGGAGGAAGCGCCATGGCACGGCTGTCGGATCCGACGCTTCTCCTCCTCGACGACCACGGCCTCGTGCGCGACGGCATCGAGCGGCAGGTGCTCACCGACTTCCCGCAGGCCACGATCGCCTACTCCGG
>DMPC01000107.1:0-2482 GCA_003456155.1 Actinomycetota bacterium | reverse complement strand
AGTCCCCCCGCGGAGACGGTGTCGGCCTTCACGGCCCGGGACGTCCCCGTCGTCGTGGTCAGTGCCATGGCGCAGCCCGAGGCACTGCAGGCAGCCATCGCCGCCGGGGCGCGGGCGTTCGTGGCCAAGCGGTCCAGCCTGCGCAGCCTCACCACAGCCGTTCAGACCGTCCTCGACGGGGGCACCTGGATCCCGCCCGACCTCGCGGGGGCCGTGCTGCGCAGCTCGTCCACGGTCGAGCTCTCGGCCCAGGAGAAGCGGGCGCTCGTGCTGTACGCCTCGGGACTTACGCTCGACATGGTCGCCCGCCGCATGGAGATCGCCCCGAACACGGTCAAGCACTATCTGGACCGGGTCCGAGACAAGTACACCGCGGTGGGCATTGCCGCGCGCACGAAGGTGCAGCTCAACCAGGTTGCCCGCTCCGAGGGCCTGCTGCCCTGACGCAAGGCACGCCCCCGAGCAGGTCGACTCCCCTGCGCGCGCACCAGCGCCCGTTCGCCATGTGACACGCTCCTCTCGTGCCCGACCACTCCACCGCGACGCCCCTCCAGCAGGTGTCGTTGTCGCGGCTGATGCGGGTCGCCGCCCTGATCGCCCTCACCGTGACCGGCCCGGTGATCTTCCTGCCCGCGGTCGCGGCCCTCCTGCTCAGCGACACCGGTGACCCGTGGCACTGGATTGTCATCGGGATCCCCCTGGCGGTGTGGCTGGTCGGACTCACCCCCGCCTTGGCCAGCCAACGCGCCCGGGTGCAGACGAGCGCGGGATTGCTGCTGATCGTGGCGGCTCTCGCCGTGCCCTCACTGCCCTGGATCCCGGTCACCATCAGCGGCTTCGCCGTCATCGTCGGGGCTGTCTTCACCCTCTCCACCCGCAGCGTGATCATCGTGATCGCCCTGGCATCCGCCGTCTCGATCACCTACACCGTCACGCGCGACTCACCCTTCGCCTACGCCGGGTCGACGTGGTGGGCCGTGATCGGAGCTGCGCTCATCAACGTGGCAGCCGGCGGAGGGCTGCTGATCGCGTGGCGTTCCTGGCAGCACCAGGTCGCTCAGGCCGAACGCGAGTACGACGAGGTGAATCGGGCCACCGAGGAGCGTCGACGCGATGAGGCCCGCAGCAGCGCTACGGCCGCCGCGACACGGAGGATTCACGAGACGGCCCTGAACACGCTCACCGCACTCTCCATGGGCGTGAGCGATGATCGCGACGATGCTGCTCGCGCAGCCTGCCGGCACGATCTCGAGCAGGCCGCCATGGGTCTTGACCTCATGCCCGACTCGCGAGTGAGCATGATCCTCACCGAGGCCTCCCGCGTGGTCGAGCGCGTCACTGTGACCAGCACCGTCAGCGCGGCTGATGACGTGCTCGTCCCCGCATCGATCGCCAACCCGCTGCGCGATGCCGTCGTGGAGGCCCTGCGCAACGTCGCACGACATTCAGGGGTTGACGAGGCACGCATCTCGGTCGTCACTGATGCCGTCATCACCATCGAGGTCGTCGATGACGGAGTCGGGCTGGCGGAGGGTGCCATCGAGCGATTCGGCCTACGCAACACGATCAGGAGCACGTTGGCCGCCATCGGTGGCAGCGCAACAGCGCAGCGGCGACCCGGCGGTGGCACGTCGGTGATCCTGACGGCCCCTCGCGAGAGCACGCGACCTCGACAGCACCTCGGACTGCGCACCCTGCGCATCGTGGATTCCAGCCCCTGGGCCCGGATCGGCCTGATGGGAACGAGCGTCTACATGCTCGCCCTGCTCGCCCCCGTGGCCACGTCCCTCGGCAGTCCTCTCGTCAGTGCGCTCGTCAGTGCTCTCGTCATCGGCTACGTGGCGGCGCTCGCAGCGCTTGCGGTCGGCTGGCAGCGCATCCCTCGCGGCTTGCTCACCGTGGTCTGCCTCACCCTGCTCATCGCCACGTTCCTGATCACTGCCTCCGGTGGTCTGACCTGCACCAACTCCTGGGCGACCCTCGTCCTGCTCACCGGGATGACCGGCGGCGCAGCGCTTCTTCCCCTGCTTGCTCTGACCGGCTGGCTCACTCGCGGAGCCGCCGTGCTCGCCGTCGCAGCCTCCTCGGTGACCGTGATCCTCGCGACTCCCGCCGAGTGCCGCGAACTCCTCTGGCTCCAATGGGGGGTCACGACCGCCTACCTCGCGGCTTTCGCCCTGGGTCTCACCTGGGTCGAGGAGGTCTTCGAGCGCCAGCGGGACGCTGCCCAGGCCCGCTGGCTCGAGGTGCTCGAGGCCGAGGCTGCCGCGGAGGCCCGGCGGGCCGCGACATCCACGTGGGGGGAGCTCAGCCCCCAGGCGCTCGACCTTCTCGAGGGAATCGCCGACGGCTCGGTCGACCTGCGATCACCCGACGTGAGCGCCCGCGCGGCGGCCGAGGCCGACGCCCTGCGCACGGCACTGGGCCTGTCCCCTGCCCCCGGGCAGGCGGTCGCCGCGCTGGCTCGACGCCTCGTGAGGTC
>DMPC01000167.1:4373-4562 GCA_003456155.1 Actinomycetota bacterium | reverse complement strand
CGTCATCTCCATCACCGACGGCCAGTGCTTCCTGGAGTCCGATCTGTTCAACTCCGGCGTGCGTCCTGCCATCAACGTCGGCATCTCGGTGTCGCGTGTCGGTGGATCTGCCCAGCCCAAGGCCATGAAGAAGGTCGCCGGCCGCCTCCGTCTCAACCTCGCGCAGTACCGTGAGCTCGAGGCGTTCGC
>DMPC01000167.1:3828-4117 GCA_003456155.1 Actinomycetota bacterium | reverse complement strand
TGCTGAAGCAGCCGCAGTACCAGCCCCAGGCCATGGAGCGTGAAGTCGTGTCCGTGTGGTCCGGTACCACCGGCCAGCTGGACAACGTGCCGGTCGAGGACATCCGCCGGTTCGATGCGGAGTTCCTCGCGTTCGTCGAGCGCACCAAGCCCGAGGTGCTCGAGGCGATCCGCAGCACGAAGGACCTCTCGGATGACTCCGTCTCGGTGCTGGAGAAGGCGATCGACGACTTCAAGCACCAGTTCACCACGTCGGCCGGTCACATCCTCGTGAACGACGAGCCGGTCGC
>DMPC01000167.1:1792-3545 GCA_003456155.1 Actinomycetota bacterium | reverse complement strand
CGTTCCGTCCAGGCGACCAAGAAGATCACGAAGGCGATGGAGCTCATTGCCTCCTCGCGCATCGTGAAGGCGCAGCAGCGGCTTGAGGCGTCCCTCCCGTACCTGACCCACCTGTACTCGGCGATCAACGCCGCGGCAACCGGTGCGGCCGATGTTCGCAAGCATCCGCTCATGGCCAATGCGGAGGACCGGTCGAAGGCCGCGGTGCTCATCATCACGGCGGACCGAGGCCTGGCCGGTGCCTACTCCTCCAATGCCATCAAGGAGGCGGAGGCCCTGACCACGAACCTCCGTGAGAAGGGCATCACCGTGCTGCCCTACGTCGTGGGCCGCAAGGGCGTCTCCTACTTCCGCTTCCGCGGTCGCGTGATGGGTGGGGAGTACACGGGTTTCACGGACCAGCCCACGTACTCCGATGCCAAGCGCATCGGGGAGGATCTGCTCAATGCCTTCCTCACTCCGACCGACGAGGGAGGGGTGGACGAGATTCACCTCGTCTACACGCATTTCTCCTCCATGGTCACCCAGCAGGCGCGCATCCGACGCATCCTGCCCCTCGAGGTTGTCGACGAGGTCGTCGAGAAGTCCGCAGACGCCCAGCCGACTGCCCTGTACGAGTTCGAGCCGGACGCTGAGACCGTGCTGGATGGCCTGCTGCCGCAGTACATCGACCAGACCGTGTATTCAGCTCTGCTGATGTCGGCCGCATCGGAGCACGCGGCCCGACGTCGCGCCATGAAGTCCGCCACGGACAACGCCGAAGAGATGATCAAGTCGTTGTCACGGCAAGCCAACCAGGCCCGTCAGGCCGAGATCACCCAAGAGATCAGCGAGATCGTCGGCGGCGCCGACGCCTTGAGCGCTGCAGGCTAGGAGAGGGAACAACAATGACCGCAACGACCGAGACCACGACCGGCGTGGGGCGAGTGGCCCGCGTCACCGGCCCCGTCGTCGACGTGGAGTTCCCCGTCGAGGCCATGCCGGAGCTGAACAACGCGCTGACTGTCGAAGTGAACTTCGACGAGGGCGAGGAGGGCGGCGGTGCCCGCATGCTCACCCTCGAGGTCGCGCAGCACATCGGCGACAACATGGTCCGCGCCATCTCCATGCAGCCGACCGACGGCCTGGTACGTGGGGCGCCCGTCCAGGACACCGGCAATCCGATCATGGTCCCGGTCGGCGAGGTGACCAAGGGCCATGTCTGGAACACCCTGGGCAAGCCGCTCGACGTGCGCGAGGATGAGCTCGAGATCACTGAGCGCTGGGGCATCCACCGTGCTGCGCCCCCCTTCGACCAGCTCGAGTCCAAGACTGAGGTCTTCGCCACGGGCATCAAGGTCATCGACCTGCTGACCCCGTATGTCAAGGGCGGCAAGATCGGCCTGTTCGGTGGTGCAGGCGTCGGCAAGACGGTCCTCATCCAGGAGATGATCTACCGCGTCGCGGAGAACTTCGGTGGCGTGTCCGTGTTCGCGGGAGTGGGAGAGCGCACCCGCGAGGGCAACGACCTCTTCCTCGAGATGACCGAGTCGGGCGTCATCAGCAAGACGGCGCTCGTGTTCGGCCAGATGGACGAGCCTCCGGGCACCCGTCTGCGCGTCGCGCTCACCGCGCTGACCATGGCGGAGTACTTCCGCGACGTGCAGAAGCAGGACGTCCTGCTGTTCATCGACAACATCTTCCGGTTCACGCAGGCCGGCTCCGAGGTGTCGACCCTGCTGGGCCGCATGCCTTCGGCCGTGGGCTACCAGCC
>DMPC01000167.1:1291-1591 GCA_003456155.1 Actinomycetota bacterium | reverse complement strand
ATGGGCCAGCTGCAGGAGCGGATCACGTCGACCCGTGGCCACTCGATCACCTCGCTCCAGGCGATCTACGTCCCCGCGGACGACCTCACCGATCCGGCCCCGGCCACGACCTTCGCGCACCTCGATGCCACGACGGTGCTCAGCCGGCCGATCTCCGAGCTCGGCATCTACCCGGCCGTGGATCCGCTGGACTCCACATCCCGCATTCTGGATCCCCGCTACGTGGGCGACGATCACTACGCCGTTGCCGCCCGCGTCAAGGAGATCCTCCAGCGGTACAAGGACCTCCAGGACATCATC
>DMPC01000167.1:0-1127 GCA_003456155.1 Actinomycetota bacterium | reverse complement strand
AGGACATCATCGCCATCCTCGGCATCGACGAGCTCTCCGAGGAGGACAAGATCCTCGTCGGCCGGGCTCGCCGCATCCAGCGCTTCCTGTCGCAGAACATGTTCGTCGCCGAGGCCTTCACCGGCCAGCCGGGATCGTTCGTGCCGGTCGAGGAGACCATCGCCTCGTTCAAGGCGCTGGCCGACGGCACCTACGACCACATCCCGGAGCAGGCCTTCTTCATGTGTGGCGGCATCGAGGATGTCGAGCGCAACGCTGCTGAGCTGGCGAAGGGCTAGTCACCGATGGCCGACGACAAGATGCTGAGCATCGCCGTGGTCTCCGCGGAGCGGGCCCTGTGGTCCGGCGAGGCCAGATCAGTGGTGGCGAAGACTCCTGAGGGCGATATCGGCATCCTCGCCAACCATGAGCCGGTCCTGGCACTGCTCGTCGACAGCTCGGCGCTGAAGATTGAGCAGGCTGACGGGTCGACCCTCATGGTGGCGGTCCACGGGGGCTTCTTCTCCGTGGCCGGCAATGAGGTCAATGTCATCGCCGAGACGGCGGAGCTGTCGGAGAACATCGATGTTGAGCGGGCCAAGGCTGCCCTGGCCCGGTTGCAGGCCCAGTCCCCGGAGGAGGCCGACCAGGCGGCTCTGAAGCGGGCCGAGACCCGCATTCAGCTCGCCGGCATCGCCAAGACCGTCACCACCCGGTAATACCTTCTCTCACGCGAACGGCCACGGGGCGCGCGCGGCGATCACGCCACGCGCGCCCCGTGACCGTTCGCATCAGCGATGGAGGCCCGGCTCCCACAGCACGTCGCCACCGGCATCCTTGTTGGCCACGCGCGCGAGGATGAAGAGCAGGTCGCTGAGCCGATTGAGGTAGGCGGCGGTCAGGGGGTTCATGCCGCCGTGGTACGTGTCGAGTGCGGCCCAGGTGGACCGCTCGGCCCGACGGACCACGGTGCGAGCGATGTGCAGGTGAGCCGCAGCGGGCGTCCCTCCGGGCAGCACGAAGGAGCGCAGTGGCTCGAGCGTGTCGTTGTAGGAGTCGCAGGCCGCCTCCAGCCGCGCCACGTAGTCGTCGGTCACGCGGAGGGGCGGATGGGCCGGCTCATCCACGACAGGGGTGCAGAGGTCCGC
>DMPC01000116.1:24847-26113 GCA_003456155.1 Actinomycetota bacterium | reverse complement strand
CACGGGCTGCTGCGCAAGGGTGAGGCCGAGCAGGTCGAGCGTGACTACGTGGCAGCGACAGGGATCCGTCTGGTCGTGGTCGATGCAAGGCAGCGCTTCCTCGACGCGCTCGCGGGCGTGAGCGACCCGGAGACCAAGCGCAAGATCATCGGGCGAGAGTTCATCCGCGTCTTCGAGCAGGCAGAGCGGGATCTCATCGCTGAGGCCGGCGCGCAGGGGGAGTCGATCGGCTTCCTCGTGCAGGGGACGCTCTACCCGGATGTCGTGGAGTCGGGCGGCGGGTCGGGCACGGCGAACATCAAGAGCCATCACAACGTCGGCGGCCTTCCTGACGACCTGCAGTTCACCTTGGTCGAGCCGCTCCGCACCCTGTTCAAGGACGAGGTCCGGCAGGTTGGTCTTGATCTTGGGCTGCCCCCGGAGATCGTCTGGAGGCAGCCGTTCCCCGGTCCGGGGCTCGCGATCCGCATCATCGGCGCCGTCGACGAGGAGCGCCTGGCCATCCTCCGGGAGGCGGATGCCATCGCCCGTGAGGAGTTGACAGCAGCGGGGCTCGACCGCGAGGTATGGCAGTTCCCCGTCGTACTCCTCGCAGACGTGCGATCGGTCGGAGTGCAGGGCGATGGGCGCACCTATGGTCACCCCGTCGTCCTGCGGCCCGTCTCGAGCGAGGACGCGATGACGGCGGACTGGTCCCGACTGCCGTACGACCTGATCGCGCGGATCTCGACACGGATCACCAATGAGGTTTCCGACGTGAATCGGGTTACGTTGGACGTGACGAGCAAGCCGCCGGGAACTATTGAGTGGGAGTGATTCGTCAGAATCACGACCCTGAGAAGTGGGAGTGATTCGTCAGAATCACGACCCTGAGAAATGGGAGCAGTCTGAATGGATGTCGTCTACAACATCGTCGTCGTCCTGCATTTCGTCGGCCTGGCGATGCTGCTGGGAGCCTTCCTCCTCCAGCTCACGTCGAAGGAGAAGACGGTCACGCGCTGGATGTTCGACGGCGCGATGACGCAGTTGCTCACGGGCCTGATCATGGTCGGCATGCTCGAGAGCGGGGCCCTCGGCGAGGAGGAGAAGGCCGAGGTTGACACCACCAAGATTGCGATCAAGCTCGTCGTGGTGATCATCATCGCCATCCTTGCCGCGGTAGGCCGGCGCAAGCAGCCTCCGCAGTTCGCGCTGTGGCTCATCATCGGCCTGCTGACGCTCGCGAACGTGGTCATCGCCGTCTTCGTCTGACGCTTCTGACGCTTC
>DMPC01000116.1:22565-24653 GCA_003456155.1 Actinomycetota bacterium | reverse complement strand
CGCTTCTACCGCTTCGCGAACGGTCACTCGGCGCACGCCGAGTGACCGTTCGCGAAGCACCTTCCGGGACGAAGTGCCGACAGCATGAGGCGCTCGGCCCCACGCAGTGATGCTCAGGCGGTGTTGACCACCATGAAGGCCTCGGCGAGGCGCCCCTGGGGAAGCCCGCCGCTCTGCGCCTGAGCCGTCAGCCACATCCGGACGCGATCCTCGATCATCGCGCGATCGGGCAACTGGCTCGCGTGGGAGCCGATGGCCGCGAGCTTGTCCTCGAAGTGCTCGGTGACGTCGACCCAGTGGTTGGGATGTGGGCCTCCCATGACCCACACCTCGCGCACGGTCCAGTCCTCGAGGCCCTCATCCTGAAGGAGCGAGGGATGAGCGAAGGGATTGCGGGCATCGGGATAGACAGCCTGGATCGCGGCCTCTCCGGCGGCGAGATGGTCAGGATGGGAGGCGGCGATTCGCTCCCAGTTGCGCTCGGGTGACTGGATGATCATCCGGTCGGGACGAACCTGTCGAATGGCCCTGCTGATGTCACGTCGAAGGTCGTGGGTGACCTGCAGTTCCCCGTCCCGGTAGCCGAGGAACCGGATGTCATCCACTCCCAGGACGGCCCCGGCGGCGCGCTGCTCGGCCTGTCTGATCCCGGGAATCCTCTGTCGTGGCACGTCAGGATCGAAGCCCCCGGCATCCCCATTCGTGATGATGGCGTAACTCACGTCGATGCCGGCGTTGGTCATCGCCCGCACCGTTCCACCCGCACCGAAGTCGATGTCGTCAGGATGGGCCATGACGGCGAGGACCCTGCGGACGGGCGCTCCATCTCTCGTCGTGGTGAGAGTCGGATCCAAGGGTTCGGGCACGCGGCAAGGCTAGTGCGAGTGCTGGATCAGTGCGTCGCCGCCCACATTCGCGCTGACTCGTAGGAGATCTGATCCATCAGCCTCTCCTGCAGGTGACGGGGAAGGCCTTCGAATCCAGCTACCGGCCCGTAGCACTCGGCGGATCCGCAGGAGCACGTGAAGCAGTGTCCGTCGCAGTCCCAGTCGAAGAGGGTGTAGTCGCAGTTGATCGGGTCGCCGGGTGCGAGGTCCACGAGCGCCACCTGGTCGTAGAGCGTCACGTCATCGCTGCCGTCGCCCACCAGATCGACGGAGACGGAGGTGGGGCTGCATGCGTGATTCATGAAGCATCCTGGGATGTCGAAGGTGCGTGTGTCGCGGTACTTCACTGAGTGCGTGCGCGTCACGTCGACCTCCTCGACGCTCCCATCGATCTCGACGAGCACGCGGTACGAGTGGTCGGCGTTCGGCACCGTGAACCAGCCGGATCGATAGATGGCCTCGCCAGCACGAACGGGACGCGTGACAACAAGACCAAGTCCGTAGACCCCACGGCTCAGTGCAACCCCCTCGGGGGCGCGAAAGATCCTGCCCTCGAGACGGGGCTGCAAGTCGAGGATCAGGTCGGTGTCGTACTCCATGTCACTCCTTCGGAGGCGTTGCGCAGCAACAGCGTAGGGGTGCATCGGACCGGCTCTGGGGGATCTACGCCCGATGACGCGGCCGACGGGTAGTGTGCCTCATCCGCGGATGGCGCGGAGCTATGCCGTGATGAAGGGCCGCCGAAGATGCGCACTGACCGCCTGACCATGAAGCGGCTGCTGTGCTTGGGCGGCGTCATCGGATTGGCGATGGTGGGCCCGATGGTCGGCAGCGCCGTGGTCGCGGCTCAGGCGGCATCCGCGCCCCTTCCCGCCGTCTCGATGATTGTCCCTGCCGAGGAGGACGGGAGCGGTGAGGCGCCCCCGCCGACCGAGCCCGATCCCGCACCGGAGCAGCCGGCTCCTGCACCAGAGCAGCCGGCATCCGAGCCCGAGCAGCCCGACCCTGCGGCCGATGAGCCCGTTGAGCCTGAGCCCGCCCCGGCGGACGAGCCGCTAGATGCTGACGAGCCAGCGACGAAGCCCACCAAGAAGCCAGCCAAGGACGCCGCGGAGGAGGATGCCGCGGACGAAGCGGCCCTGGATGAGCAGGCGCAGGACGAAGCGGCGCTCGACGAGGAGGCACTGGATCAGGAGGCACT
>DMPC01000116.1:6134-22245 GCA_003456155.1 Actinomycetota bacterium | reverse complement strand
CGAAGAGGAGATCGTCGAAGAGGAGGTCCTGGGTGATGGGGCGGCACTCGGCCTGGAGATCTTCGAGCAGGACGGCGTTCGGGTCAGCGCCAACGGCTCGGGACTCCTGCCGGGCTCCCGGGCTGAACTGTGGGTCCTCTCGACACCGCGACTCCTCGCGACGGGCACGGCGGATGACGCGGGTGCCATCGCGATCTCGGCGGCCCTACCAGCAGACCTGCCTGACGGTTCGCACACCGTCCTTCTGAGGGGCACCGATATCGACGGGCTCCCTGTGGAGCTCGGCAACGGGATCGAAATCGGTCCCGGTGGCGAACTGCTGGCCGTCACGCCTGACGTCGATGTCTCTGGGCTGCAGGTGCCGACCATCCCGGACGACCCGAAGGCACCTCAGTACCCGACCGTGGCGCCCCTCGACGAGCCGGAGGCCGTGGTCTCCACGACCATCGCTGCACTGGCGCTGCTGTCTGTGACGGGGGTGGCCGCCGCTATGGGCGCTGGTGCCGGCCGGATGGCGGGCGGGGCGTCGCCTGGAGTGGAGGGCGGGGGGATCAACGAGGGCATGGGCGCCGGCGGTTCCCTGTTGGACGAGCTCGATGTCGAGCACAATCGTGGCTGGCGTCGGCGCTTCACGCCAAAGGGCAGGGCGCCCGGCGACACCAGTCGGCTGTATCGCGGGCCGCTCACCTCCTACGTGGATGAGGCCTCCTACCTCGGAATGGCGACGATCGGCTCGAAGAGCCCTCTCCTCGCCCGAATGATCGGAGACGGCGCACCGATCCGTGCGATCACGGGCAGCTTCAGCCTTCTCCTGCCGATCGTGGCCATGGTTCTCGGAGTCTGGTCTGCCATCTTGGGGAATGGGATCGCCGAACCTCCAGTTCTCGGTTTCCTCCTGGCGATCATGATCATCGGCGTGGTCGATGGGCTTGCCGGAGGCCTCGGCGCACTCGCCTTCGCCGTCACAGTCATCGCTATGGGTGGAGTCCTGGACTGGTCGAGCGTGCGCACGCTGATGGGAGTGGCCCTGCTCATGGCGGGACCGGGCCTCATCGCCAGCTCCTTCCGTGACATCAGGAGGGCTGCGCCGCGCTCGTTCTCCGCGTGGTGGGAACGGGGAGCCGACCTCATCATCGTGCCGCTCCTGGGTGCGTACACCACCTACAACGTTGCGTTGGCGATGCCACCGCTCGGTGGATCGCTCTTCCCCGTGGCCGAGTCTGCGGTGCTGCTCGCCTGGGTGGTGGCCGCGATGCTCGTCGTCAAGGTCGGCCTCGAGGAGGCTGCGGCGAGATGGTTCCCGGAGCGGATGGCCACGGTGACGGGCCCGATCGAGTACCCTGGCTCCACCCAGCAGGTTCTCTCCTCGCTGATCCGTCTGGGGCTCTTCCTCTTCGTCTCCGCAGCGTTCATCGGATCACCGTGGCAGCTGTGGGTGGGTGCCGTGGTGTGGATCCTGCCGATGATCCTCTACATCTTCAGCGCCAGGCTCCCCAATGCCCCGCGCCTGTGGCAGGTGCTTCCGGACAGCATGCCAGCGCTGGGGTTCGGTCTGCTCATCTACCTGATCCTCGCCGGCATCCTGGCGTCCGTCTTCGGTGACGAGACGGAATTCGCCCTCATGTCCTTCGTCATCCTGCTCGTTCCGGGGCTGATTCTCGGGCTGCTGGCCCTGGTCGGCCGGGAGCCTCGAGAGGATGACGTGAAGTGGTACCTGCGGCCCAACATGACGGGCCTCTATCGGGTCGGGGGCGTGGTGGTGCTCGTCATCACCTGCTGGTTGGCGTACCGGAGCCTCTTCTAGCGGGTGCTGCTGAGCGGTTGCCGCGCCCTCTCCCTCTCGAGGTCACTGCTGCCCGCGAAGCAGAGCCCACCGTCGCTGGGCCTCCATGGCCAGGGTGTCCGCTGCCTGCTCCTGAATGTGCGGGGGCAGGCCACCGAAGCCGTCGATGAGTCCGTAGCAGGCGGTCTCCCCACACTGGCAGTCGAACTCCAGGCCATCGTCACCCCAGTCAAAGCGCGTGTAGTCGCAGGTGATCTGGTCTCCCGGAAGGATCTCGACGAGTGCCACTTGGTCGTACACGCTAGGTCGACCGCACCCGGAGGGATCCTGAAAGACACTCGCCGTGTTCGGAACGCAGGAGTGGTTGGCAAAGCATCCGGGGACATCCAGCCAGCGACCGTCCTCGAAGACGACCATGTGCTCGGCGGTGACATCAACCGGGGCGACACGTCCGTCCACGATCGTTCGCGCGACGAGGTTGTCCACGAGACCCCTCACCGTGAGCAAGTCCGTGGAGTAGATCACTTCGCCCGGGAGGAAGCGGCGAGTGGCGTACATCCCCAGGCCTGACGTGGAACGGCGGAGCTCGACTCCATCGTGCTGCCATACCCGGGCATCGAGCACCCGCTGGACGGCCAGTGACGTGTCATCCACATACGTCCGCTCGCTTCGCATCCGCGGAGTGTAGTGAGGCACCCCGGGCGCGCGGAGCGTGTTCCCTGCGGTCGAGCGTTGGCGTGAGCAGCGCGCCCACGTGCCATCGTGTCGCCGAAAAGGCCCTGCCCGAGCGCCTAGAGTGCAGATCGTGGCAACGGGTCGGTGGCAGGCGTGGTGGCGGCGCTGGGACTGCCGACTGGCGCGTCGGGCCGCTCGTTGGGCCCGACGCATGGGTGCTCCACGGCGCCGGGTGTGCGCGATGACGCATGGCTCGGGGGATTGCTCGGGTGGGGTGCTCGCCCTGACGGAGTACCTCCGGGATCAGGGACTTCCCGTGGTGTGGGCCTACCGGGAGGATCCGACGACGGTTCCCCAGTGGGCGACTGCCGTTCGGGCCGGGACGGCCCGTCACCGCTGGCTGGCGGCACGAAGTCGATGGTGGCTCACCGACGGCCTGCCGATGAAGGTCTCGGCCCCGGATACCGTCGGTCGACCCCTGGAGCGGGGGCGTGACACGGTGGCCCTGGCCGTCGTGGATCCCTCAATCGACAAGGTCGGATCGGACATCGTGGACTGGCCTCTCCTCACGGCGCGGCAGCAGCGCCTGCTGGTTCTTCGAGGTGAGTCGGATGTCGATCTTGTCGCCGTTCCCTCACAGGAGATCGGGCAGCGTCAGGCGCGAGCACTCGGCTTCACCGCGAAGACAGTGGTGGCGTCCCCGCTGGCCGAGTGGGTATCGACCCGAGATGCGGCGCGCACTCGGCTGGGGCTGTCGGACGATCAGGTGGTCGTCGGAATCCTGCTGGAGCGGGCGGTTCCCGCCCTGGGAGGAGTGGAGCTCACGGGCTGGGACGACGTGAGTGTCGTCGTCGGCGGCGGTGGCACCTCGGAAGCCGACGTCATCGGTGCGTGCGACGTTCTCGTCACCGACACCTCGGGATGGGGCAGCATCGCCGCCCGGTGCGACCGCCCCGTCATCGTCATGGCCGATGACCTTCGCGATCTGCTCTCCCGCGGCCCGGGCCTGTACCTGCCGTGGCATCGGGACCTGCCTGGCCCGTTCGTCTCCTCCGCGGCTGAACTGCGCGAGGCGGTCGGTGCGCTGAGGACCTCCGGTTGGCAGGTGTCTGCTGATGATGAGATCGGTCACGAGGCGCTGGCGAGGCTCGCGGGAATGGAGCAGACGGGGGGCTGCGCCACGCTGGCCCAGGCAATCGGGGTGGTGCGATGAGCGGCATCGTCATCATGGCGAACTCGATCACTGAACTGGGCGGAGCTGCGCGAGTGGCGCACGTGCTGGCCGACGGTCTCTCCGAGCGCGGTCACTCAGTGGAGCTCGTCGGCCTCGAGACGGCGGAGGAGCCACATACCTTCCCGTCCCACTCGACCTACCGGCAGACGACACTTCTCGACATTCCGGTGCCGTCGGCCAGCGACGAGTCAGCGCGCGCGGAGGCGGATGCGACGATCCTCGCGGGGCTCGATGCCGTGCTGTCGCGGCACGGAAGCGGGACGGTGATCACGACGCAGGTCTGGTGCAAGGAGATGCTCGATCAGGTCCCGCATGAGAGCTGGCGGGTCATCGGCCAGTACCACTCGTCGACGGAGGCAGCCGTGCGCAGTGGCGATGACGTCCGGCTGGCAGCTGCCTATCGGGATGCTGACGTGGTCACGATGCTCACTCGTGCGGATGCGAGCGCGGCTTCGGCGTGGGGATTGACCCGGGTTGTCGCCATGCCGAACCCGATCGCCTTCTGGCCCGATGAGCCATCGGCCTTGAGCGACCGAGTGGTCACCTACCTGGGTCGCCTGTCTGTGGAGAAGGCGCCCGGTGTTCTTGCGGACGCATGGGAGCAGGTCGCGGCTGATCGGCATGACTGGCGGCTGCGCTTCATCGGAGCAGGGCCGCTCGCGGAGGAGATCCGGTCACGAAACCTGCCGCGGGTGCAGTTCATCGAGCCGACCGCGAATCCGCAGGCCTATCTGCTGGGCAGTTCGATCCTCGCCCTGCCCTCGCTGGTGGAGGGGCTGCCGCTGGCCGTCATGGAGGCCATGGCCTGTGGCCTGCCCGTGGTGGCTGCGGATGCCTCGGCCGGGGTGCGGGACCTCGTTGTCGAGGAGGTGACCGGCCTGCTGGCCGTTCGGGGAGACGCCGACGACCTGGCCCGGCAGTTGGCGCGGCTGATGGACGACGAGGCCCTGCGTCGGGCTATGGGTGCTCGGGCGCGCGAGGCTGCCGAGGCCTACCGCCGGGAGTCGATCCTGGATCGCTGGGAGGAACTGCTCACCGCCCAGTGACCGCTCGCGGTGCCCAGTGGCCGCTCGCGGTGGCCGTATTGTGCTCCGGGTGAGCATCTGGCGATCGAGGCAGGCGCTGTTCCTGCTCGTGCGCCGGGATCTGTCCCAGAAGTACCGCAAGCTCAGGCTGGGCTACCTGTGGGCCATCCTTGAGCCCCTCGGCATGAGCGTCACCATGTGGTTCGTCTTCGAGATCCTGCTCGGGGGACGCGACATGGGCCAGCAGCCCTACTACCTGTTCCTGACCGTCGCGATCCTGCCGTGGTGGTGGTTCACCAGCGGCATCTCGTCCTCCACCCGCGCCTTCGTCGGCTTCTCGCGCACGCTTCCGGTGAGCGTGCTGCCCACCCAGTTCTCCGTCGTACGGGTCCTGATCACCCGGACATTCGACTTCCTGTTCTCCCTCCCGCTGATCGTCTTTGCCATGCTCGTCACCTGGACCTTCCCGGGCATCAACATCGGCTTCTTCCTGCTGGCCTTCCTCATCCAGCTCGTTCTCATGTACGGCCTGTCGCTGCTGGTCGCCTCATGGTCATTCCTCGTGCCGGACTTCGCGCGGATCGTCCGCATCATCCTTCGAGCCGCCTTCTACCTGAGTCCGGTGCTGTACTCCCTCGCCCTGATCCCTGATGAGGCGCGGTCCGCCGCAGCGCTGAACCCGCTGGCGGGGATTCTCACGCTCTATCGGGTGGGCTGGTGGCCGGAGGAGCATGTGGCGATGACGGGTTACGCGATCTCCTTCGGGGTCGCGCTGTTCTTCCTCATCGCGGGGATCGTCACCTTCCGGCGCCTCGAGCACCGGATCCTGAAGGAGGCCTGATCCATGGCCCGCACCCACTGCGACCCGCACCTCGTGAACGCACTCGAGTTCGACGATGTCAGTCTGATGATGCCCCGCACCCGCCGGCGCAAGGGGGGAGGGCGCAGCGGTCGACTGCGCCGCCTCGCCCGGGAGAGCAGCAGGGTGAACGAGCAGGTCTTCGCCGGCATCTCCCTCGCCGTCGCGCCGGGAGACTCCGTCGCGCTGATGGCGAAGGACCGCAAGGCCGACACCGTCGAGCTCATCCGCCTGGCTGCCGGGACGCTCGTCCCCGACCACGGGCACGTGCGACGTCGTGACGTTGTCATCCCGATCCTGCGGCGGGCAGGTCTCATCAACGCCAAGCTCACCGTTCGGCAGAACATCTTCGTCGTCGGGATCATGCTCGGGATGTCGCCGGACGAGATCACCGAGCGGATGGACTGGATCGTGGCGACGGCGGGGCTGGGTAAGTCACTCGACGGCTATGCCCGCTCCTGCCCGCCGGAACTGCGGCGGCGCATCGTCTGGACGGTGTCCATGGCCACGGGCGCACGGGCCTTCGCCACGCAGGGGTCGCTCATCGTCGGCGATGAGGGCTATCGGGAGATCGGCTGGGCGCACGTCGAGCAGCTCAAGTCGGACGGCGTCACCTTCCTCGTTGCCGGACAGAACGCCCACGTCATGGAGCGCTTCTGCACCCGGGCGATTGTGGTCGGGGGAGGCGGCGTGCTGCTCGACGGATCCGTGGCTGAGGCTCTGGCCCTGGTCGGGCGGGCGCAGGTGCAGGAGGACGACGACGAGGCCGTCGAGGATGAGGTCGACATCCTTGACCCTCGATCCGAGCGCGACGACTGGCGGGCTGACTAGCCGTTCCATACGGAGGCGTCATTCGCGCGCCGCGGAATGACGCCTCCGTATGGAATCGTCAGGTTTCGAGGGGGATGCGTACGCCCTGCCGCCGCAGGTCGTCGACGAGCCTTCCGTAGAGCGCGTTGATCTCCTGCGTCGTCTTCTCGTCGAACTGCTCACGCCAACGCCCGACGTGGGCTCGCTCGACGCTCACGTTGTCGGCGAACCACTGCATCATTCCCGCATCCACCGGGATGCCGAGGAACTCGCAGATCTGCTGCAGGCTCTCCTCGCGCTGGTTCTGCACCATGTCGAGCATGTCGATGGTCAGGATCCGCCCGGGACGGCAGCGCTGGACCGCCTGGTGCATGCGTAGGCTCCGCTTGGCCCATTCGCGCAGTGACTCCATGATCTCGTTCGGACCGAACGTCTGCTCCACGAACGAGGCTGCCACGTCGCGTCCGTCGCGGATGATCGCGACGACCTGGCACTCGGGGTAGATCGGCTCGATGAGATCGGTCACGCGAGCGTTGGCCGGGGTTCCATCGACCCATCGTCGGCCTTCCGCGGGAGCAGCGACCTTGTCCATCACCGCGTAGGTGAACTCACGGGTTGCCTCCAGCGGCTCACGGCCGAATCGCTCGAGGTACCGGTCGCCGAGAGCAGCCATCTCGTCCAACGTCAGCCACTTCTGCAGGCCGCTGTTGTTCGGACGCTTGAAGTAGGGGCCCTGCGAGCGCTTGATCGCCTTCTGTGCGAGGTTCCTGGCGCGCAGGCTCCGCGGCCAGCCCGCGTTCTTCATCCCCAGGGCCGTCGCCATGCCGGGGTTGTTCGCGATGAAGCGCACCTCCTCCGGATCGGTCAGGTAGAGGTCTGGATGCCGGGCGAGGATGCGGCCGAGGATGGTGGATCCGCTGCGGCCGGTGCCGCCGATGAGGACGGGATTGGTGGCTGCAGGCACCAGAGGACCCTACCGCAGCAGCGGACGCGACTCCGTGAACCGAGGAGGGCGCCGCGTGCTGTGTATGCTCGCGAGGCGTGCCCCTGCTCTCCGTGATCATCCCGGCCTATGGGGTCCAGGCGTACATCCGGGCAGCGGTCGAGTCCGTCCTGGAGCAGGACTTCAGCGACGTCGAGGTCGTTGCCGTGGACGACTGCTCTCCGGACCTCAGCGGGTCGATTCTCGACGACATCGCGGCACGAGACCCGCGCGTTCGGGTGCTGCACCTGGCCGAGAATGCCGGGCTCGGTGGCGCCCGGAATGCAGGAGTTGCCGCGGCGACGGGGGAGTACATCCTCTTCCTTGACGGCGACGACACCCTTGCGCCGGGATCCCTCTCCGCCATAGCGGACCGCCTCGAGGTGGGCGACTTCCCACAACTGCTCGTCTACAACTACGCCAGGGTCTGGTGGGACGGACGCACCGCCGTGAGCTGGGCGGACGAGATCCTCGCCGCTCTCTCCCCATCGGTGTTCGTCCCTCGTGAGCACTTGCGCCTGTTCAACCTGCTGCCCATCGCCTGCAACAAGGTGTACCGCCGCGACTTCCTCGCCGACCTTGGGGTCACCTTCCCCCGCGGCTACTACGAGGACATCCACTTCACGTACACCGTTCTCCTGAGTGCGCAGACCGCCGTCTCCCTCAACCGGGTCGTGCTCCTCTACCGCCAGCGGCGTGCGGGGAGCATTCTCGGCAGCGGCAGTCCTCGCCACTTCGACATCTTCGGCCGTTATGACGAGGTCTTCGCGGAGCTCGACAGCAGGAACGTGGACCTCGCCACTCGCAAGCACCTCTACGACGTCATGGTCAATCACTACGTCACGATCCTGCGCCACCAGGACCGCGTGCCCAAGGCGATGCGCCCGGAGTTCTACGAGCAGGCCCGGGAGTCCGTGCGACGTCATGCCCAGGACTGGTCGTCGGTGACGAAGCAGAACAGGGCGAGCAACATCCGGGCCCGGATCTTCCTGGATCGCTCATACCGCGACTTCCGCGTGTACGACCGCATCGACCGATGGCGCAAGCCGGCCCGGCGTGCTGTCGGTTCGGTCTACTGGCCCACGCGCCGTGCACTGAAGCGGGTCCGCTCGATCGGCCGCCTGTACTACAAGGCACTTCGTCTGCTGCCCATCGACCAGAACCTGGTGCTCTTCTCCGAGTACTGGGGAAGCGGATACGGGTGCAATCCGCGGGCGATCTTCGAGAAACTCCCGGAGGTGGCGCCGAACCTGCGGGGCGCATGGCTCATCGACGAGTCGAAGGCGGTGCTCCTGCCGCCCGGCACACCGTACGTCACCCCGGGTGGCTGGAAGCGCTGGATGATGTTCGCCCGGGCGAAGTACTTCGTCAACAACGTGAACTTCGCCGGCTCCTACGTCAAGCGGCCCGGTCAAGTGCACATCCAGACGATGCACGGAACCCCGCTCAAGCTCGTGGGCCTCGACGTGATGACCAGCGCGGTGGCCAGCACCGCGGTCGATCCGGTGCGCCAGCCTCGTCGCAGCGGCGGCAAGGTGATTCCGATCGACGAGGCCCAGTCAGCGCGCGAGTTCGAGAACCTCCTGCGCCGCAGCGATCGCTGGGACTTCGCGATCAGCTCGAACGCCTACTCCACCGAGACGTGGTCCCATGCCTACCCGTGTCGCTACGCCTGGCTCGAGTCGGGCTACCCGCGCAATGACGCTCTCGTCAACGCCACAGCGCAGGATGTCGCGGCGGCACGTTCGCTTCTGGGGGTGCCCGAGGGTGCCACGGCGATCCTGTACGCCCCGACCTTCCGGGAGTCGATCGGCGACACCTCGATGCGCATCGACGTCGGCGCCCTGCTCGATGCGCTGCCGGACGGTCATGTGGTGATCGTTCGTGCCCATCACACCGCGACTGCGGGCCCGGCGATGAAGGCACTGATGGCCTCTGGTCGGGTCATCGATGGCTCACGGGTGCCGTGGATCATCCCGTGCTATCTGGCCGCGGACATCCTCATCACCGACTACTCCTCGACCATGTTCGACTACGCGCTGCTGGATCGGCCGATCATCACCTATGCCGATGACTGGCCCATCTACCGGGAGACCCGGGGCACCTACTTCGACCTGCTGGCCGAGCCTCCTGGCATCGTCGCGCGAAACCAGCGGCAGCTGACGGAGGCCTTGGTGAGCGGCTTGTTCGATGGAGATCAGGCGCGTGAGCGACGTGCCGCCTTCCGGGCCCGGTTCTGCCAGTACGACGACGGTCAGGCGTCGGCCCGGGTGATCCGGGAGGTCATGCTCGGGTCATGAGGCGGCCGGTGTCGCGGTCGCCGTGGCGTCGGGGGCGGGGGTTGCACTGGCGTCCGGAGTCGGGGTCGCCGTGGCGTCGGGGGACGCTGTGGCGCTGGGCTCGGGCGTGGGACGGGGTGCAGGAGGGACAGGCCGGCTGTCGGCAACGCGACAGCTCGCCCCGCGACAGGCGGCCAGCGCCTTGGTCTGCGCCCGCAACTGGCTCACGATCGCCGGGTCCGTCGTGCGGATCACGTTGTCGAGCTCCCAGGGATCCACGGCCAGGTTGTACAGGGCGGAGCCGTCCTTGCTTCCGAAGTCGACGAAGAGCCAATCCGGGGTTCGCAGGGCCGCGTACTTGGGGGCCTCGAATCCGGAGAAGTCGGGGTCGTCGGGTGTGGTGGGGGCGAGATTCTCGGTGAGGATCCCCGTGCGCCAGGTGAGGTCGGGGTCACCCGTCAGCAGCGGCATGAGGTCTCGGCCGTCGAGCCAGGCGGGGAGTCGTGCGCCCTGCAGGGTCGCGATCGTGGGCGCCAGGTCGATCGTCGAGGCCATGGCGTCCAGCGTCACGCCCTTGGGAATCCCGGGACCGATGAAGACGGCAGGCACGACGGAGTCTTCACGGAAGGGCGTGTGCTTGCCCGAGGCGATGCGGTGGTTCCCGACGTGGTAGCCGTTGTCGGAGGTCACGATGACGAGGGTGTCGTCCAGTCGACCGGTTGCGCGCAACTGCTCCATGATCGAGTCGAAGGAGTCAGCCATCGACTCGGCCGACTCCAGCCGCCGGGTCCAGAGACGATCGAGGTTCGCGACCTGCTTCGGTCCGAGGGCCGGGTGCGTCCGCAGCCATCGGGGCTCGTCAGCGCCGAAGGCATTGAAGTTCGGCACCCGTGGAGCCTGGGCGCCGGCACGCGTTCCCTTGTTCCGCGGGGCCGTGGGAGCAGGGGAGTGCGGCAGGTAGGAGGAGTACTGCAGGAAGAAGGGCTCGGTGACGGCGCCGAGCCACTGGTTGGCCTTGCCGGTGAGCACGTCCTCGAGGAAGTCGCCGGGCGCGCGTCCGTACTTGCGCAGGCTCCCGTTGGTGTTGAGGACATAGTTGTAGCCGGTGTAGGCGACCTTGCCGCGACCCGTTGACACGAAGTTCGCCCATCCGGGTGGCGTGTAGGTGGGGCTGAGCTCCTTGCCGGGGAAGCCGTTCAGGTACTTGCCGATGTGCGACGTCGTGACTCCGGCCTCGCTGAGCCACACCGGAAGGCAGTCCTTCTGGTGGCCGAGGTCGTAGAACGTCTGCCAGCCGCCACCGGTCTCGAGCATGTTCGAGACCACTTTGTGGTTGTGGACGTACTGGCCCCGGAGAATAGACACCCGGGAGGGGCAGCACAGCGACTCGGTGACGACGAAGTTGCTCAGGGTCGTGCCCTGATCCATGAACTGCCTCAGGCGGGGGACCTCGTTGAACAGCGACCAGTCGAGGTCGTCGCCGAGGAGCAGCACCACGTTGCGGATCTGCGAGACGTCACCCTCGACGGAACCCGGCTCGTCCGTCTCGACGGGTTCGGGCGTCGTCGTGGTGCCGGCGGTGCCCGTCGGGTCCTCGAGCAGGCTGCTGGCCTGCGGGCTGGACTCCGCTGCGGAAGTGGACGTCACCATGGGGGAGTCCGGGAGGACGATGCCGACGGCGACGATGCCCCCCAAGATGGCCACCGTGGAGAGCGTGGAGGCCAGCACGACCGAGACACGCTTGCGCGGTGGAACCTCGGTCAACGTCTCTCCTGCTGCTCGTCGGTGGGTGCTCAGCGAGGATACGTCACCCCGGTTCCCGGCACGGACGACGATGCCCGCTCAGCCACGGGTGGCGGGCTCGCGCGCTGTTAGCATGACGCGGTGAGTTCGCCCTCGTCATCCGGCAGCTCGACGCAGGGATCGATGCTCCTGCACATCGGGGTTCACAAGACGGGCACGACGGCGGTCCAGACGGCGCTCGCCCACTCACGCGACATCCTCGGCACCTGGAATGTCCGCTACCCCGGTCGCCTGATGGCTCACCGCGAGGTGGCCTCCTCGGTGATGGAGCGTCCGCTGGGGTGGCGCACCGACGGAGCCAAGCCACCCAAGTCCGGTCTGTGGACGCAGACAGTGGCGGAGGCACACGACTACCGCGGGACCACCGTCATCTCGAGCGAGTTCTTCGCGGAGAGTCCCGTCGAGGTCGTCGACCGCATCGTCAGCGATGTGGGGGCCGATCGGCTTGAGGTGGTCGTGACGCTGCGCAACCTCGGACGCATCCTCCCGTCGGCCTGGCAGCAGAACCTGAAGTCGGGCTTCGAGACCCCCTACCTGCCCTGGATCCGTCGGATGCTCTTCCAGGACGATGATGCGACGCGCAACACGATCTTCTGGCGCCGGCACCGTCATGACGAGCTCGTCGAGCGATGGGTTGCTGCGGTCGGAGCCGAGCGCGTGACCGTCGTCGTCGTGGATGATCGGGTGCGGGAGGGGATCTTCCATCACTTCGAGGATCTGCTGGGTCTTCCCCGCAACACGCTCTTCGATCGTCGTGGCGACGTGTCGAACAGGTCGATGACGTTGGCGGAGGCGGCCTTCCTCAGGCGGCTGAATGTGGCCGTGGGGGGTGCTCAGGGGTGGCGGGCGTACCCGAATCGCGTCCAGGCCCTGATGGTGAAGGGCCTGGTCGAGGGTCGCGCACCGCTGCCCGACGAAGCGCGACTGTCGACGCCGCAGTGGGCCCTCGACCGTGCCGCCGAGATCGCCGACGAGATGGTCACCCGCATCGAGGCGACTGGGGTGCGCATCCTGGGTGATCCCGGCGTGCTCCGGGAGCGGATGACGGGCCCGGAGGAGTCGGTCGACGATGCGGTCGACCTGCCCGTGGATGCCGCGATCAGCGCCCTGATGGGTGCGCTGGACGCTGCCCGGGAGGAGGCGGCGGCGCCCGGGCCTCGAGCGGTCGCCCAGCGGGCTCGGGCCTGGTGGAGGCGTCGCTAGGGGCGGGGACCCCAAAACCGGGCGCATAGAGCGGAAAATGACCGATTTGCGAATTTCACACGAGTCACACTGGTAACAATCGCCCCATTCGTGTCAGAGTATGCGCGTGCTTCCCCGCCGGCACGGGTTCCGTGCCCTGTCCCGTCGTGCCCGCGTGCACGCGTCGGGACGACTGCTGCGCGGGGCTGCTGCGCTGGGGGCCTGCGCGGCCGTGGCCCTCGTGGCTCCCCTCACGAGCGCGAGTGCGAGCGGCGACACCTGGCAGCCCTCGACCTGGACCGGCGCCGTGGCCGGACCCCCCGTCCCCGGGACCGGCCTGCCCCCCTCCACCGTCCCCGCCGTCCCGACTCCTCTCCCTGAGGGTTACGACGTCTCGCCGACATATGAGGGCCAGGCCCAGTGCGACCCGGCGGCCAAGGCGGGAACGCAGAAGCTCGCCGATCTGATCAAGGCCACCTACGGCTCTGACGAGACCGTCTGGATCCCGCGCGCGTGCGACGTCGGCGGCCAGAGCGAGCACAAGGAGGGCCGCGCACTCGACTGGATGGTCAGCGTGCGCAAGGCCCAGCAGCGAGCAGATGCCGAGGCCTTCCTGGGCTGGCTGCTCGGTCCCGATCAGTTCGGCAACCCCTATGGCAACGCTATGCGTCTCGGCGTCATGTACATCGGCTGGAACGACCGCATCTGGCGTGGGTACGACGTCGAGCGGGGCTGGACCGAGCTCAAGGGCTGCTTCTCCCTGCCGTCGTCGGGCAATGACACCGTGTGCCATCGCGACCACATCCACATCTCGCTGACCTGGGACGGAGCCAGTGGGCGCACGTCCTTCTGGGACGGAACGCCGATGGATGCGCCCTACTGCCCACGAGCCCGCAGCTCCGCCTCACTGGTGAGCACGGGACGCGCGGCCGACATGACGGCCATCGAGCCGGTCCGGGTCCTGGCCACGCGTCGTGCCCTCGGCGTTCCCGAGAGATGCCGACTCCAGCAGGACACCCTTGCCGGTGACAGCAAGCGGATCTACGCGAAGGTGACAGGCGTGGGAGGCGTCCCGACCGAGGGGGTCGCCGCGGTGGCCGTGAGCGTCGGTGCGCTCGGCTCGAATGCTGATTCACGGATCCGCATCTGGGGTCCGGGTGAGGGAAAGAGCGACATCGTCGTCAAGGTCCCCATGAACAAGGACGCGACCGGGACAGCCATCGTCCCGGTGGCGAGCGACGGGACGGTGGCCTTGGCCAACGGCACCGGTGCGACGGATCTGACGCTCGACGTGATCGGCTGGTTCGGCCCCGGTGACGTCCCGAACGTGACCATCGGCACGCCGGGTCAGGCCGTGGACATGAGTCAGGAGTCCGCTGTGGCTCCGGCGCCGGCCCCGACCTTCGCGCCCGCGCCGCCCGCGCCTCCGGCGCCCGCCCCGGTTGCTGAGCCGACGGACGAGTTCATCGCCGTCGGATCAGAACTGGGCTACGAGTCCACCGGGCAGGGCCCCCTGCAGCCGGACGAGGCCCGGGTCGTGGGTCTCAGCGCAGTGCCCTCGGAGGCGACGTCAGCGCTGGTCCTGGTTACCACTCGAGAGTCCACCAAGCGCGGAAAGGTTCGTATCGGAACACCGGACCAGCAGCAGGGCGCCAGCCTCGCCTTCCCCAAGGGGCAGGTGCGCTCGTCTGTCATGGTCGTGCCCGTGCAGGGCGGCCAGGTCGCCCTGACCAACTCCAGCAAGGGCATGGTCCAGCTGCGGATGGAGGTGCTCGGCTACTCCGTCAACGACGCCCCCATCAAGGTGCGCAACGCGGAGCGCAAGCGCATCGCGAAGGGGGCGCTCACCGCTGATACGCCGCTCGTGGTGGGTCCCATCACCGGCGTTGCCGGACTGCCCAAGAGGGGCAAGCGCGTCACCGGCGTCATCCTCAAGGTGACCACGCGCACGAAGGGCCCTGACGCCGGCAATCTGCGGGTGTACGGCCTCGACAAGGCTGCGCCGGGGACCCGATCGGCGCCGATCGATCCGGAGCACAGGCAGATCAGCCTCGTCGTGACGGAGATCGGCACCGATGGAAAGGTCGTCATCCATCCCTCGGTCGCCTCCAAGGTGCGCGTCCAGATCGTGGGCTGGGTTCGCCGCTGACGGCGTGCGCGCACATCCGGGGGGTGTCCGGCGGTCTGCCTAGGATGCAGGCGTGACCGACGCGCTGTTCCACCTGCCCTCCCCGCCTTCGGGGCGCGGTGCGGCGGCGGAGCCTCCTCGGTCACCCGCCCGCGGACTCGAGGAGCTCGTCGCTGACCTCAATCCCGCGCAGCGCGCGGCGGTGGAGCACCGAGGCGGTCCGCTCCTCATCGTCGCGGGTGCGGGCTCCGGCAAGACACGCGTCCTGACCCGTCGGATCGCCCACCTGCTCGCCTCGGGTGACGCGACACCCGGAGAGATCCTGGCGATCACCTTCACCAATAAGGCGGCGGGTGAGATGAAGGAGCGGGTTGCGGAGCTGGTCGGGGCCCGATCGCGGGCCATGTGGGTCTCCACCTTCCACAGTGCCTGTGTCAGGATCCTGCGCAGTGAGGCCGCTCGGCTCGGGGTGAAGAGCACGTTCACCATCTACGACTCGGCTGACTCCCTGCGTCTGATGACCATGGTCATGCGGGATCTCGATCTCGACCCGCGGAAGTTCCCCCCGCGGTCGTACCTCGCTCAGGTGTCGAACCTCAAGAACGAGCTCATCGACCACGAGACGTTCGCTTCACGTGCTGCCAACCCGGCAGAGCAGTCCCTCGCCGAGGCCTATGCGGAGTATCAGCGCAGGCTGCGGCTCGCGAATGCCTTCGACTTCGATGACCTCATCTCGAGCACGGTGGCCCTGCTGCAACTGTTCCCCGAGGTTGCCGATCACTATCGGCGCCGATTCCGGCACGTCCTGGTCGATGAGTATCAGGACACCAACCACGCGCAGTACACGCTCATCAAGGAGCTGGTCGGCCCCGGCACGGCACAACTCGCGCCCGGGCAACTGTGCGTGGTCGGTGACGCTGACCAGTCGATCTACGCCTTCCGGGGTGCGACGATCCGCAACATCGAGGAGTTCGAGCGCGACTACCCCGATGCCTCGACCATCCTGCTGGAGCAGAACTACCGGTCGACTCAGACCATCCTCACTGCGGCCAATGCCGTGATCTCGCGCAACTCGAGCCGTCGGGAGAAGCGACTCTGGACGGATGCCGGCAGCGGGCACCCGATCGTCGCCTATGTCGCGGACGATGAGCATGACGAGGCCTCGTTCGTGGCGAACGAGATCGACCGGCTGTCCGATGCCGAGGGCGTCAATCCCTCGGAGGTCGCCGTCTTCTACCGGACGAACGCGCAGTCCCGGTCACTCGAGGAGATCTTCATTCGGGTCGGCCTGCCCTATCGCGTCGTCGGGGGCACGCGCTTCTACGAGCGCAAGGAGGTCCGTGATGCGCTC
>DMPC01000116.1:0-5827 GCA_003456155.1 Actinomycetota bacterium | reverse complement strand
GCGGATCTCCTTCCCCGCCGCCCTGGAGCGAGCGGCCGAGGCACCCGGCATCGCCACGCGATCCCTCACGTCCATCGAGGCTTTCGTGAGGCTGCTCTCCGACCTGCGCACTCTCGTCGAATCGGGAGCCGATCCCGCCACGGTGCTGCAGGCCGTTCTCGAGCAGAGCGGCTACGTCGCGGAGCTTCAGGCGTCGACGGATCCGCAGGACGAGACTCGGTTGGAGAACCTCGCCGAACTCGAGTCCGTCGCGCAGGAGTTCGCCGACGCGAATCCGGAGGGGACGCTGGCGGAGTTCCTCGAGCAGGTGTCCCTTGTCGCTGACTCCGATGAGATCCCGGACGAGGACGGCAGCGGGGGAGTCGTCACGCTGATGACCCTGCACACGGCCAAGGGGCTCGAGTTCCCGGTGGTGTTCCTTACCGGTATGGAGGATGGCGTCTTCCCGCACATGCGATCGCTCGGTGACGCGCGCGAGCTCGAGGAGGAGCGTCGGCTCGCCTACGTCGGCATCACGCGCGCTCGGCAGCGGCTGTACCTGTCCCGGGCGGTGACCCGCTCCGCCTGGGGCTCGCCCGCGTTCAACCCGCCGTCACGATTCCTCGAGGAGATCCCGACCTCGGCGATGGAGTGGCGCCGCGAGGAACCGATCGGGCGCGCGGTGTCATCGGGTGGCTACGGCTCTGCTCCGAGCACCAGCAGTGCAGCGCTGCGTCTCGGCGACCGAGTCGTCGGCACGGCGCCCGTCACGTCGCTGGAGCCGGGTGAGCGCGTGACGCACCAGAAGTTCGGCCTTGGCACGGTCGTATCGACGTCCGGTGTCGGCGACAAGGCCGAGGCGACGATCGACTTCGGCTCGGCGGGAGTCAAGCGGCTCCTGCTGCGGTACGCGCCGGTCGAAAAGCTCTAGCGCGAGGTCGGTCCGGTCCCCGGCTACCGGGGCTCGGGGTGGGGGCTCAGCCGCTCGGCCATCTCGGCGACCTGACGCCCCATGGCCTGGAGCTGCCCGACCACGTGCGGGTCGGAGTTGGCCGCATCGTCGCCGATGAGCCCCGCGGCGTCGTTGATCGCGACGCCGAGGGGAGAGGGCCAGCCGCGAAGGGAGTGGACCACGTCGCGGAGCTGGTTCAGGGTGCCCACTGCCGTCTGCCAGCCGTGCGCGACGCCGATCAGTCCGACCGCGCGCCCGTCGAGGTACGGGCGCTCGTCGCGTCGCAGATCCTCCACATAGTCGAGGGCGTTCTTGACCATCCCGCTGATCCCGCCGTGATAGCCGGGGCTCGCGATGATCAGCGCGTCGGCACGCCGGACTGCCTCGATCAGCGCTCGAGTCGGGGGTGTCCGCTCGGTCGTCTGGGTGTCGTAGATGGGGAGCATGAGTGCGCGTCCGGTGATCGTCTCCACCTGAGCGCCAGTCGCGCGACTGGCATCGGCCGCCATCGACAGCGCCCGTTCGGAGGCCGAGCCCGGCTTCGTGCTGCCCCCGAGAGCCAGGATGCGCACCGGTGCTGTCGGGTTCGTCACGTGTCGAAGTGTTGCACCCGTCTGCACGGTACGGTGCGTCGCGGGCCCGGTCGCACCGTCCGGGCGCCCCGCGATGATCGCTCCCGGTGGGCGAGTATCGTGCCGCCTGCGTCACTTACTTGGAAGTCCTAGTACCTGTGGGTACACCGAAGGGGATCGCGTGGATCTGTACGAGTACCAAGCCAAGCATCTGTTCGACTCGCACGGTGTGCCTGTCACGGCGGGGGAGGTGTGCTCGACCCCGGACGCCGCCCACGAGGCCGCCCGCAAGATCGGCTCCGCCGTCGTCGTCAAGGCCCAGGTCAAGACCGGTGGACGCGGCAAGGCCGGGGGCGTGAAGCTCGCTGACACGCCGGCCGACGCGCAGGCCAAGGCCGAGCAGATCCTCGGACTGGACATCAAGGGCCACATCGTCCACAAGGTGCTCGTCACGGCGGCCAGCGACATCGCCGAGGAGTACTACGTCTCCTTCCTGCTCGATCGCGCCAATCGGGCCTTCCTGGCCATGGCGAGCGTCGAGGGGGGCATGGATATCGAGGAGGTCGCGGCCACCAAGCCGGAGGCCCTCGCCAGGATCCGGGTCGACGCGCTCGAGGGCTGCACCGAGGCCAAGGCCCGTGAGATCGCGGATGCGGCCGGCTTCCCCGAGGCCGTCAAGGATCAGGTCGTCGCGATCCTCCAGCAGTTGTGGACCGTCCTCGTCGAGGAGGACGCCACGCTCGTCGAGGTGAACCCCCTCATCCTCGATCCCGAGGGCACCGTCCTCGCGCTCGACGGCAAGGTCACTCTCGACGGCAACGCTCACTACCGGCACGCCTCGCATCAGGACTTCGTCGACCGCGACAACACCGATCCGATCGAGCTGCGAGCGCAGGAGTTCGACCTCAACTACGTGAAGCTGCACGGCGAGGTGGGCATCGTCGGCAACGGTGCCGGCCTCGTGATGAGCACCTTGGACGTCGTCGCCTACGCGGGAGAGGAGTTCGGCGGAGTCAAGCCTGCGAACTTCCTCGACATCGGTGGAGGTGCCAGCGCTGAGGTCATGGCCAACGGCCTGGACATCGTGCTGAACGATCCCGAGGTCAAGGCGTGCTTCGTCAACGTCTTCGGCGGCATCACGGCCTGTGACGCCGTGGCCAACGGCATCCTCCAGGCGCTCGTCATGCTTGAGGGCAAGGGCGTCGAGCTGACCAAGCCGATCGTCGCCCGCATCGACGGCAACAACGCGGTCGAGGGACGCAGGATCCTGACCGAGGCCAACCATCCGCTCATCGAGCTGGTCGAGACCATGGACGATGCGGCTCGCCGCGTCGCCCAGCTCGCGGCCGGGAAGTAGAGGACGACACACCATGGCAATCTGGCTCGACGAGAACTCCAAGATCATCGTCCAGGGCATGACCGGCGCCGAGGGCACGAAGCACACCCGTCGGATGGTCGCCTCGGGCGCTCAGGTCGTCGGCGGCGTCAATGCGAAGAAGGCCGGCGAGGAGGTCGACGGCATCCCCGTCTTCGCATCCGTCGCGGAGGCGATGGCGCAGACCGGTGCGAACGTCAGCGTGCTCTTCGTCCCGCCGCGCTTCACGAAGGATGCGGTCGATGAGGCCGTCGATGCTGGGATGCCCCTGGCGGTCGTCATCACCGAGGGTGTTCCGGTGCATGACACTGCCAAGTTCTTCCAGTACGCGCAGAACGCGGGCACCACGCGGATCATCGGCCCGAACTGCCCCGGCATCATCAGCCCCGGAAAGTCCAACGCGGGCATCATCCCGGCCGACATCACCAAGGCCGGCCGCATCGGCCTGGTCTCCAAGTCGGGCACGCTGACCTACCAGATGATGTACGAGCTGCGCGATATCGGCTTCTCCACCTGCGTCGGCATCGGTGGCGACCCGATCATCGGCACCACGCACATCGACTGCCTCGCGGCCTTCCAGGAGGATCCCGAGACCGATGCCATCGTCATGATCGGTGAGATCGGCGGCGATGCGGAGGAGCGTGCCGCGGCGTTCATCAAGGACAACGTGACCAAGCCCGTCGTGGGCTACGTCGCAGGCTTCACGGCTCCCGAGGGCAAGACCATGGGCCATGCCGGCGCCATCGTCTCCGGCTCCGCCGGCACCGCGGCAGCCAAGCAGGAGGCGCTGGAGGCCGTGGGGGTCAAGGTCGGCAAGACGCCGTCCGCGACCGCCGCGCTCATGCGGGAGATCATGACCCGGTAGTCGCACCGCCGTGCTGGCCTGAGCTTGCGTGGCCGGACCTACCCGTGGGTGGAATGGTCGGGTCCGCCATTGCGGCGGGCCTTGTCCACGTACATGAGCGCGTCGGCGCGCTCGATGGCGGCGTCCAAGGGTTCATTCGGGGCCCATACCGTCCAACCTTGGGACCACGGGCCGGGTGCGTTGTCACGAATTCGGGTGAGGAGGTCGCGGACACCGGCCTCGTCCGCCCGGGGCAGCACCATGACGAACTCGTCTCCTCCGACGCGCGCGATCAGATCGCCTTCGCGGAGGGCGCCGCGCCAGTGCGAGGTAACGGCGGTGATGTGTGCGTCGCCAGCATGGTGGCCATGGCGGTCATTGAACCTCTTCAGCCCGTCGAGGTCGACTAGGGCGACGATCGTTGTCCCTCCGGCGCGAGTGGCGTTCGCATGGACGATGTCTGCCTCTGCTTTCAGGCCACGCCGGTTCAGTAGGCCCGTGAGCGTGTCGGTGGTAGCCATGTCAGCGATGACCTCCAGAAGTTGGGCCTGGTCAGCGCGAATCCACGCCACGGTATAGCACCCGAGCACCAGTATCAGGACGAAGCCGACATCGAACAGCGGTGGGGACTTCGGGTCGAGCCCCACGGTCACAAGCAGGTAGACCACAACCATCAGGGCAACCTGGTATCGGGCGGAGCGGGGCGGCAAGGAGAAGGTGGTGATGAGCGCTGCCAGCATCACCATGGCCCCCCATAACAGCTGCGATGCCTCATCGGAGCTCGTTGCGATGAACACCATCGGGGCACCCCACGCCATCACCAGGTACGCCTGGAGCAGGTGCAGTGGGCAGCGGTAGTTCCATCTAGCCGCTCGCATGAGCGCTGCCAGGGCCAGCAGTGCCGCCACGACCAAGTCCAGCGCCTGGTTCTCTTGATTCTGTGAAACGAGCACCAAGCCGACGGCGACGAGCGCCTCCATCACCAGCAGGGCAGCAGCCAGGTGCGAGGCTGTCGGCCTCCGGCGCTGCTCGCGCCGCAGGAGCGTCGCGTAGGCGCGATCGTGCGCAGGCTCATGCGCAGTCAACGCGTCACCCCCCCGTGCGTAGTGTGTTCAGTTTTGCGATCCCTGCAGTGAGATGGGCACCTTGTCGTGGTCACCGTTCGGACATGACCGGTCCAGGCACGTCAGGGCCACCCAAACAAACCCCCGCGAGATCCTGGCTTCCTCCGGGGACGGCAACTGGCGCCTCAGGCGAGGGGCGTGAGTCGACGCGCAAGGATGTGGGCGTGCCGGAGACGTGGTCGCCCCTGCTGATCATCGTCGTCGTCGTGGGCGTCTTCCTGTATGGGTTCTCTAAGACGGCCATGCCGGTCGCAGGAGTGTTCGCCGGACCGCTGCTGGCTGCGTCCCTCGGCGCAACGCAGGCGGCGGGCCTGATGGTGCCCCTGCTGATCCTCGGGGATCTGTTCGCCCTGGCCTACTACCGCCAGCATGCTGAGTGGTCACTCATCCGTCGGCTCGTGCCGGGCGTGCTGGCCGGCTTCGTCATCACCGGTCTGCTCTTCGCCTTCCTGTCCACGCAGGCACTCGGTCGCGTCATCGGCGCCCTCATCCTCGGATCGCTGCTGCTCGAGCTGTGGCGCAGATGGCAGGAACGCCATGGCGGCGAGCTTGCGCCCATGAGCTCCTGGCCGGGGATCGCCTTCTTCGGGACCCTGGCGGGGATGACGACCATGGCAGCCAATGCCGGTGGCACGGCCATGACGCTCTACCTGGTCAAGATGCGCGTGCCGATGCTGGCCTTCATGGGCACCTCGGCATGGTTCTTCTTCATCCTGAACCTGGCGAAGGTCCCGATCATCGGCGGACTGGGCTTCATCACCCAGGAGTCACTCATCGCGGACCTGTGGCTGAGCCCGGTCATCGTCATCGGCGCGCTGGTGGGCGTCTTCGCCTTCCGCCGGATGAACGAGCGGTTCTTCACGACGACGGCCCTGGTGCTCAGCGGGATCACGGCACTGTGGTTACTCGTCCGCGGATAAGGCACGGGTTCTGAATCGAGCAGTGGGGGAGTCCTGGGCCAGCCCGGCGATCAGCGCGTCG
>DMPC01000017.1 GCA_003456155.1 Actinomycetota bacterium | reverse complement strand
TGACGAGGGCGGAGGTCGCGTTCTCCGGCACCGGACCCAGGTTCACCGTGCGCAGCCGGCCGGGCCGGAGCGGCCCATCCGAGGAGGAGGAGTACCCCAGCTCCGAGCCGATCGCCATGAATAGGTCATCGTCCGGCCCGGGTTGGGCCGGAGCCGCAGGCTGATCGTCGAGCTCAGGTTCGACCAGCGGAGCCTCCGGAGGAGGAGGCGCCGACGGATCCACCGGGATCGGAGCGCCCGTCGGGTCGGCACCCGTAGCACCCAGGCGGGTCAGGGAGATATGGATGTGGTTGCGATGGCAGTAGTTGTCGTACTTCGCCTCGGTCTTGCTGAAGCAGCCTTTGAGCTCCTGCCACCCGCGGTCGATGCCGTACCCGCGCCAGATCCGGTCGTGCCACCCGATGTACATGACGCCCAGCTGCAGAGCGTGACCGTAGGGCCGGCCGGCCGAGTCCGGGCCGAGCAGCCAGTTCAGGAAGGCCTCGGCGTTCGCGCGCTCCTGGCGGTTGCGGACGCTGACCATCCAGTCGACGGCCCGGCCCTCCTTGTGCTCACTGGTCGGGCCGACGTTGCAGCCGCGGGGGATCCATACCGTCTGGCCCGCTCCGTAGGTCGTCGTGATGATCTCCTGCAGGCGCAGGGCCCCCGGCTTGGGACCCGGATCACAGGTGCTCTGCGGCTCATAGAAGATGACCGGGTTCACGTCGGGGGCCATCGGGGTGAGCGGGGCCGGCACGGGAGCCGAGGGCAGATTCGCCCCGGGCACGGGAGCCCCGGGCGCTACGCCGGTCCAGGTGCTCGGCTGCCAGGTGTCGTCACCGGCCTGGGCGGAGATGGGGGCCGAAGCCACGAGGCTCAGCGCAAGTGCCACCCCGAGCGCAGGCATGCGTGAGCCAGGGGGAACCACGGAATCATCGTGACACGAGAGTGACGCGAGTGATGGGAGCGGCGCACCGGCACCCCTGTGGGATGGGTCATGCGGGCTGGGGCCGGCCGCGTGGCCGGCTCACGGCGCGTTCACCCGGGTCACGACCCGCTCGCCGTTCAGAACTCCACGGATCATGGCGTCATCGGATGCGTCACTCCAGGTCACGGTGATCCGGCCGCCCGGAACGGTGATCGCAGCACGGACGGATCCCGTGGACGGGACCCATGTCGCTGAGCCACTCACCGGCAGGTCCTCGAAGAAGCGCACCTCATCGAGGGTGACCGCCACCTCGTCGTCCGTGACGTAACTCGCCCGCCAGGTGCCTCCGCGAAGTCCAAGGCCGTGCTCAGTCCACTGACCTCGGACGCGATTGATCGCATCGGCGACCGTGAGCATCGCCGCACGACCCTCGTCCAGCCCCCGCGACGTGCGCGCGAAGCTCTCGTGCAGCCGAGGACGCGGCGCGGAGCAGGCCGGCGGGTCGGCGGCACCGAAACCCTCCGGGTCCTCGAAGAACGAGCGCACCATCGACGCCGCGCACGGCACGGTGTTCCCCATGGCCTGCACGTGCACGCCGTATTCGACTTCGACTTGACGGGATCGAGGGAACTGCGCCGCGACCATGTCCCCCTCCGCCGTGGTGGTGATGGTGTCGAGGCTGCCCGAGAGGATGAGCACCGGTACGTCGGGGTAGGTGCCGGAGGGGGGAGCCGGCGGACCAGACCCCTCCCGGGGCAGTCTCGCCCACGTGAGGCAGTCGTAGACCGTCTCCCAAGAGGAGTCGAGGTACTCGTCGATCGTGAAGGGCGCGAACAGGTCGGGGGTCGTCGCCCTCGCCCGCGCGATGGCCTCCTTGAACTGGGCCCGTCGCGCGCTGGTCGGCGCTGACATGTCGTAGAGCTGGGGATAGTCGTGGCACGTCACGGCGAGGAACTGGCCCACGCTGTTCACCCGAGCCGCCTCCTTCCAGTCGTCCGGGTACCGAAACTCCGCCACGAGACGCCCCAGCGGAAGCGGATCGCCGGCGAGCGCTGCGTGGATGGCCGGATCCAACTCCCGATAGGTGGAGTCCACGTAGGTGCCATGGAAGGCGACATCGAAGAGATCCCGCGGCGTGACGGACACGTTGTGGCGGACACCGTCACCTCCGGGCGCCGACACCCTCATGGGCTTGTCTCGGAGTCGATCGAGCAGTGCCGCAAGGCGGCTGACAGTTCCCTTGCTCTCCGAAGCGCACCCGCGATTCCCCTCGCACACCTGCGCCAGGGCCTTCCTCAGCGCCGGCGCCTGTGTCGGGTACCAGGCAGTCTCCCCCGTGACCGGGTATGCGCCGTCGAGGACCATGCTCCGGATCATCTCCGGGTGCCGCCCCGCGAGAACCTGAGCCATGAAGGTGCCGTACGAGTCCCCGTAGACGTCGGCCTGCGGGAAGCCGAGCCTCGAAATCAGCGCCGCAGCATCATCGGCGGCCAGCGCCGTTGCGAAATCGTCGACGCTGCTCCCCAACTGACGGGCACAGTCCCGCGCGGCCTTGAGATAGCCCTTCGTCTGCTGCTGCAGCGCCGGACAGTCGATGGCTTTCGAACGGCCCGTACCCCGGGCATCCATGACGAGCATGGCCCTCTGCGTCATGAGCGGGCCGAGCATCTGGGCGTAGGCGTCACCCGAGTCGATGCCTCCATAGCCGGGCCCACCCTCGAACGCAGCGATCAACGGCCGTAGGAGCACGGCATCGAGATCCGACGAGCCTGGACTGGCGGAAGCTGGCAGGGTCAGGGCGAAGCGGATGGGAAGGGAGGGAGCCCTCCCCGGCTCCAGCGGCCTTCTCAGAGACCCGCACCACGCAACGAACCCCACGCCCGTGACGGCATCGCAGCGCTCCAGACGAAGGCCGTGGAGCATGAAGGTCTCCGGATCGGCTGCCTGGGTGGCCGATGCGCCCGGCACCAGCACGATGACGGTGGAGAGCAGCGCCACCATGACCAGCCGCGCCTTGCGGGACCGAGACACAGCGTTTACGCGAGGACGCTTCTCCCAATCATCCTGACCAGTCCCCCGCATGTCATGGATGTTAGGCGTTGCGGGTGACAGCGATCGTCAGACGCGACCGAGGCCGGCGCGAAGAACGGTGATGTCTCGGCGGATTCGCCCACTGTGCGGAGGCGACCACGGCATGATGCACGCCTGAGAGAGAACCATTCGACCTGACTCTCCTGAACCTCAGACAGGGAACAGCATGACCAGCACGCGCATCGACAATGTCACCGTCTGGACCGGGCGTCGGCTGCCCGATGGCTCATATCTGATGTCGGATGCCGTTCTCCTTCATGACGATCGGGTCGTGGCGCTGGGAGTGACGGCGCGTTCGCTTCCCGCAGACGTGGTGATCGACGGCGAGGGCGGGTTTGTCTGTCCCGGATTCGGCGACGGCCACGTCCACTCCATCTTCGGCGGACTCGAGCAGCAGTTCGCCTACGTGCGCGACTTCTCCAGCCCCCAGGACATCGCACGATCCGTAGGTGAGTGGGCGCGCGCGCATCCCGAGGTGGAGTGGGTGCGCGGTGAGGGATTCGATCACACCTTGGCCCCCGAGGGCGTGTTCCATGCTGCGTGGCTGGACGCAGAGGTTCCCGATCGACCCGTGGTGCTCCGAGCAACCGACTACCACACGGTGTGGGTGAACTCCGAAGCATTGAAACGCGCGGGATACGCGCGGGGCATCCGCCAACCGCACGATGGGGAGATCGTGCTGACCGAGGCGGGCGATCCGATTGGCACCCTTCGGGAATGGGGGGCCTGGCGCCCTGTCTATGACCTCATGCCCCGTGTCCCCGATGAGACGCTCATTGCCGCACTGGCCTTCTCCTCGGATTCCTTTGCCTCGGCTGGGCTCACTTGGGTTCAGGATGCATGGGTTGAGCCAGCAGACGTCGAGGCCTGGCTGAAGGCCGAGAGCGCCGGCGTCCTGGACTTCCATGCCGATCTGGCCCTGTGGGCCGACCCCAACTCCTGGCGGGATCAGATCTCGGGTTTTGTCTCCTCGCGGGCCAAAGTCCAGGAGAGCAGCGTCCGGATCAGCGCGACGACCATCAAGTTCTTCGCGGACGGAGTGGTGGAGTCCGGCACCAGCGCCATGCTCGAACCGTTCTGCGACTGCCCTCATTCCAAGGGGATGCCCAACTGGCGGGCCGAGGAGCTCGATGCTGCCGTTGCAGCCGTCGATGCTCTCGGCTTCACCGCACACATCCACGCCATCGGCGATTACGGGGTGAGGATGGCCCTCGACGCCATCGAGAACGCTGCTCGCGTCAATCCGCCGTGGGATCGCCGTTGGATCATCGTGCACACCCAGTTGGTCGATCCTGCGGATCTTCTGCGCTTCGCAGAACTGGGGGTGATCGCCAACTTCGAGCCCTACTGGTCGAAGTTCGATGCCTGGCAGAGCGAGCTCAGCGAGCCCCGGCTCGGACCCGAGCGAACTCATCGTCAGTTTCAGACAGCCACCCTGGCCAAGCTGGGTGCACCCATCTCCTTCGGCAGCGACTGGCCCGTCACGACTTACGCACCCCTGGAGGGCATGCAGGTCGCGGTCACCCGCAAACTCGATCGGGAGTCCCCGACGTGGATGCCCGAGGAGTGCATCTCGGTCGATGAGGCACTCGCCGGCTACACCACAGGTGTCGCCTATCAGGCCTCACGCTCGGACGCAGGAGAAATTCGGCCCGGTGCCGTGGCAGATCTGGTGCTCCTCGGCTCAGATCCGCGCACGGTGGATCCCATGACGATCGGGGAGATTCCCGTCCGTGGCACCTGGTGCCGGGGCGTGCGCACGTTCGGGGAGTGAGGCTCATCCGCAGGCAGACCGCCCGAGCTTGGGGCTTGCTTCGGCCGGCCGGAACATCATGGTCCCGCCCTACGGGCTGACCCCCTTCACCGCCGACTCCTGGGCGATCTGATCGACCTCGTGGTCGTCAGTCGTCGCTTCACCGCGCCGGGAGGCCCATTGCGAGTAGCCGATGGCGAGGAAGGACGCGGCAATGATCAGGATTCCACCCACGACATTGTCGACGACGCGCTGTCTGCCGAGCTCACCCACCTCCGCGAGAGTCGTCGCATTGAGACTGGCAGTAGCCGGCACCATGAAGATGTAGTAGACCCATGCCAAGCCGCTGAGCCGTGCGAAGAGCGCGACCATGATGAAGACCAGGCCGATGAGGTAGATGACGACGAGCGACTGAACCTGGCCCACCGCCGCGATGACGAG
>DMPC01000056.1:30335-30625 GCA_003456155.1 Actinomycetota bacterium | reverse complement strand
GGCGGGCACCTTCACCATCACGGCCTTGGCGGCGAAGGCGCGGGCCAGCGAGCAGGTGACGATCGCCGCCAAGCCCGAGCCGTGGCGCCCGGCGGCCGGTCAGCAGTTCACGTCGTGGGAGCCACTCGGGCGCCAGGCCACCTACACGCCGTGCCAGACGATCGAGTGGTACTTCGACACCGCCGGCCAGCCTGCTGATCGATCGACGATGCGCGACGACATCGTCGCCTCCCTGGCCCAGCTGTCCTCGATCACCGGGCTGAGATTCGTCGAGACGAGCGACCCCTCAG
>DMPC01000056.1:27960-30121 GCA_003456155.1 Actinomycetota bacterium | reverse complement strand
CGCGACCTCGCGACGCTCGGATACGGCGAGTCCGCCGCCGGGGTCGGGGGCTTCCGGGGGCCGAACAAGGGCTGGGTGGCCTTCAGTCCCACGAACGAGTGGACGAACGACTACTGGGCGGGCAGCCAGCCCAAGACGAAGACGTGGCAGGAGGGCGACTGGGTCTACACCCTCACGATCAACGGTCGGCAGACCCTCGTGACCCACGAGGTGATGCACGCGCTCGGGTTCGGGCATGTCGAGGACTTCACGTCGATCATGTATCCGCAGAGCATCGGCAACGGTGCCGGCCAGCTCAGCGCGGGTGATCTCGAGGGGCTGCGGACGATGTACCCGTCGAGCCCGTGCCCGCTCATTCCCGACTGAGTCGAGAGTCGATCAGGCGAGCAGGACCACCGCGTGGAGTCCCCGCACATCGCCGCGTCGCGCCACGACGCGATGACGTCCGCTCGCGGAAGCGGAAGCGGCAGCTCTACGAACGCTGCCGAAGCACCCGCGCCAGGGGCACCAGCCCGACCGCGGCCAGCACCGCCAGGCCCACGCCCCACGCGATGCCGGCGGAGTCCGCCACCAGCCCGACCACGATCGGGGCCGTGACGGCGCCGAGGCGTGAAGCCCACGACACCACCGCCACCCCGGTCGCCGGCCGCACCCCGGGCAGGTGCGCACCTGCGTGGATGGCCGAGGGGAACAAGGTGGCCACCCCGAACCCGGCGACCAGGCAGGCGATCAGGAACGCGGCGATGCCGCCTTGCACGAGCGCGAGAGCGAGGACGACCGCGCTGACACCCATCCCCCACCTCGTGACCGCGACGTCACCCCAGCGCTCGACGAACCGGTCACCAACGAAGCGTCCGAGGGCCATGGCCGCGGTGAAGGCGACCAGGCCCATCGACACCAGACCTCCCGTCGCGCCCGCATCCGCGAGATACACCGAACTCCAGCGAGCTGGGACGTCCTCCACGATGACCGCGAGCATGATGAACAGGCCCAGCGCGAGAACGGCCCAGCGCAGCACCGCCCGCCACGAGGACGCGGGTGACGGTCCGGCGGATGATGCAGCATCGGTCGCCGAGCCCTCCCCCTCCGTATCGAGGTGCGTGTGCGGATCCGGGCCGGGAAGGGCCCATGCTCCGGCGAACAGAGCCACCGCCAGCAGCGCGATCGAGAGCACGAGCAGGTAGGGGCCGAGGGGCAGGCCGACGGCCGCCGTGAGTGCCGCCAGAGCGCTGCCGGCGACGGCCCCCACCGACCACCAGGCATGGAAGGAGTTCAGGATCGAGCGCCCGTAGGCCTTCTGCACGCGCACACCGTGCGTGTTCATGGCCGCATCCATCACCGTGTCGAGCCCGAAGATGACGAAGAGGCTGAGCGCCAGGAGCCAGGCCGAGGAGAGCCAGCCGAGCGGCATCGTGACGACAGCCATGCCCACGAAGGCGGCCACCGCCACGCGAGCGCTCCCCCATCGCGCCACGAGGGGACTCGCCAGCAGACCCAGCGCCAGCCCGCCAGCCGCGCCCGACGCGAGCACCAGGCCCAGCGAGGCGTCGGAGAGCCCGGCATCCTGCTGGATGTCGACGAGCCGAGCGATCCATGCAGCCGGCAGCAGCCCGTTGATGGTGAAGAACAGGATGACAGCGATCCTGGCCCGGCGGGCGGCCAGAGCAGTCACCGCCGTCGAGGTCATGGCGCCATCATGCAGGACCCGCTCCGACTACCCCCGCAGCAGCGGGGTGATCGCCTCGAGCACCGAGGCATCCTCGATCGTGCTGGGCACCGGCTCGTCACGCCCGTCAGCGATGCCGCGCATGGTGCGCCGCAGGATCTTGCCCGAGCGGGTCTTCGGCAGGGCCGGCACGATCACGACCTCCTTCATCGCCGCGACCGGCCCGATCGTGGAGCGCACCGATGCGACGATCTCCGCCTGTAGGGCAGCCGGGTCGACGTCGGCACCGGCCTTGAGTACGACGAAGGCCCGGGGCACCTGGCCCTTCACCTCATCGTGCACCCCGATCACCGCGCACTCGGCGACCATCGGGTGCTCGGCGACCACCGCCTCGATCGATCCGGTCGAGAGGCGATGGCCGGCCACGTTGATGACGTCGTCGGTGCGACCCATGACGAACAGGTAGCCGTCAGCGTCCACGTATCCGCCGTCCCC
>DMPC01000056.1:26790-27664 GCA_003456155.1 Actinomycetota bacterium | reverse complement strand
CCCTCCACGCCGGGCCCGACCGGATCACCGAAACCATCCAGCACCCGCACGTCATAGCCCGGAACGGGCATCGAGGGCGAGCCCGGCGTGATCGGCATCGGGGCCATGCCCCGCAGGTTCGACGCGATCGGCCAGCCGGTCTCGGTCTGCCACCAGTTGTCGACGATGGGCACGCCGAGCACACCCGAGGCCCAGGCGTAGGTGTCCGGATCGAGTCGCTCGCCGGCCAGGAACAGCGTGCGCAGGGACGAGAGGTCATAGCCCCGAACGAGGTCTCCCTCGGGGTCGACCTTCTTGATCGCGCGGATGGCCGTCGGTGCGGTGAACAGCCCGGCCACGCCGTGCTCGGCGATCACCCGCCAGAACGCTCCAGCATCCGGGGTGCCCACCGGCTTGCCCTCGTACAACACCGTTGTCGCGCCGGACAGCAGCGGTGCGTAGACGATGTAGGAGTGGCCGACGACCCAGCCGACGTCGGATGCTGACCACCACACGTCGTCGGGCCCCATGCCGTATACGTGGCCGAACGACCACAGCAGCGCGACCGCGTGACCCCCATTGTCGCGCACGATCCCCTTCGGGCGACCCGTGGTGCCCGAGGTGTACAGGATGTAGAGGGGATCGGTCGCCCGGACGGGAACGGGCGGATGCGGGGATGCACCAGCCATCGCCGCATCCCAGTCGACTTCACCGGCCTCCAAGGTCACCGGTGCCTGCGGCCGCTGCTTCACCACAATCGCCGACGGACGATGACCGGAGAGAGCGACCGCCTCCCGCACCATCGGCACGTACTCCACGATGCGGCTCGGCTCGATGCCGCAGGTCGCCGTGACGATGACGGACGGCTCTGCGTCATCGATGCGTGCCGCGAGCT
>DMPC01000056.1:26263-26621 GCA_003456155.1 Actinomycetota bacterium | reverse complement strand
GCGAGCTCGTGCGGGGCGAATCCGCCGAACACCACGGAGTGCACAGCCCCGAGGCGAGCGCAGGCCAGCATCGCGATGATGGCCTCGGGGATCATCGGCAGGTAGATCACGACCCGATCCCCCACGCCCACACCCAGGTCGGCGAGCACCCCGGCGAAACGTGACACCTGATCGAGCAGCTCGGCATAGGTCAGCGTTGACGACGCCCCCGTCACCGGGCTGTCGTGGATGACCGCGATGCGGGACCCTCGCCCAGCATCGACATGTCGATCCAGGGCGTTGACGCACGTGTTCATCACTCCGTCAGGGAACCAGCGATACATCGGGGCGGCGGATGCGTCCAGGCCGATCGTCGGAG
>DMPC01000056.1:0-26003 GCA_003456155.1 Actinomycetota bacterium | reverse complement strand
CGCGGGGGTCGGGAAGGGAACGAGCAGCTGAGTCGACCATGACGCCTCCCGGGGATCGAGCGGGCTGTCAGGCTACCCAGCAATCAGACTCGGGGGGTCGAAAGGGCACGGTGGGATTCGCGATCCCTGATGAGCCATCCTGCGCCGACGTCTGGCCCGGACGGCCGATCCCCCGCCGACCACAGCAGGAATCACGGGTGTCCGTGCGCGCTCGGGTGCGGACCTTCAGGCTAGGGTGTTGCGTATCCGCAATTCGGTGGGGCTGGAGCATCAGGGGGACACCAGTGGGAGTCAGGATCATCAGCGTCGTGGGCATGGCGATGGCGACCGCCTTGCTGGCAGCAGCGGTCCCGGCATCGGCCCAGCAACCGGCAGCTCCCGGATCCGCGTCCCAGCCCCTTGAGGATCTCGTGGCGAGCCTCCCCGTCGTCCCGGACGTGGACTTCGGCTACTCCTTCGCCGGCTTCGCGGTGCCTGCGGTGGACGGCAAGGACGCCCGCGGCTGCGGCAAGCGCGAGCGAGTCCTCATCGCCTCCGCCACCCGCGCGCCCCGAGTGGGTCCGGGTTGCACCCTCAGTGGGGGCTCGTGGAGGGTCGACCAGGGCACGCGCACGGTCTCCAACGCGCGCGCCATCGACGTGGTCCCGGTCATGTCGGCCAAGACGGCCTGGGATCAGGGCGCCTTCGGCTGGACCAACGCCCAGCGGCGCTCCTTCCTCACCTGGTACCAGTCCCCCGCCCGAGAGTGCGCGGTTCCCGACAAGGGCACGACCAAGGGGCCGTGCGGCTATGCGCTGGTCACCAACGCTGTGCTCACCCCGCAGATCACCGACCTCGTTTCGCAGCCGAACTGGCGGCCGAACTGCTCTGAGGTCGCGGCGGCGGCCACGATCACCGCGGCATGGGGGCTCTCCCTCGAGCCCCAGGCTGCCAGCAAGATGACGGGCAGGGTCGAGTCCTGCAACGAGCGGGTTCGTGTGAGACCCATGAATACCCGAAACCCGATCAAGCCCACCGCCGTGGGCAATCCCCTCCTGGCACCCGGAACGGCCAACAAGGTGTGGCAGACGACGGAGGTTCTCGACCCTCCGGCAGGCCCGCCCATCACCGGCGATCTCTTCGGCCTCCACATCCCCGACATCTACGGCCCCAAGCCGTCCCTGGACTATGGATGGCTGCGCCTGTGGGACGCCAAGACGGGCTGGGAGCCACTGGAGCAGACCCGCGGCATCTACTACTGGAAGTGGATCGACGACGCCATCGCCTACTCCGAGGCGCAGGGCAAGAAGGTCATCTACGTGTTCGGTGACACCCCGGCCTGGGCCGGGCCGAACCCCCCCTACCCGCCCACCAGCCTGGACGAGTTCCGCCGCTATGTCGACGCGATCGTGTCGCGCTATGGGGCCCGCATCGACGCCTACCAGGTCTGGAACGAGCCGAACTTCTACGTCCCGGAGACCGAGTCGCTGGCGAACCTCGTCGACATGACCGAGGTCGTTCACGACGCCGTCAAGGGCCGCGGCCTGCCGTCGCTGGTGCTGGCCCCATCGACGACCATGCGCACGGGCACCGCCGTCGGCCCCTACTTCAATGAATACCTGCAGCCCCTAGCCGAGCGCGGCTGGCCGGTCGACGTCTTCACCGTCCACACCTATCCCCGCGCTGCGGGAGGCCCCCAGCAGCAGTCTCACGCCATCGCCAAGTTCAAGGCCCTCCTCGATCTCACCAACGCCCCTGAACTGCCCGTCTGGAACACCGAGGTCAACTACGGCCTCGCCGGCCTGCAGGAGCCCAAGCGGGCGATCGAGGGCCAGGAGGCTCAGGCCTACCTCATCCAGACCTTCGTGGACTCCGTGCGCAGCGGCATCACGCAGGTCGACTGGTACCTGTGGTTCCCCACCTTCTTCCCCCTGCTGGGCATCCAGACCAACCCCACAACCACGCAGACCAATGCGGCCTGGGCGTGGGCCCACAACCAGCTCGTGGGCTCATCCCTGAAGACCTGCGCCACCCACCGCGAAGCCGTCATCTGCGGCTTCACCCGGGGCGGCAGGGACTTCGCCATCGCCTACACCCACACGGCAGGCTCCGAAGAGATCGATATCCCCAAGGGAATCTCCGAGGTATGCACCGTCGATGGCCAGTGCCGGCCCATCAACACCAATCTGACGGCCACCCAACTGCCCCAGTTGCTTCGCTGAGGCGGAGCCAGAGAGCATGCTCACGGTCGTCTTTGCGATGACGCTGACAGGTCTGGAGGCCGACAAACTCGCAACGAAAGCACGCCGCCACGCCAACACTCGCACCATTCACTTAGCGCGCCACACCCAAGTGGCCGCGAGGAGGGCGCTGTATGCGCACTGAGCGCTTGGTTCGCAGGATGATTGGAGGCAGGACGTCACCGGTTGCCGGTTCAATCGATCGTGCTCATGCCGGATTAGTCACCGGATGGCTCGGGTGCCCCACGTGCCCTGAGTCGCCACAGATCGAGGTGCGCGTCGACGGTACGACCATCCAAGGCCAACAGCTCACCACGCCCCGACCTGATGTACCCGGCGGGTCTGGATTTCTTCTGAGATTCACCCCCATATCAACAGCCCATGACCCAGTGATCGTCCGCGTTCAATGTGCCGCTCACCCGGCCACCAGTATTGAGGCAAAGGTCGGTTCGGAAGATTGGCGGGTCCCTGCACTCGGGCGAATCGAGCGCGTGTCATGGCCTCATGTCAGCGGGTGGATCGCCGAGTTCGTGCCGATGTCGACCCAGGCAAAGATGTGCCTACAGGTCGACAACGGCCAAACCATCCCCGTACGCGGCAATGTTCCCCGTCCCGACGTGCAGACATTCCTAGGCGCGGAGGGCGTCACCGGATTCCAACTCAACCTCGGGGATGCTCTGGGCTACGCAGTCCCGTCGGGCACAACCATTCGGCTCCTTCGGGGTAACCTCCTACTCGATGAGGCTACAGTCGAGACATCTCCTCTAGGCCCACTGTCTGAGTCGTGCATTCCATCACCCGACGGCTCTGACCACATCGAGCCGTCGGTTCTGGCGGACCTGCTGGTCCGCTTTAGGTCGACGCCTGCTGCGGCGGCTCCCGATGCCGACTGGCAACGTCTCCTAGACGGGCTCGGCTTCAAAGTGCATTCCGCATCCACCCACCAATGGGCAGAGTTTCTTGCAGCTCACGACTATGGCGCCGCCGATATTGCGGCAATCTTGGCCATTCGGAAAATCAAGGGAATGGGCGTTCCCGTCCTTGATCCGTTGCCCTCCGCCCTCTCCAACAGGGTCCGCTCCGCCAGCCCGGAGCTACCTGAACGAGTGCAGTCATGGACAGACGATGTCCTCGGGCTTCACCAGCAGCCCGAGTCAGATGCGCACGAGAAGAAATCGCCTCAGGCGCATGACCTCCGTGTCTGCGTCGCGGGCCTGACCGAGCACCGATCAGGCCTGGGACAGAACGCCACTCACTCCATCACCGCCTTGAGAGCGGCTGGGATCCACGCCTGCACAGCTCCCTTCTTCCCCGCCCCAGGAGGATGGAACCCACGTCTCCTTCCAACGAAGCAGGCGACTGGAGCGCTCAAGGATCACTCAATCCTGCTGCACCTGCCGATTGACCGTGTTGCTCCGGCGCTATGCGCGCAGTCGGCCCTCCTCGCGAGCCCGCGGATCATTGGCTACTTCATGTGGGAAACGGAAGTCATCCCCCGGCAGCTGTGGCGACCCCTCGGCCTGGTCGACGAGATCTGGACGGCAACAGAATTTGTTGCGAAGAGCTTTCACGCCGTTACCGACACCCCTGTCAGGGTCACCGGACACGCGGTCGATGTGTCCATGGTGGAGTTGGTCACGCGAGCGGAACTCGGTATCCCTGACGACGCCTTCGTTGTTCACTTCTCCTTCGATGCAAATTCCACCGTGGCACGCAAGAACCCCAACGCGGCCATAGACGCGTTTCGAGCCGCGTTCGAGGGGGATCCGAGTGCCGTGTTCGTGCTCAAGGTACGCAATATGCAGCAGGCCGAGCACCTCGCCCGCTCGGGGGATCCTCACGCCCGCGGGATGATGCAGCGTCTGCAGGAAAATCCGTCGATTCGCCTCATCACCGGTGAACTCACGCGCGCGAGGTCCCTCGGTCTGATCGCCATGGCGGACTGCTTCATCAGCCTTCACCGCTCCGAGGGGTATGGATATGCCATGGCCGAGGCGATGGCTCTGGGGACGCCTGTCGTCGCGACGGACTACTCCGGCAGCCGTGACTTCATGTCGTCCGAAGTGGGGTGGCCCGTCGGACACAGCCTCGTTGACGTATTGCCCGACGAGTACTTCTACTGGGAACCTGGAATGTGCTGGGCCGAAGCCGACGTGGCTCAGGCGGCCGCGGCTCTGCGCAACATCCGATCGGCTGAGGGTGTGGCCGAGCGTGTAGAGGCGGCGCAGAAGCACATCGCTCTCGTCGGCACCATTGACTCACTGCGCGACGCATACGCAGACGCATTGGCCCCGACCAAACCGCCGTCGGCCAACGGGGCGATCGCGGGTCCACGGCAAGAAGGCCAGGGCCTACTCAGGGAAACCTTTCCATGACTGGGGCACAGCCCATCTGCACGCACCAGCTCGCAGCCTGCGAGGCCTCTGATCCGGCCCTCTGCGGCAACGTTGACTTCACCGGACATACCCCGGCTACGACCGCGCAATCATCACTGACGCTAAGGGAGGAGCAGTCAGGGGCGAATGGGTCTCCCTTTAGCTGCGAGCACCTTCTGGGATCAGGACTCGCGAAACAGGCAACGGGTGAAGAGCCGTTACCCAGCCAACGAAATGACCCAACTCACGGGACCCAAGGACCGTATCCGGATAAGGGTCACGAACCTGACAGCTTCGCTGAGATCGGTAGCACCAACGCCGCCCTTGCGACGTCGCCGCCACGTGGGCAGCGCATTCCGCACCGAAAGAGCATATGTTGCGTTCTCGCATCTGCCCAAGCTGGGCTAGGCTAAAGGCACACAAGGAACACGGGGGTTCCCATCAGCACCAAGGTCACGGCAGAAGCGCCACGCGGCACTATTGCCGGCGGCGTCGCCGACATCCGAGCCGGCACCAAGCGTTGGCCCGTCTGGTGGACGCTCACCTGGCACATCATCCGCAGCCAGTACCGCCGCACCTATCTCGGCCCGTGGTGGATCACCCTGCAGATGGTCATCTTCGTGGCCGGCTTAAGCCTGCTGTTCGGCATTCTGCTCCAGCAGGACCTCAAGACCTTCGTCCCATACGTGACGCTCGGCTTCGTCGGCTTCAACTGGATGACCGGCATGCTCCAGATGGGCGCCAGCTCCATCGTCAACAACGGTGCCAGCATCAAGACCGCGCCCGGACCCCTGTCGATCTACTCGCTGAAGTCCTTCGCCTCCAACACCATCCAGTTCGGGCACGACTGTGTCGTCGTCATTGTCGTGCTCATCGTCTTCCAGGTGCAGGTCAGCGCGGCATTCATCCTGGTCCCGGTGGCAATGGTCATCATCGCCATCAACGGCATAGCGGTCGGCCTCTGGCTGGGTCCCGTCGTGGCTCGCTACCGAGACGTGGGTGAGATCGTCACCGCCATCATCCGAGTCCTCTTCTTCTTCACTCCGGTCTTCTGGGTCGCCAGTGACCTCAGCAACGCCCAGATCGCTGCCTTAGCGGGCTGGAACCCGCTTGCCTACTTCCTTGAGTTTTTCCGCACACCCCTCCTCGGCGAGTGGCCCACCACCGCAGTGGTGGTCGGCACCATCGGCTTCACCGTGGCCAACGTCCTCATCGCCCTAGTCCACTTCAGCCACACCCGCGACCGTCTGGCGTACTGGATATGAGCGACGACCCTGCAATCAAGCTCGACGACGTATGGGTGCAGTACCGCCTGCGCAACGCTCACCACTACAACCTCAAGCGCGCAGCCACCAACGCAATCACCCGCCGGAAGGACGATGCGGAGATCATCACAGCCGTACAGGGCGTTTCCCTCGAGGTGCCCAAGGGCACACGACTTGGACTCACCGGACCGAACGGCTCAGGGAAGTCGACCCTCCTTGCCGTCATGGCGGGCGTGCTCACACCAACGCGGGGCAGGGCAACCGTCAACGGACGTGTCCTTGCCCTCTTGGGTGGCCCTGACGAGGGACTCGACCCTGAGCAGACCGGCCGCGAGAACGCGCTGTCTCTCGGCGTACGGCTCGGAGAGTCCCCCGACGCAATGAACGAACGCATGGACGGGATCCGCGAGTTCACCGGCTTGGGCCGCCGATTCGATCATCCGGTCTACACCTACTCCAGCGGAATGCAGGTCCGGCTTCGGTTCACGGCCATCACATCAGTGCGGGCCGACATCCTCCTGGTCGACGAGGGCATCGGCGCAGCGGATGCGGAGTTCAATGCAAGGGCCGCAGAACGGCTGAGTGCGTTCTACTCCGCATCAGGAACAATGATCCTTTCCAGCCACGCCGAGGAAATACTCGTGACGCATTGCGACAAGACGATAACCCTCGGGCAAGGGGCTCTCTGGAACGTGTAGGCGAGAGGCAGCGCACCGCTGGACATGTAGACACAACGGGGGAACATGAACTTCCAGACTCAAGAGCGGAGGCGTGCCCTCGTCACGGGTGTTACGGGGCAGGACGGCTCGTACATGGCCCAGCAGCTGCTGGAGAAGGGCTACGAGGCCCACGGCATCGTCCGCCGCTCGAGCACGTTCAATCGGTCGCGGATCGACCACCTGCACCATGACGACCACCTGCCGGGGCGCAACCTGAACCTACACTACGGCGACGTGACGGACGCCGCGCGCATGCACCAGCTGGTCTCCGACATCCACCCGCACGAGGTCTACAACCTCGCGGCGCAGTCGCATATGCGGGTCTCGTTCGACGAGCCGCTCTACACCGCGGAGGCGACTGGCGTCAACACCTTGAACCTCCTCGAGGCGATCCGCACCGTCGACACAAGCATCAGCTTCTACCAGGCCTCGACCTCGGAGAGTTTCGGCGCGTCGCCGCCGCCGCAGAACGAGGACACCCGTTGTACCCGCGCAGCCCGCACGGCGCGGCGAAGGTCTACTCCTACTGGATTACCAAGAACTACCGCGAGGCGCACGACATGTTCGCCGTGAATGGCCAGCTGTTCAACCACGAGTCCCCGCGACGTGGTGAGACCTTCGTGACCCGCAAGATCACCCTCGCCGTCGCGAACATCGTCAAGGGTAACCAGTCCGAGCTGTGGATGGGCAACCTCGACTCGGTCCGTGACTGGGGCTACGCACCGGAGCACACCGACGGCATGTGGCGGATGCTGCAGGCCGATGTGCCCGAGGACTTCGTCCTGGCCACGGGCACCGCGTACACGATCCGCGGCTTCCTCACCTTCGCGTTCGCGCATGCGGGCCTGAAGTGGGAGGACTACGTATAGTTCGACCCGAAGTTCCTGCGCCCCACCGAGGTCGACGAGCTCATCGGCGACGCGTCGAAGGCCAAGTGCATCCTGGGCTGGGAGGCGAAGGTCCTGCCGCCGGAGCCGGCGAGGATCATGGTCGACGCGGACATCGCCCGGCTCGAGGGCGCGGCCGAAGGCCAGTTCTACCTCTAGAACTGACGGAGGTAGTTGACAGTCTGGGTCTTCCGAGGAGGGAGACCAGATGGCAGGGCGAGTTTGGAGCGAGAAGGAGCTGGATCGACGTTCGCTGAGGCGGTTGTCGATCCTCAGGCACGCTGAGGAGATCTCGGGAAGTGTCGCGGCGACGTGTCGCTACTACGGGATCAGCCGGAACGTGTTCTACACATGGAAGCGCCGGTACGACCAGGGCGGCTTGGACGCGCTTCGGGACCGCTCCAGCGCGCCGCACCGGATGCCGAACGCCACCTCGACGGAGGTCGTGGGGAAAATCATCCACCTGCGCCAGCACTACCACTTCGGGCCGAACAAGATCCAGATGTACTTGAAGCGGTATCACGACATCGAGATCAGCACGTCGGGCATTTGGCGGATCCTCAAGCGCCTGGACATGAACCGACTGCCGGCGTCCCAGCGACACAAGCGCACCGCCACGAAGTGGAAGCGGTACGAGAAGCAGCAGCCGGGCCATGCCCTTCAGGTCGACGTCAAGTTCATCGAGCCCGTCACCACGCCCGAGGGACGGCGCAAGAAGTACTACCAGTACACCGCGATCGACGACTGCACCCGTCTGCGCGTGCTACGGATCTACGACAAGCACGATCAGAAGACGGCGATCGCCTTCATGGACTACGTGCTCACCAGACTTCCGTTCCAGGTGGAGAGGGTCCAGACAGACAATGGTGCCGAGTTCCAGTCAGGATTCCACTGGCACTTGCTCGACCAAGGCATCAATCACGTCTACATCCGGCCGGCCACGCCCCGACTGAACGGCAAGGTGGAGAGATCCCACCGCATCGACTCCGAGGAGTTTTACCGACTCCTCGACGGCGTCATGATTGACGACACCGGCCTGTTCAACGACAAGCTGCAGGAGTGGGAGAACTACTACAACTACCAGCGTCCCCATGGCGCGCTCGGCGGCCAAACCCCGTACGAGAGACTGAAGCAGAAGGCAAAGGCCTAGACAGTCACCGACGGTCGTCAGTTGCACATCTAGGACGGGCTCCGGTCAACCGCAATCTGAACCTCACGCTCCTCCGGACTTGGGCCAGGCTTCTAGGCCAGCACGAACCCATGCGAGACTGCCACATCGGCGAAGTCCTGATCAAGGTCTGACTGAGTTCGGTGAGTCAGCAAGCCCTCCTCCATCAGGAGTTCGAGAATCTCTTTGTCTGGTCGGGTCAACCGGTCGATCAATGTCATCACTTCATCCGTGATGACCTCCGGGTCCCGATCAGCCCTAACTGTTACGTTATCTCGGCGCTGAACCGGATCCATTGTGTTCGGCACCCCCAAGAGCCCACTAACGTGCGCCACTACCGATGGGATCTCTGCCGGCCAAGCGGCCCGGCGAATGTATGCCCTCATTGACCGCCACAATCGAGTGACGCTCTGGTTGGGCGCCCAACTGGCCCTATCCGTAAGGGTGTGTGCAGCAATCACCCCATAGACCGCCCCCCGATTGGGTTGGCTCAGGAAGGCACCGAGACCCTGGCCTAGGACTCGAGCCAGCAGGGGATCACCCGAGAACAGAGATGCCGGCTGCGACTGCCAGAATCGGTATAGAGACACGAGGCGAGCACGTGGCTCGCGCGCCGTGACGATCAGATCAGTGGCACCTGCCTCAAGCAAGACGCCTGCTGGATAGTGCCCCATTATGATGGGATGCCTCGCGACCAGGGCCCCCAGCGAGCCAATAGACCCACCTTGCCCACCCCAATCGGCCGATAGCGGGCCATCTATTGCCCTGCGATGAAAGTAGATGGGGCCGGCGTACAAGGGAACAACATCTTGAAGGGACTTCTTCAGTGACGTCCCTGCGCATTTCGGAATGTGCGCAATGCCGACGCGTCTCGATGAGCGGAGGGCATTCGCCTGGGCCATAACCGCCCCATACTCGTCTGATGCGAGCAGCCCTTCAACTACTCGTGCACCATGTCCGCTGTTCCACAGATCTGAGAAGGCTGCAAGCCCCACAGGATCTGGATCCCTCAGAAGTAGCCTCCTGTACAGCTCGGTGACAACATCGCTACCCTCCATCGGCGCTCCGTAGACTCTGCCCGCGCACCGGCACCCTAAAGGACAGTGCCCTTGGGAAGGCATAACAGGTCCGAAACCTTGCGCGATCTATTGGCCAGGTTCAAAGTCTCGGGTTCATAGGCCTGGTATCCCACTGAGTCGATAGTCGAGAAGAGCATCTCAGTCTCATCGAGGTTGAACCACTCGAACCACTCAACAAACAGCGCCGGGCGATCTCGGGTCAGGATCGGCTGCAGGCTGCCAACGATCAGAGCGTCGAACCCTTCGCAGTCTGTCTTGATGAAGGAGACACGCCTTTCGGCGAATCGATCCTTTCGGGCCATTAAGTACTCAACGAGATTGACCGCTTCCACCTCGAGTCGTTCCGGCGAGAGGGCCTCGATGCGGTCGACCACCGCATTCCCAACTCCCTCAAGTCCGGTGAGCACACCTCCATTGCACATCAAGTTGCTGTGGTCGGTGAATACGACAGTGCCGGACGTCGCGGCAACCGCCAGCCCCTCAACTTCGATGTCGTATGAGTCATTGATCATGGCGTTTGCCAGAAGAGTTGGAAGCACAGCTGGATTGGGGTCAAAGGCCAGTACACTACCGGTCACGCCAACCAGCTCCGCCAAAACCAAAGTCGTGTCGCCTGAATGGGCCCCCACGTCAATGACAAAGTCACCTCGGTTCACAAATCGACGCCATCGGCACTGCTCCGCAAAGTACCTATAGATATCCGCAAAGGCGCGGGAACCCTCATATGGGTGCACGAGATGCCCATAGAGCAAGTCCGGACCTCCGCCTGGCGATACGAACTGCTCTACTTCAGCCAGAACCACGTCGGTTTGGACGCGTTCCAGGGCATTCACTGAATCCGGAGCGCCGGGGCTTAATGTCGCCTCCTCGCGCGCTGCGCTCAACGCAACCTCGATTGAGCCCTCGGTTCCGAGAAGCGACCCTGCGATCTGCTCAACTTCGGTGTGAGACGACACTTCTACTCTGGCAGCACTAGGCATAGATGAACTCCTGTGCTAGCGCTATGGCCGCGCCGGACCTAGGTAGCAGTCCATCGATCCAGACGTTGGAAAGGGCCAGATTGCGAACGAAGCTATAGCCGTAGCGTGTCAGCAACTCCTCTTGGGCGACTCTGCTTTCGTGCGTCAGGGCCTCAACAATCACAATCTGAGGACGGATGCCCGCCAAGAGCACTTCGCGGAGAACCTCCGTATCGAGACCCTCAAGATCAACGACAAGGACTCCCAATCGCCGGCCGCCCAGCCAGGGAGTTATTAAACTGGATGCGGTGACGGCAATCCTCTCGACCACCGTGACGTCACCCTCGCCATGGGCCTCAGGCTGTGACACCCCGTCAACTCCGGACAATGCCCAGTGGTGAGAGCTTGTGTGGAACTGCGCTTGCCCCTGATCCGGTGCGACCAGCGCGTCGCACACCTCGACCGCTCCCGTGTAGCGGTACTCGACCGCCAGTAGGTCTACGAGATCTGGGTTCGCTTCCACCAGAAGGGCGGTCCAGCCGCGCTCGATCAGGTACCGAGAGTTGCTGAGTTCAGTTGGGTGACCCGCCCCCAACTCAACAACGGTGTTGGAGAAGTCGTCTTCAAACCTCGTCAAGACGAAATCCAGGAACTTGTCCTCGAGGCACTGACTATAGAAGCGAGGTTCGAGCTCGCGTTGCTGCCAAAGTCCGTTTGACCTTGCCTGCATGTCTTCAGTCTTGTGGTGGAGCAAGGTCAAGGAGGGCTCCATTAGAGGGAAGATGCCCTCCCAGCCAACAAGTCCCTCGTGAACGCGCCCCCGGTATCTGATCACACCGTTGTTTCGGAACACCCTCCCCTGAAGATCTGGATACGCCAAACCGGTCGGGTTCAGCCAGTCAACGGGTGGAATCTCCTCCAATGAACCGAAGGTGTTGATGCGAGGCAGGTAGAAGGCCTCGATGCTTGGTGGGGCCCAAGCGATGGCTGCTTGAAGACGCTCAAGGAACGAGTTGGTCACCCGCTCGTCATCGTCCAACATGACCACCCAACCCCTAGGACTCAGGTGCGGCAACACCGAATTGCGATGCTGACCCCAGTTTCCCCGCGGGTCGTGCAGCACAACTCGCCACCGCTCCATAAGGCGATGGAGTACTTGCCTTTGATCGTCGTCGGCGCCAGCTGCTGCCTTCGCATCAACGAGAGCCACCAGCTCGACATCGTCAGACTGCTGTGCCTCCAGGGTCTCAGCGAGTTGGAGCGAGTACCGCTTCAAGAATGTCAGCATCACGACGGATAAGTGAGTCATACCGCGCCCCCGCGCCTCAATGCGACAATGTGAGAGTGGTGGATTCCGGGCATGAACCATACCTCTTGGTATGCCCCGAAGTGCTCTGCCAAGTGTGCGACGAACTCGGGTGAAAACCCGTTCTCATTCCAGCCATGGCAAACCATGGCGTACATGCTTTCGCCGTCCAACCGTGGCCCCCAAGGGTAAGGCAGGATGCTGGCGTCAGACGTTATTGGCTCAGCGCACAGCAGAATGTTGGGAGCCACCGAGAATGCATCTTCAAGAGCCTGGACCGGGCTAGGCATGTGATGGAAGGACTCCATGAAGATCACGCAGTCAAAGGTCGATGACGAAAGCGCATCCCTTGAGAATGGTTCGTTGGTCAACGCGACCATCAGCCCTTGCTTCGCCATCAACTCCTTGGCGTGGGTGTTCGGCTCAATGACGGAAACCTCAAAACCGTGCTCAACTAGCACCTTCGTGAGACTAAAGAACCCGGCACCCACCTCCAGTACCTTCTTGACCTTCATCTGTGCGAGGCGGTATGCGACATGCTCATTGACCAGGGACCAATATGAATCCAGTTCCGTGCCCAGACACCTCGGAAAGGGAGGCGAATCATCTGGAGCGATCAGTGGGCCTTCGTTGCTTGGTTTCAGGCATATCCCCAGTTGGACCTTGAGGCGAGCTATGGAGTCCTCGAACTCGGGCGAGAAACCTACCTGAGCATTCGCCCGGGAAGCCGTCAGCACCAGGTCGTCTTCGCGTGACAGTAGTGATTCCAAGCTCACGCGTACTCGTGAAAGCCACGTAGGTGCGGTCCGATTTGTATCCTCCGCCGCGTACGTAGAAACCCATCGCGAAAAGGCAGCTGCAGGCATGGTCACAGAGACCGGCAGAGAGGCAGAAGGGCGCATCGAACCAGTCTTCCTATACGACGCCGACAGAGCGTTCGACAATCCTCCAGCGCGATTGGGTGTCATCCTCGGACAACGCAACCATGGAACGAAGGACAACTCCTACGACCGAAGCAGAGGTCTGCGGACCAGACAGAACTTCCACGGTAATGGCAGTCGTTTGGGCCGCTTTCGACCGGCAGTGCGCCTTCACCACATGCTTTCCCTCGACCCAGGCATTGACGGGGGTCACATCGCCATCTACTCGAAGCAGGACAACGCCCACTGATCCGTCAGTTTGCTGCGCTTCCGATGTGGCCACTTCCACTTGTTGCGCTTCCGATGTGGCCACTTCCACTGCAAGGTACAGGTCAAAGATGTCGACAGATGTCTGGAACCGAATTGACGCGGATTCACCAAGCCTCAACAGCCGCCCGCGTTGCGGAATCAGGGCGCCCTCGCCCCTGATGCATAGCGCACCAAGGACTTCGCGTGACGAACTCGCATTCTGCCCTAGTATGGGAGTCGCGTTGAGGAACTCCTGATGCCAACTGACCGATACGAAGTCATCCGACACCTCAGAGTGGTGGATGAGGGTGAACTGAGCTTCAAGGGCCGTTGGCAAGTCCGGAGCGTTGACTGGGCGCCCCGTCCCGGTCAACCGGTCCACTTCGCTCAAGAGGCGTCCACACACTGCCTCCCAAGTGTCAGGTTGGTAGCCGCGGATCCTCTCCTTCCATCTGGCAAGCTCGTTTCGGTCGTCTATCCAGCACTTCACGGCTGTGTAGAACGCGTCACGATCTCCGGAGGGGAAGTAGCGAACGTAGTCACCCGCCACCTCTGGGATTGATGTTGCATCGGAGGCGATTACAGGCGTGCCGGTAGCTACGCTCTCGCCAACAGGCAGCCCCCAGCCCTCGTAGGTGCTTGGGTAGATGGTGAAGAGCGCATTTCGGTAGAGAGATGCCAGACCAGGATCATCCAACTTGGTCAGCACCGACACTTTGCCATTCAGGTAGACCGCTGCAGCAAGGTCCTCAAACAACTCACGAGATCGCCAACCGGGCCTACCGACAAAGACAAGTTGCGGCACTCGCTCGGGCCCCAACTCATCAACAAGGCGGCGCCAAACGTCGAGAGCAAGACGGTGACCCTTTCGACCCTCGATTGTCGAGACCAAGGGAACGTACTCGCCCCAAGGCGGGGCTTCGTCGGGGATTCCGATCGACATGAGACCTGAAGCGAGTCGGATAGCGGAAGTAGGCGGAGGAGTGATCCCGTTCTCACGACAGAACCGCTCGAAGTCCTGTCGCGAATACTCCGAGATAGCGGCGACGTGGTCACACCCAAGAGCAAATGCATAGAGCACACGCTCGAATCGCTGCTTGGTTCCGTAGTCAAAGGCTTCTGGCGCTCGCACTGGGATCAAGTCGTAAACCAGGCCAAGGATTCGGGCGCCGCGACTCCGAAACTCCAGCATGGATGAGACGTACTCTGACGAAATCCATGGAGAGCCAAGAGCGAGCAACGTCGCAGCACGGGGACTCACACGACGCCTTGATCGGTCAAATGCGTACTCCATGAGTTCACAGGCGATTCCACGAACGTCCTCAGGGTTCGCGACCAGCGCGTCCAGGAGCGACTCCCACTTGCGCCATGGGACCTCGCGAAAACCTGAACCGTCCGGGTGGCCTGCAACCAACTGGAATGAGGATGACCGCTTTCGGTGCAGGACTCGCGAGAGTTCCGTAACCACGCGTTGGATGCCGCTGGCAGTTGGATGATGACTGAAGTAGATGAGGGTGTCACCGATATCCAGCAGAAGGCGTTCGTGGCTCGGCAGTACCAAGTCAGGCATCGGCAGGGAGTAGCCCGTCTCAGAGTCGACCACCCCAAAGGGCCTTCCACCGAAACGCTGGCGAGTTGCCTCACTCAGCGGAATTAGAAAACCGCAACGCTCGTCTCCAGAGAACTCTCGGGAGAGGTCTGGACGCTTCACGTCAGCAAGCACTGTCTCTAGGACGTGGCCGTCAACCACCAACGAAACCTCCCGGCCACCTGCAGGAGTTTCGTCAATGAACTCGGCGATCCAACCTTCCACGAGTGTGGGCGACACGTTGTCAACGTTGCCCCTGATCTCCAATGCGCGACTACCAAAATTGCGCTTCATTCGACTCCAGTCGGTTGGATCCTTGAAGCTACCTGCCAGACATCCCGAATCGTCGAAAGCAGCGCCCGCCCGCTTGGCAGGCTCGGCTCAAGAGCAGCCCCTTCGGCCCATTCATTCCATGCGTTCACGTAGAGCCGGTCGCTACCGAACGAAAGCCTCAGATTTCCCGCCCAAGGGCATGCCGACGATCCAAAGAAGGTATATCCCTCAGCGCCCCTCCTTGCCGTGTTGTCCCAACCCGGGAATAGCACATGCGCGGGCGCCCGGAACGCTGATCCATAGCTCAACAACTGATCCGCACCGACCCTGAGGCTCAAGCCAGGCGCGCTTAGCGCTTGGAGTTCCACGCCGGAACCGGGCGGAAAGGAGATAACCTCGTCGGCCAGTTTCAGGGCACTGGGCTCCGGCCCGCAGGTGTCGCGTGACCGATCAACAATCGTGAGGTGAATACGTTGAAACGACTCATCAAGTGCCAGTTGACGCCAATGAGCAAAGGCACTTGCGGGGTCTGGCATGAGCCCGGAGCGGTAGATCACAAGCATGGGTGCCCCATCGACCGTTAAGTAGCGTTCGTCCTGGAGAAAGGGCAAGATCGAGTTCCAGAACCGACTGGCCCAGTCAACGCCGTAGGTCTGATGGATCAGAACATCGTTCTCGAGTCCATCCCAACGACGTGTCCACGGCTCGTTCGCCCAGCAGAGCGCCAGCGGCATGTCGATCGTCGGATCAGCCAGCCAGTTGTTGAGCGGCGTATCGAGGACCTTCTTCCCGTCAAACCAGTAGTAGTGGAAGATGAAGCCGTCGATCCCGTGGACCTTGGCCATCTTGGCCTGCTTGCGCAGGACCTCCGGGTCCTTGAGGTCGTAGAAGCCGACCTCCTCGCTCGGCAGGATCGGCTGGCGGTGGCCTTCGAAGAGTGGCTTGGCCTTCTTGACGTTGACCCAGTCGGTGAAGCCCTCACCCCAGAACTCGTCGTTCTCGGGGCACTGGTGGTACTGGGGCAGGTAGAAGGCGTAGATGTTCGGGCGCTGGACGGGATTCTTGCGGTAGTCGCGTAGCCGTCGACTCACAGCCATCGACTCGACGATGTCCATGCCGCCGACCTGGCTGAAGATGCCGATCAGGCGCTCGAGGGCGTGGGCGGTCGTCGCGTCGTACTGGCCGGCCTCGGGCTCGAAGTGCTCGTCGTTGATGTCGAGGTCGGCGAGCCGCTCGAGCAGCCATGGGCGGCACCAGAACATGGAGCCGGCAGGAAACTTGAGCAGGTCGGGGTCGAAGGCCATGGGCAGTCGGTAGGCGAGGGCCTCGACGATGCCTTGGTTACTGCCCCAGTGCTCGGTGCCGGCGACGTGGCCGGTGGGCACGACCAGGCCGACGCTTCGATCCTCTTGAAGCAGGTCGATCGTCTTTCGGATCTGCGCGGGGCTTTCGAAGACGCCATCGAGCAGAGCGATCCGCCAACCGTCGCCGTCGATGCGGTGCTCGCTCTTCTTGGTGTGGACCTTGGCGACGGCGTCGTAGCCGGAGAGGAGGCCCTTGTTGGCGAGGCGCACCAGGGGCGCCCAGTCGCGACCCTTGTTGGGCACGACCTCGATGCGGGCCTTGGGGTGGCGGCTCATGATGCGCGGGATAGCTGTCTCGGCGCTGCCCTCAGTGACGGTGACGATGAGGTCATAGTCCTCCGGCATGCGGACGAGGCGGTCGTCAATGTCGGCCCAGAGCTCGGGGTAGTGGACGTGGGCGACGACGAGAATCCGGGGCTCGCCCTCGGGGCGGGTCAGTGGACCATCGGCCTCAGGTGGTCTTCTGAGGGTGTTGACGTCGATCTTGCGGCGCAGTGGGCTGCCCTCGGGGAGGGTGGTGAGGTCAGGCATGAACAGGCCGGCGGTGAGCACCTTGTGGTCGCTGCTGGTACTGCCGTGCTTGATGCGCTTCGCGGTCCTCTTGGCCTTGACCTTGGCCGTGCGGTAGCGGGAGGCAGTGGCGCGAATCGGGCTCGTCATTTTCCACGAGGCACTGGAGAGCACCTGGCTCATCTGGTTGCGGTACTCGGTGACCGTCAGCTCGAGGTCGACGACCCGTTGCCTCAGCCGCTCGATCTCCTCCTCGAGGACGACCACCTCATCAACCGATTCTTCGACATCAGACTCGACGGTGGACTCATCCGGCAGCGCGTCGTCGAGCTGGCGACGACGCGTGTCGTCGAGCGCAGTCATTCCACCTACCCCCGTAGTGGTGCCCAAGTTGCAGATGCGCAACGTAGCATGCCGCCATGACCTCCCTCATGGCGAACGATGCGGATCTCGGGGATGCCCGGGTGATGCCCCCCAAGGAGGCCCTGGCGGCCATCGATCGCGTGCGGGCCGCCGTGGCCGGGTTCATCCGCGGCAAGGATGGGGTGATCGACCTCGCGCTGGTCTGTCTGCTGGCCGAAGGGCACCTGCTGCTCGATGACGTGCCGGGCGTGGGGAAGACGTCTCTGGCCCGGGCGCTGGCGAATTCCCTTGGCGTGGAATGGAATCGGGTGCAGTTCACCCCCGATGTGCTGCCCTCCGATGTGACCGGTGTGTCGGTGTTCAACCAGGGCCTCGGCGCCTTCGAGTTCCACCCCGGGCCGGTGTTCGCCTCGGTCGTTCTCGCCGACGAGATCAACCGCGCGACCCCGCGCACCCAGGCCGCCCTGCTGGAGGCCATGGAGGAGCGGACCGTCTCCGTCGACGGGACGACCCACGAGCTCCCGTCACCCTTCATCGTGATCGCGACCCAGAACCCCGTCGATATGGCCGGGACATATCCCCTACCGGAGGCCCAGCTCGACCGCTTCCTCATGCGGGCGTCGATCGGATACCCCGAGCACGCCGACGAGGTCTCCGTGGTCGCCGACCACCATGCGGGCGCTCGCGTCTCATCGATCGTGCCCGTCATGGACCCACAGGACGTTCGCGGGCTCATCGCCGCCGCGGCCGACGTGGCCGTGGACCCTGCGCTCGTCGACTACATCGTGCGCATCGTGGCCGAGACCCGATCCTTCCCCGGAGTGACCCTTGGGGCGTCACCGCGCGGGTCGATCGCCCTGCTGCGCGCCAGCCGGGCCCGAGCCCTGACATCGGGGCGATCCTTCGCGACCCCCGGCGATATCCAGATCCTCGCCGCACCCGTGCTGGCCCACCGGCTCGTCCTCGACGTGGATGGCGAGGCCCGGGGGCTGACCGGGGCCTCGGTGATTGCTGACGTCATCGCCACCGTCACGGCGCCGCAACCCGACCCCGGCCGCCCCTCATCGGGATGAACCCGCGCGGATGGGCGATCGCGCTCACCAGCGCTCTCGGCCTGGCCATCGCGCTCTGGCTGGACTGGTCGGTGCTCCTCGCCGTCGCCCTTGGCCTTGGCTCGATCCTGCTCGCGGCGCTCGCACTCAGGCGACCCTCCGTCGGTTCATGGTCAGACCTCTCGGCCCCGGTGCGCGTCGTGCGCGGGGATGCCGCCGCCATCGAGATCGGCGTGACCGTGCCGTCCGGATCGACCCGCTGGGTCTCGGCCGTCGATGCGGCCGGAGTCGATCGCCGCTTCATCCCCTTCGCCGGCCCGGTGGGCACCCTGACGTGGCCGCTCGACACCTCCCGGCGCGGGCTCTTCCCGGTCGGACCGTCGCGACTGGAGGCCGGCGACCCCTTCGGGGTGTCCGCTCGGGTGCTGGCGGCCCGAACACCGTCTCCCGTCCTGGTCGTCCCCAGAGTCCACACGGTCGATGCACGCATCTCCTCGGGTCTCGACGAGGCAGAGGAGGCGCAGGAGCGTGCCGGCAGCGAGACGTTCCACTCCCTGCGTGAGTATGTGGTCGGCGATCCGCAGAAGCTGGTGCACTGGAAATCGTCCGCGCGAGCGGGCAAGCTCATGGTGCGGCGCATGGTCGACACGACCGTCCCCTGGCTTCTCGTCGTCCTCGACGTCAACGCCCGCGCCTACGACCGCGAAGGGGCGATGTTCGAGGACTTCGACTCCCCCGCCTTCGAGGAATCTGTCGACACCGCCGCCTCCTGGGCCTGGCACGGGTGCGGGGCCGATCAGCGCGTGCTGCTCGCCACGACATCACTCGCACCAGCGTCCGGGTCGGGCGTTCTTGCCGCCGAGGTGACAGCGCGCACCCGCGAATCCGCCCTGGACTGGCTGGCCATCGTGGAGCCCGTGGCCGCAGAGAACTGCGGCCCGGGCCGGGTCGAGGCGTTACTGCGCCGGCAGGGCGTCGGCCGTGCCGTCCTCATCACCGGCCGACGCACGGAGACGTCCGCCGCCTGGGTCGCCCGCTGGCGACGCACCGCCCCCGTCAGCACCGTCGTCGGCCATCGATGAGCCGGGATCGGACATGAGCATCGACCTCGCCCTGTCATCCGGCGTCGCGTCGACCCGAGTCGGGTCCTCTTCGCCTGATCCCCGGCAGCACCCCTCGGCATGGGCGCTGTGGCCAACCCTCGGGGCCACCTGGATCGCCCTCGCCCACGTCGTCTCCTTCCAAGGCCTCGCCATCTGGGTGATCGGCGGCTCCCTCCTCACCACCCTGGTGGTGCTGCCCCTCGCCCTTGCTCATCGGCGCCTCCTCGCGATCCTCGCGATGATGGCCATGACCGTGCTCGTGCCGGCCTTGGCCGAGAACCTGGGCGGCAACACGGCCGGCCCGATCTCCCGCGCCTCGCTGGTGTCCTGCGCTGTCACCGGAGCCATGGCCCTGGCCCTCGGCACCCGCTACCCGCTGGCGATCGTGCCGACCTCCCTCCTGCTGCTCGCAGGAGCACTAGGACTCGGAGCCGCGGAGCGCACCCCGTGGCTCGTGGGCCTGTGGACGGTGGCGGCCGCCGTGACCGTCGCCATGGTCGGGCCCTTCCGCCAGCCGCATCTGCGCGATCACCGCCGCCTCGTACCCTTCGCCCTGATGCTTGCATCGGCGGGGGCGGTCTCGATCGTGGCGCTCATCGTCACCGCCCCGCTCATGCAGGCTCCTTGGACGATTCCCGGCCGCGGCATCATCGCGGTGCCCGCCGAGCCGCCTGGCAGTGCCGCCACAGAGTCCGCAGCCGCGGATGCGTCAGCCGACGACGTGTCGTCCCCCCCGGAAGCGACCGACACTCAGGAGACGATCGAGCCCCCTCCGGCAGGTGCTGTCACCGTGGAGGAGGCCAGCTCGCTGCTGTCATGGCTGGCATGGGCCCTGCTGCTCCTGCTCCTCCTGCTCATGCTTGTGCTCCTCGCTCTCAGCGCGCTGAGGGTTCGCGCCCTCCTCGCCTGGACCCTGCTGCGGCGGCGTCTCTCCCGAGGGACGCCTGAGCAGCGCGCCATCGGGGCGTGGACGTGGCTTCGCCTGCGTCGAGCCCGGATCGACCGGCCTCTGCCCGTGAGCGCGTCACCCGACGTTGCCGTGGCCTGGGCCCGAGGTGAGGGTGAACCCGACGTCCTCACGGTCGCGGAGATCGTCACGATCGTCGCCTTCAACCCCTGCGGGACGCTGAGCCCTTCTCAGGCCGATGCCGCATGGGCCGCTGCTCGACGCGGCGGGCGCATGCCCTCCGGTCCGCTTCGATCCCGCTGGCGGTGGTCCGCTCGAGGACCGAGCTCCCCGGGCCTGTCGGCGCCTCAATAAGAGGGGGCCATCGGGGCGGTCATGGCCCTCGGATGAGAAACTTCTGAAGAACTACTGAAACTCAGGCTGAGTGTCGTGGCAGGCTGCGGGCAGCGGCCATGAGACCGTGACCCGAGACCTCCGTGCGAACCGGGAGCACCATGCGCGCAACGCCCGAGCAGAGCCAGGCGTGGCTGTATGCCCGCATGGACGAGCTGGGCATTGGGTCGCTCGCCGAGCTGGCCGAACGGTGCGGATCGGACAAGGGCAACATCTCCCGGATCTTCCGGCACCTGCAGCAGCCCCGCGTCGACGCCCTCGAGGGCCTGGCCTCGGGCCTGGACGTGGGCGTCTATGAACTGCTCGTGCGCATCGGCGCAGTCGACCCGGAGGCCGACACTCCCCCGGTGGTGCGCCGGGCCGGCAGCACCGTGACCTTCACGTGGCCCTCCTAGCCGGAGCCGACGGCGGCTAGGTCACATCGCCCATGCCGACGGCTCGGCACCAGGCCTGGTAGACCTGCGGCCCGTGCTCGCCCAGAGAGTCGCAGGCCTGGCTGACCTGACTCGCCGACAGGCCGGCATGCGCGCGCACCGTGATGCCGTCGGCGCCATGGTCGACCTCGAACTGGGACACCGGCTCCCAGGTCAGGTGCACCGTGATGGGCGACGCAGTCATATCCCCTCCTCCCCCGTGGAAAGGTGACGTTCAGCAGGAACTCCCTGCTGATGTACTGGTTTTCACCGTAGGACCACCGTGTGACAGCCCGGCGACATCGCCCACCGCACGGCGACATGACCACGTCATGCCCGAGCCGAGCGCATGGCTGGTGGCAGCAGTGCCGCATCGCGGTCACGACAGCGCTGGCGCGTCGCCACGAGCGCAGCACCGGGCTGGAGCCCTCGGTAGGCGCTCAACAGCGCTTCGGCGTCAGCAAAGGCCTGCTCCGCCTCTCCCGGTCGCTGCGCGCAGAACAGGGCCCGCATGAGCAGGGCATGGCCGCTCTCCCGCAGCGGGAAGCGAGCCACGAGCTCCCGGGCTCCGGCGACCACATCAGCAACGTCGCGCTCGTCCGTGGCAAGGTCGAGCTGCCAGGAGAGGACATCCTCACGGGCCTGCTCGGCCAGCTCGGCGATGCGGGCCCGACGAGCGACGAGGTCCGGGTCCAGGATGTCGGGGTAGGCGGGGCCCCGAACCAGCGCGAGGGCCTCCTGCGCTGCGGACATCGCCTCGGAGAGACAACCGGCCCTGCGCTTGTCGATCGAGAGGCGGATCAGGCTCTCGAAGCGTGCGGCGTCGACGTCGCTCTCATCCTTCTGCAGCACGTAGCCATCAGCGACGTGGTCGACGACATCCTTGCCGAGCCAGCGTCGCAGGTGACTGATGTGGACCTGCAGGGTGTTCCGGACGGTCTGAGGCGGCACCTCCCCCCAGAGGGCGGACGCCAGCACCTCCCGATCCACGATCTCACCGGGCCACCCCGCGAGCGCCGCCAGAACCCTGCCCACCTGCCGGGTCGGTGGACGGGTCCACTGGCCCTCGGAGTCGGCCATGACGGGGCCCAGAACGGCGATGGAGACCGCTGCCGGCGCCGCGTCCCCCGCATAGGGCGTGTCGACGTGCAGTGCCATGGCCCTCCCCCGCGCAGGCCATGACGTGGCAGGAGCGGCGCCCGGCAGCGTGGACTCAGTATTGCGTATTCGCAACCTCAGCCTGCACTCAGCCCCCCGTCACTCCCCGGGGGCCTTCACGGCCGGCGGCGCGCCCTGGGCACGCCCGCGTGACGAGGCAGGAATGGGTGCTGCGGGTGCCCTGAAGGACACCCGCAGCATCGGCAGTTGAGGCAGCCGACTCCTAGGAGACGTTCACCTCGAACTGCATGACGATGTTCGAGGCGCCGCCCTCGTCAGCCGGCTGAGCGGGGTACAGCACCGTGATCGTGGCGGTTCCCGGAGCCTTGGCCACCATGCCGGCCACGGCCGTCACGTCGCCGGTGCCCTCGGGCTGGGAGACCTCGACGACAGCCGGGTCACTGCTCTCGACGACCGCTCCGCCCTCGGGCCACTCGGTGAAGATGGCGGCCTGGTCGACGACCATGTCGACGGTCGTGCCGTTGACGGCCTGGCCGATCTCCAGTGGCGCCCAGGTCCCGGGGTTGTCGCCCACGATCCCCGAGGCGGATGCCTCGCTCGTGGAGGCGGAATCCGACGAACTGCACGCCGCCAGACCCAGGCCACCGAGGACCACGACTCCGGCGAGGAGGAATGCTGACGAACGCTTCATGACTGCTCCTTCAGAAGCCCCGCCGATGCGGGGAACACCGGGGTTCTACCCCGCTGGGGGTGATGTCAAACATCCGACCAGGGCCATCAGGTCGTCGGGGTGTCCGCACCATGCCGCTCGGTCTCGATCCGCGGGGATCCGTCGTCACCGATGCGGACAACGATCCGGACAGGATCCTCGCGGTTCTCGGCCACCGACACGGCGCCCGAGGAGATCGCGGAGGTGTAGCGGCTGAAGTCCGTGTACGTCTGGGCAGCGTAGGCACGGGCGAACGACGCGATGGCCTCCTCGAAGCGGTCCGACTGCCCGAGGTAGGCGGCGATCGCGACACTGTCCCCTGATCGGGCATGGGCCCGCGCCAGAGCGGCACCGCACATCCCCGCGAAGGCGACCAAGCCCTCCGCGGTCATCTGCGTGATCTCCGGCGACCACTTCATGTCGCGGACCTGCCGCACGTAGTAGGAGCGCCCCGAGGGCCCCTCGACCCAGCCCAGGAAGGCATCGGTAGCGGCCTGCATCAACCGCTGGCCGCTCACCACCCGCTCACCGGGCGACGCCCACTGCGTCGGCGCCGTGAAGGGCTCCAGCACGCTCGGCACCGCCTCCTTGAACTGGAGCACCAGCAGGTCGTCCTCATCCCGACCCTGCAGCAGGAGCACGAAGGCGAGCAGGCCGACGCTGCCGACTCCCACCACCTTGTGCCCGAGGTCGACAGGTCGATAGCGCGCCAGGAGATCGGAGCGATCGACGAGCAGGGTCGAGCGATACGCCTCATACATCGCGTAGAGCTGGTCCCAGACCTGATCGTTGGCCGACAGGGAGTTCAGCAGCGGCGGCGAGTCACGGAACCTGCGTGAGCCGTTCTCGACCACGGTCAGCTTGTTGACCGCCGACCATCGGGTGCGGGCCATCGCCTCGCGCTCGGAGCGCTTGAGCGCCTGGACACCCACTCGTGAATTGACCTCCCGAGCCCACCGACGCAGGGTCATCGTGTCGATCCGGAAGTAGTACGCGTCGAGATCCGACATGGCCGCGAAGGCCGTCATCCCATCCCGGTAGGCACGCGCCACCACACGCGGCAGCTCGCGCGCCACCTTGCTGCGATGCCCGGCGTCGGCTGCCGCGATGAGAAAGCTGGTGGCGAGGCGCTGCACGTCCCACTCGAAGGGCCCGGGGTTGGTCTCGTCGAAATCGTTCACGTCGAAGACGAGGCCACGGTCAGGTGCGGCGAAGATGCCGAGATTGGCCAGGTGCGCGTCTCCGCAGGCCTGGACGAGTAGCCCGGTCGACGGCGATGCTGCCTGATCCGCGACCATGACCGCGGCTGAGCCGCGGAGGAACGCGAAGGGACTCTGCGCCATCCGCGCGTGACGCACCGGCAGGAGATCGGTGACCCGCTGCTGCTCCTGGGCGGCGAGCACCTGAACCGGATCGCTCCGATCCGGCGTGGGCGAGTACTCCCCCAGGGATGTTCGCGGTCGAGCGCTCCGTGCCGCCCGCCCGATCTCGACGCGCTGGCTCACGGACAGATCGCGCACGGGCCGGGGGACGCTCATGAGCGAAGGCTACGGGGCTGCGCTGTCGACGACCCTGCATTCCGGCCGGACGAACAGTCCTCTCCAGCGCCCGGCGGGACGTCAGCGTCGGACGATGCTGATCTCGACGAAGCGGTCTCGTGCCACGTTGGACACCGGGGTCGGGCGGGTGACGATTCGGATGTCACCGACCATGCCACGCGTCCGAAGGTAGGCGGCGACCGTCTGCGCACGCTGCAGGGCCAGCCGCCGGTCCGCCGTCGTCGCTCCCGTGCTCCTCACGGCCCCCATGACAACGGTCCTCGACGCTGCTCCAGAGGAGTCCCGGGACGCTGTCGCCTCGCCCATAGTCCGCGCCTGACGCACGAGGGAGGCCAGTGCGGTCTTCGTCCTGCCTGACAGCTCGGCACTGCCGTAGTCGAACACCACGCGCTCCCGGAGGGTCCGCGGGGTGGCCACCGCCGGCGCGACCGTCACGCCCAGGGAGACAGAACGGAGCAGCCCTGCAGCGCTGTAGCCGTTGATCTGCAGCGTGTGCGAGCCGGGGGCCAGGTTGCTGGGGAGCTCGAGCTCGCCGGACATCGTGCCGTTCGCGTCGACCTGCAGCACGCCGAGCAGGACGGGAGTCGACATCAGGTAGACGAACACCGACGAGTTCGCCGAGTATCCGGATGCCGCCAGGGGCAGGCTGCCGGAGGGCGCCAGCACCAGGCCGCCATCCGACCCCAGCGGCTGGGGCCTGCCGTCGGTGCCCACGGGGGTCAGGCTCAGGCCCCAATCGGTCCCGCTGAGCACCAGGCCGGTGCTCGCGGGGTTCGTCGAGGTCGTGATGGCCACCGGCACACCACCCACGAGCACCATGTCCTGCCCGGGCTGGAGCGCCACCGCGGGAGGCACGGCCGTCAGGGCTGTGACGGGAAGTGCGGGCGTCGGCGCGACGGGCGCGGGCGTCTCCTCTTCGACCGGGGCAGGGGCGGGTGCCGGCGCCGGAGCCGGCACCGGGACGACGGTGATCGTCTGGGTCTGCTGCGGCGCTGCCGTGTACTGGACGCTCTCTGGCGCATCGGCCTCGATGACGCACACCCCGACAGCATCGAAGGTGACGACTCCTGCATCAAGGGTGCACACGGCGCTCGAGGATGCGGCGATCGCGAGGGTCACCGTGATCCCCGTGGCGGAGTCCGTCGCATTCGAGGTGGAGACGGCGACAGGCGTGTAGACCTCGTTCGGCACCGGAGATCTGGACACGTTCGAGGCGAAGGTGATGGTCTGCCCCGAGCGCACCACGGTGATGGCGTGCGACGGGGAGTAGGTCGCGAGGTGGTTCGCATCCGCCGCCTTCAGCGCCTCGACCTGGCATGTGGTGCCCACGTCGCCCATCGTGAGCAGGCCGTCCGCGATCGAGCAGGCCCCGGAGACGACCGAGTAGGTCACGACGCCCGTGCCGGACCCGCCGCTCACCGCGAGGGGAACTCGCGCACCGTAGGCCGCCGTGGACGGAGAACTGATCGTGAGCGGCGCCTGCGTGGCCTGTGAGACCTGGAAG
>DMPC01000124.1:7778-13142 GCA_003456155.1 Actinomycetota bacterium | reverse complement strand
GGCGCGGCCGGGCTGTCGTCTCCCGACGGTTCCGACGATGCAGCGGCGATCGCCTCCTCCTCATCGGCGATCAGCTTCTTCGCCGCGACGTTTGCACGGAAGAGGACGATGAAGCCGGCGACGAAGAAGGCGGCCCCCAGTACCGCCCACCAGGGGTTGTTGCTCATGTCGCTGCCCTGGGACACCCCGATGCCCTGCAGGAACCACACAGCGCCGACCATGCACAGCACGACACCGATGGCGCGGTTGAGCGCGTTCATGCGGAACCAGGCGTTCTTCGAGCCTCGGCTCGGTGTAGGAGTTGCAGCCATGGAACGACCGTATCGGCATGGCGATCTCGGCGCGTGAGCGCTGAGCACACGGCTGTCCTAGTGTGAGCGGGTGCCTCGCCTCCCTGCGCCACCCGACTATCCGGGGTGCCCCGCGACCGTCATCGAGGCCCAGGTCCAGGGCAGGTCGCTTCGCCCACCGCGATGGGGGCTGTGGGACGTTCTGATCGGGCTCGGTGGCGCGATGGTCCTCGGCCTCGTTGCTGCGCTCGTGCTGTGGACCCTGGATGTGCCGGTCGGCGTCGCCATCCTGCTTGGCACCACGGTGCCGTGGCTGGCCCTCGCCGGTTGGCCGATCCTCATCACCCGGCTGCGCGGCAACGGTGCCCGCATCGACCTGGGCCTGCAGCTCACCTGGCGGGACACCGGCTGGGGACTCGCCGCCGGTATCGGTGCCCTGATCATCTCGGGGCTGGCCGCGCTCGGCATGCAGGCCCTCATACCCGATCTGACCTCGGCTGCGGCTGAGGCGGCCGAGGAGCTCGAGGCGGAGTCGGGTCGCGCCGCCATCGTCGCCTTCGCCCTGCTGGTCATGGTGGGCGCGCCGGTCGTCGAGGAGATCTTCTTCCGAGGGCTGTTCTTCTCGGCGCTGCGCAAGAGGGGCGTGAATGCCTTCTTCACGATCGTCATCACGGCGGTCGTCTTCGCCGGTTTCCACCTCGAACCGGCGCGATTCCTCGTGCTCCTCCCCACGGGTCTGGTGCTCGGCTGGGTGAGGTGGAGGACCGGTTCGACGGGTGCCGCGATGCTGGCTCACGGGGTCGTCAATGCCCCGGGTGCGATCGCACTCCTCGTGGGCATGCCCGACGTGTCACCATAGGGCCATGAGCGTCCCCTCCGGCGGCATCAACGGCTCCCGTGGCCGGGTTCTCGTCGTCGATGACGATGCGGCATTGTCTGAGATGCTGGGCATCGTCCTTCGTGGCGAGGGCTTCGAGCCGATGTTCTGCTCGGACGGCGCCGAGGCGGTCAACGCCTTCAGGAGCACCCAGCCGGATCTCGTCCTGCTCGACCTGATGCTGCCGGGACGCGATGGTGTCGATGTGTGCCGGGCCATCCGCGCGGAGTCCGGCACCCCCATCGTCATGCTCACCGCCAAGAGCGACACCGTCGACGTGGTGGTCGGACTCGAGTCGGGAGCGGACGATTACATCGTCAAGCCCTTCAAGCCGAAGGAGCTCATCGCCCGGATCCGCGCTCGGATCCGACGCAATGACGATCCGGTCACTCAGGCGCTGACGATCGGCGACCTGCACATCGACATCGTCGGACACGTCGTCCGTCGGGGTCAGGAAGTGCTCTCCCTCACTCCGCTGGAGTTCGATCTTCTCGCCTGCCTCGCCCGCAAGCCCGGCCAGGTCTTCACGCGGGAGGTGCTGCTTCAGGAGGTGTGGGGGTATCGGCACTCGGCCGACACGCGGCTCGTGAACGTCCACGTGCAGCGTCTGCGCGCGAAGGTCGAGCGGGATCCGGAGACGCCCGAGATCGTTCTGACCGTGCGGGGCGTCGGGTACAAGGCCGGCCCGGCCTAGCGGGCCCCTGACCAGCGCACCATGTCCCGTCTGCTGAGCGCCACCTCGCGCGTCCTGCTCGCCGTGCCGCGCGGGATCCGGCGCATCTGGCGGCGGTCGCTGTGGCTGCGTGTCACGCTGACGACCCTTGCGCTCTCCCTCATCGTCGTCGGGGTCCTGGGACTCTCGCTGCTCTCGCGTGTCACGACCGGCCTGCTGGACGCGAAGGAGCGCATCTCCGTCGGCGAGGCCACCGCGGGGCTCGGCGAGGCACGGCGCATTCTTGATGCGGCGGATACGGGGCCGTCGACCCCCGCCCCGGCCCGGATCGTCGACAGCGTCGTGAGTGCGCTGGCCACGCGCGCGGGATCCCCGGCGACCTTCGATGTCCTGCTCCTGTCGTCGGAGGCGATCGCCGACGCACCGGAGCGCGGCACGAACCTCGTTTCGGAGGGCTCGGTGCCCCCCGCCCTGCGCGCGGCTGTGGCCAGCTCCGGGCGCCAGTCATGGACCTACACCGACATCCTGTTCCTCGACGGGCGCAGCACTCCCGGGCTCATCGTGGGCGCCCCACTCGTGGTCCCCACCGTGGGCCCCTACGAGCTCTACTACCTCTTCCCCCTCACCCAGGAGCAGGAGACCCTCGACCTCGTCCGGTCGGCGGTCATCGTGACGGGACTGCTCCTCCTCCTGCTCGTCGCGGGCGTCGCCTGGCTGGTGACCCGGCAGGTCGTCGTCCCCGTCCGGGCCGCCTCCCGCACCGCCGTCCGGCTCGCCGACGGAAACCTCTCCGAGCGCATGCCCGTCCGCGGGACGGACGACCTTGCGCGCCTGGCGACATCCTTCAATGCGATGGCGGCCAGCCTGGCCAGCCAGATCCGGCAGTTGGAGGATCTCTCCCGCGTGCAGCAGAGGTTCGTCTCCGACGTCTCGCACGAGCTGCGCACACCCCTGACGACCATCCGGATGGCCGCTGATGTGGTGTACGAGGATCGTGAGCAGCTCGATGCTCCAACTGAGCGGGCGGTCGAACTCCTGCAGAACCAGCTCGACCGGTTCGAGGCGCTCCTTGCCGACCTGCTGGAGATCTCTCGCTTCGATGCGGGTGCGGCGGTCCTCGACGATGACCGAGTGGATCTCGTCGGCCTGGTGCAGCGCGCCATTGATTCCGCAGCGCCACTCGCGGACCGTGCCGGCCTCGACATGCGCCTCGTGACGGCCGAGCGCGAGTGCATCGTGATGTGCGACCAGCGCCGGGTCGACCGCATCGTGCGCAACCTGCTCGAGAACGCGATCGAGCACGGCGATCTGCGTGGCGTGGACGTCCGCATCGCGCAGAACGATGAGGCCGCGGCCGTCACCGTTCGCGACTTCGGTGTGGGGCTTCGGCCGGGTGAATCCAGTCTCGTCTTCAATCGATTCTGGCGGGCGGACCCGGCGCGGGCCAGGACGACGGGCGGCACTGGGCTCGGACTGGCGATCTCCCTCGAGGATGCCCGACTGCACGGCGGCTGGCTGGAGGCGTGGGGCGAGCCCGGCAGGGGGGCCTGCTTCCGCCTGACGCTGCCGCGGCATCGACTGGCCTCCTTCGCGGAGTCACCGCTGCCCCTCGAGCCGAGCGCGGACGACTATGCGCCCGAGGTGCCTGACGCCTCCGGGGTTCAGGAGGTGGGTCTCGACCCTGCACCCGAGGGGCAGGTCCCGTCCGTGGACGCAGCGTCGGATCGGGGTGGCCCGAGCGCTGCCGCCCGCTTCGTCATCCGAGGGGCGGACCCGTCATGAGGAATGCGGGACGTCACGCCTCTCGACGAGCCCAGCTCGTCAGCGCCCTCCTGGTGACCGCCGCCCTGCTGGCCGGCTGCGGCTCCTTGTCCGCCTCCTTCACCGCCCAGGTGCCTACCTCCGGGCCCATCGAGCAGGGCGAGCAGGTCGGAGTCGACCCGGAGGACCAGTTCATCCGCGTCATCGCGCGCGAGCCTCGACCCGGCATGACAGCAGACGAGATCGTGACGGGCTTCCTCGACGCCTCGGCCTCCTTCGACGGCAACCACGCGGTGGCGCGGACCTACCTGACCCCGGAGGCGAGTCGCACCTGGGACACGAATGCAGGCGTCACGGTCTACGAGGGGCTCCCCACACTCGCATCGATGGGAACGGCGGTCTCCTTCCGGGCACTGCATGCGGGTTCCATCGCGTCATCGGGGCGCTACTCGGTGGCCTCGCCCGGCTCCGAGGTGCGCACCAGCTTCTTCCTCGAGCGTGTCGAGGGGGAGTGGCGCATCAGTCGGGTCCCGGAGGGCCTGCTGCTCTCGCAGGCCGATGTCGATCGCGCGTTCCGGTCGTTCAACGTCTACTACTTCAATCCCACCTTCACGATGCTCGTTCCCGATCCGCGGATGGTCCCGGTGATCGGACCGGGACTCGCCACGACGCTCGTGCGTCGGCTCATCACGGGGCCGACGCAATGGCTCCAGCCCGCCGTCCGCACCGGGATTCCGCCCGGCGTTGACCTCAACATCGATGCGGTCCCGATCGAGGCGGGCGTCGCCCGGGTCGACCTCACGGCCAACGCTCTCGATGCCGACGACCAGACGCGTCGGGCGCTGTCGCAGCAGTTGGTGTGGACTCTTCGCCAGCTGCCGGACGTCCAAGCGGTGGAGATCACGGCGGCGGGTCAGCTCTTCAGCGTGCCCGGCGTCGCCACCCCCCAGCCACGTGACTCCTGGCCCGCGGTCGACCCCAACCTGATGCCGGTCGGCTCGCGCGGCTATGCCACCCGCCCCGAGGGCGTGGTCGCCCTGGACCCGCAGGGCGTCGAATCGGTGCCCGGGGGTGCCGGACTCGGCGAGGTCGTGCTCATCGACATCGCGGTCGCGCCGGACTCCCTCTCCCTGGCCGGGATCGACACCGAGGGCCTCGTCTGGCGGGCCAGGCTGGCGGACGATGCGACGATGATCCGCCTTCGCGACGAGGGCGTGGCGACGTCACTGGCCTTTGACGGGTCATCGTCGGTGTGGGTGGTCGACGAGACCGAGGGGCTGCTGTCGGTCACGGCCGGGGGCACCTCACGCGCCGTCAAGGTCGATGGCCTGACCGGACGCGCGGAACTGCGGTCGGTGATTCCTTCCCGTGACGGCACCCGGGCCGCCCTCATCGTTCGCCGAGGCCCGCGCACGGAACTGCTCCTCGCCCGCGTCATCCGCTCATCGGTGAGTGCATCCGGGATCAGCCTCGAGGCTCCCGTGCGTGTGGAGTCCCGACTCGCGGAGGTCGTCGACGTCGCCTGGTCGAGCGCCGACACGCTGTCCGTCCTGGGCAGCGAGAGTGCTGGCAGTCTTCAGGTGTTCGACGTCGACCTGGCCCGTGGATCGATCACCCCCAACGGCGCTCCGGAGGCACCCGTCTCGGTGGGTGCTGCGCCGGGTCTGCCCACACTCGTCGGCGCTGCCGATGGACTGGTGTACGAGCTCGGTGCGGGCTCGTGGGCTGAGCGGGTCCGCGGATCAGCTCCCACGTACCCGGGC
>DMPC01000124.1:5394-7595 GCA_003456155.1 Actinomycetota bacterium | reverse complement strand
AGCTCCCACGTACCCGGGCTGATCCGCACCCCTCAACGCGCCTGCGCCGTCTGATGCGCCACGGCCGCCACGGCGGTCACGCGCACGCCCGACGCCTGCAGGGCGCGGATGGCCTCGCGGGCGGTGGCTCCGCTCGTGACCACGTCATCGACCACGACCACCGGCCCCGGGGGCAGCCGATCCCGGACGCTCTCCCGGGCCCGCATGGTGCCGTGCACCGTGCTGATCCGGTGCCGGCGATCGAGTCTCTTCAGCGTGCCGTGGCGACGGCTCAGCTGGAGCACCGGTGCGTTCACGGAGGGGATGTGCCGTCGTGCGAGCTCACGCTGGGCGTGACGGACGATGCCCGCGAGAGCGTCGAAGCCCCGCGCGGGTCGCGGGTGGGAGGGAACCGGGGCGAGGACGAGGGTGCCGCCGGTGAGCGTGCCGCTGGTGAGCGTGCCGTCGGCGATCTGACCCTCGAGGGCGTGCAGAAGGGCGTCGGCCAGCAGCACTCCCAGCGGCACCTGCAGGCGGTGGTGGCCGTGCTCCTTGTAGGCCAGGACGAGGGTCGACCCGATCGTGCGGTACGGCAGGGCGTAGGCCAGCGGCAGGGCGCGTCGGGGATCGAGGTCGTCCAGTCGCCCCATGCCGCCGTGGTCCCCGCTGCGCAGTGTCTCCAGGCAGCTGCCGCACAGCGATCGTCCGGGTGCGGAGCACATCAGGCAGGCGCGTCCGAGGACGAGGTCGGCGAGGTCGGATCCCCAGTCGCTCAGTTGCATGAGTCGATGCTGACGCGGTCCGGAGCGGGGGGCCGTCCTCATCGTGAGGCGGGGGACGGACGACGGGGGTGTGGACGTCGCAGGTCGGATCGACCCGCCGGTCAGCGGGGCTGGTCAGCGGGAAGCGAGACGATGCCCAGGTTCAGGGCACGCACGACAGCCTCGGACCGCGAGGAGGCCTGCAGCTTCTCCAGGATGCTGCGCACGTGGTTCTTCACGGTGTTCTCGCTGATGCCCAGCTCGGCGGCCACGGCCCGATTGGCCAGCCCGCGGGCGAGTTGGCGCAGAACATCGACCTCGCGTCGCGTTAGCTCGGGCCCGAGGTAGTCGCGGCGCGCCTCGGCGAGGCGTGCCGCCGTGCGCAGGTCGTCCGGGGTGAGGGTGCCGATCCAGCAGTCGCGTCGCCGACCGCGCTGCACGCCGAATGAGCCGAACACGTGGCGGGGGATCCGGAAGCCGACCTGCCGCGCGGCGTTCATGGCGAGATCGTCCCCCGCGTAGGCGCTCCACGTCACGACCTCCAGGCCGAGGGTCGAAAAGCCCCACGCGCAGGCGAGTCGAAGGGCGCGGGGGAGGTGTCCAGACCCGCGCGCCCAGGGCGCGAGGAGCGAGCCCACCCGGGCGCCCGCGCAGCCATCCGGCAGCAGGCTGACCGACCCGGACCATCGGTCATCGGGGAGCACGGTGAGGGCCCAGGTCACGGGAGCGGCGTGGTCCGGGGCGACCTCCCCGCCGGACACCAGATCCGTGGCGTCCTCGGGCGTGAAGGGGGTCGGCAGGTCGGAGCTCTCGATGACCTGGGGGTCCTGGCCGGCCGCGGTGATGTCCGGAATGTCCCGGGCATCGAGGGGGCGCAGGGTCACGATGCCGTCACTGAGGATCGGCGTCGGGCGCTCTCCCGCAGGGGCCATGGACGCCAGTCTCGCACTGCTGCTCCGTGCCCCGCACGATCGCCATCTACGATGGGAGGCGCGGTAGACCGAGCCGCGACTCCGCGGCGTCCCTCGTGACCGTCGCGGTCACGCATCCTGGATGGAGAGGTCCCACTGTGGGAGTGCTCGACAAGATCCTTCGCGCCGGCGAGGGCAAGATCCTGCGCAAGCTCGAAGGCATCGTCAAGGCCGTCAATGCGATCGAGGAGGACTTCGTCCACCTGACCGACGAGGAGCTGCGGGCCCTGACCGACGAGTACCGCGAGCGCCTGGCTGCGGGCGAGACCCTCGACGACCTCCTCCCCGAGGCCTTCGCGACCGTTCGAGAGGCGGCCAAGCGCACCCTCGGTCAGCGGCACTACGACGTGCAGCTCATGGGTGGCGCGGCGCTGCACCTCGGCAACATCGCGGAGATGCGCACCGGTGAGGGCAAGACGCTCGTCGCAACCCTGCCGGCCTACCTCAATGCGCTCGCCGGAAACGGCGTCCACGTCGTCACGGTCAACGA
>DMPC01000124.1:3829-5211 GCA_003456155.1 Actinomycetota bacterium | reverse complement strand
CACGGTCAACGACTACCTGGCCGAGCGCGACGCGGAGTGGATGGGACGCATCCACCGATTCCTCGGTCTCGAGGTCGGCGTGATCCTGTCGAAGATGACCCCTGCCCAGCGACGTCTGGCCTACGCCGCCGACATCACCTACGGCACGAACAACGAGTTCGGCTTCGACTATCTGCGCGACAACATGGCCTGGTCGAAGGAGGAGATGGTCCAGCGCGGCCACCATTTCGCGATCGTCGACGAGGTCGACTCCATCCTGATCGACGAGGCACGCACCCCGCTCATCATCAGCGGCCCCGCCGATCAGCCGACGACCTGGTATGCGGAGTTTGCGCGCATCGCCAGCCTGCTCAAGCGCGACGAGGACTACGAGGTCGACGAGAAGAAGCGGACCGTGGGGGTCCTCGAGCAGGCGATCGACAAGGTCGAGGATCAGATCGGCGTCGAGAACCTCTACGACACCGTCAACACCCCGCTGGTGGGCTTCCTCAACAACGCGATCCGGGCCAAGGAGCTGTTCAAGAAGGACCGTGACTACGTAGTGATCGATGGCGACGTCATCATCGTCGACGAGCACACCGGCCGCATCCTCTCCGGGCGTCGCTACAACGAGGGCCTTCATCAGGCGATCGAGGCGAAGGAGGGTGTGGAGATCAAGGCCGAGAACCAGACCCTGGCCACGGTCACCCTGCAGAACTTCTTCCGCCTGTACGACAAGCTCGGCGGCATGACGGGCACGGCCATGACCGAGGCCGCGGAGTTCAACCAGATCTACGACCTCGGTGTCGTGCCCATCCCGACCAACCGGGAGATGGTCCGCATCGACAACGCTGACCTGGTCTATCGCACGGAGCAGGCCAAGTACGCAGCCGTCATCGAGGACATCGTCGAACGGCATGCCACCGGCCAGCCGATCCTGGTCGGAACGACCAGCGTTGAGAAGTCCGAGGTCCTCTCCCGGCTGCTGAAGCAGAACGGGGTTCCGCACGAGGTGCTCAACGCCAAGCACCACGAGCGAGAGGCTGCCATCGTCGCTCAGGCGGGGCGTCGCGGTGCCGTCACGGTCGCCACCAACATGGCGGGTCGAGGCACCGACATCATCCTGGGAGGAAACCCGGAGTTCATGGCGGCGGCGGCACTGTCGCAGCAGGGCCTCTCGCCGGTCGACGATCCCGAGGCCTACGAGGCTGCATGGCCGCAGGCGCTCGAGAAGGCGAAGGCCGCCGTGGCCGCGGAGCACGAGGAGGTCATCGGGCTCGGGGGACTGTACGTGCTCGCGACAGAGCGCCACGAGTCGCGCCGGATCGACAACCAGCTGCGTGGCCGATCCGGTCGTCAGGGTGATCCCGGCGAGTCCCAGTTCTACCTGTCCCTCGAGGACG
>DMPC01000124.1:3027-3652 GCA_003456155.1 Actinomycetota bacterium | reverse complement strand
CTCGAGGACGACCTCATGCGGCTGTTCAAGTCCGACATGGTCGATGCCTTCCTGCGGCGGTTCAACGTCCCGGACGATGTCCCGATCGAGGCCAAGATGGTCACCAACGCCATCAAGTCCGCCCAGTCGCAGGTGGAGGCGCAGAACTTCGAGATCCGCAAGGACGTCCTGAAGTACGACGACGTTCTCAACCGCCAGCGTCTGGTGATCTACGACGAGCGTCGACGCGTGCTCAGCGGAGAGGACATCGAGGAGCAGGTGCGCACGTTCATCCGTGACACCGTGGCGGGCTACGTGAAGTCCGCCACCGGGGAGGGCTATCCCGAGTCCTGGAATCTCGACCGGCTGTGGACGGCACTCGGCCAGCTCTATCCCATCAGCGTGACGGTGAAGGATCTCGAGGATGAGGCAGGGGGGTCCCGCGACGCCCTCACGTCGGACTTCCTCTCCGCCGAGCTGGTCGCTGACGCGGAAGCCGCTTATGACGCTCGTGAGGAGTCCCTGGGCGAGGACGTGACTCGCGAGCTGGAGCGACGGGTGATCTTGTCCGTCCTCGACCGCAAGTGGCGTGAGCACCTGTACGAGATGGACTACCTGCGCGACGGCATCGGCCTGCGCGCGATGG
>DMPC01000124.1:2473-2833 GCA_003456155.1 Actinomycetota bacterium | reverse complement strand
GCGATCCGCTGATCGAGTACCAGCGGGAGGGCTTCGACCTCTTCAACGCGATGATGGATGCCATCGAGGAGGAGACGGTCAGCTACCTGTTCAATGCCGAGGTCCAGGTGAAGCAGCCTGTCTCCGACGAGACGGCGGAGATCGTCGAAGGCCTGGTGGACGCCACCGGCTCGGGAGCAGCCGCAGCGCTGGGCGCCGCGGTGGCTGCCGGAGCCCAGGCCGCGGAGCGTGCGCCTGAGCCGGAGATCGTTGCTCCGGGCCTGGGCCCGGCTCGTCCGGCGCACCTGGAGTACAGCGCGCCCGGGGAGAGCGGCGAGATCGTGCACGGCGAGATGGAACTCGAGGATGGCGGGGTCGTCG
>DMPC01000124.1:0-2252 GCA_003456155.1 Actinomycetota bacterium | reverse complement strand
AAACGCGTCCCGCGCCGAGCGTCGGCGTGCCGAGCGGCAGAACCGCAAGCGCAGCCGCTGATCGATCAGCCCAGTTCGACGGCGGTGGCCAGCCACTGCTGGCCCACGGCCTCGAGTCGCAGGGCGATGGCCTGGGCGCGCTGGCCGCCGATCAGGACGGCCGAGGTCTCGACGATGCCGGGGGCGACCGGGCACACCCGCACGCCGCGCACCTGGCGCATGCGCGTGGCCCCGCGCTGCTGGCGACTGGAGGGGTGGCGAGCCACGGCATTGCCGCGCAGGGTCAGTCGGGTGAGCTGATCGCGGCTGAGGTGCCCGGCAAGCTGTGCTGCGGGCCTCTCGCCCTGGGCAACCTCGACGATCGCCCGGGCGAGTCGGGCCGTCCACAGGCCGGCCGGGGGCAGTCCCTCGGGCATGGCCGGGGCATCCGTCACCAGGTGTAGATGCGCGGGCACCGGCGGGATCGCGGGCACCCCGGGTGCGACTTCGTACTCCAGGGGCAGGGCGAGCTGCCGGGCTCCTGAGCCCTCTCCCCGGATCAGCCGGAGCCGGGGAGGCTCCGTCCCCTCGTGCGGTGCGGGCGCAAGGGCGGCTGCCTCACGGGCGGCGGTCTCGCGGTCGTTGTCTCGTGCGTTGTCTGCGGTGCTCACGGCACTCCCCTCGCGGTGGACGCATGGTCGTCCGCGTCGGGGGCCGCGGGCCTCGGGTGAGGCAGTACCTGCGTTTGCTTGTGTTTGCGTTTGTATGACAGCACTTGCCTGCATGTCAAGGAGTCCTCCGTGCCGGTGGACAACTCCTGGCACAGGTCTTCCCCGGGCCCGATGCGTCCAAACCTCACGGGCGCGCCCGAGTACGAGGTCGCGCAGGATTCAGGGCCGAGTCGACTCGGGGGGTTTGGCGGGATCAGCGCGGGGGCATCCTGCGCTCATGGACCCGCTACGGATCTGGTGGGAGGCGGCGGCCGAGGTCGAGAGCGACCTGGCCGCGGATGTCGCCGCCGAGGCCTACGACGTCTTCGTCGCCGAGGCGGCTCGCGTTCACCTGGTCGATCGCCGTGGACACGTCCGCGTGCAGCTGCGCAGCGGTGCATCTCTCGCAGGAGAGGTGCTGGACGGCGACGAGGTTGCGGGGCACCTGGGGCTTCGCGAGGAGTCGGGGGCCGTCAGCCTCGTCTGCGTCGCGGCGATCGTCTGCCTGCGCGGATCACGCGTCGCGCTTCGCCCGGTGGATCCGGAGGATGGACGGCCCGGTGGCCTGCCCGTCGGGCCTGGGACATCGATCGGCTCCTGGCTGCGAGGAGTCGGTGAGGAGGGTGCGGTGATTCGTGTCGCCCTGGCAGACGGCACCGTGCTGGCCGGCACGGTGGTGCTGGTGGCCGCCGACCATGTCGAACTGGTCGAACTGGGCTCTGCCGACAGGGTGGCAGTGCCGTTCGGGGCCGTCGAGTACTGGATGATCCCCGCTGGGGAGCGTGGGGCCTCAGTCGTCCTGCCGGGCTGACTCGTCGTCCGATCCGAACGGATGGGACTGCACGAATGCGCGCGTCTGCTCGTACTTGCGGCTGATGAACTCCTCGAGGGCGCTCGACTCCACGCGCCACTGGCCGCGGCCACCGATCTTGATGGCGGGCAGATCACCGCTGCGGACGAGGGCGTAGGTCTGCGCCGCGGAGATGTTGAGGGTCTCGGCAACGTCGGCGAGAGTGAGGAAGCGGGGGGCCACCCCCTGATGGTGCCAAAGATGACCCGTGGTCGGCCACCGACCGGGCGCCTGTGGATAGCCGTTCGCGATTCGGCCGCATTCGGGTGATGCTTCCTCCGACCGGCACGGGAGGGACCGAGCAATGACGATGACCCGAGATCGACGCGTCGAGGCCGACGCCCTGACGTCGGGATCCGCTCCGGGGCGGGTGACCATGCGGCAGTCCCGGGCGCGCCTGTCCGATGCCCGGGTCTGGGGTGGCCTGGCGCTGCTCGCCGTCTCGGCCCTGGTCGGCGCTGTCCTGCTGGGGCGCGGGGAGGACACGGTCGTCGTGCTCCAGGCGACGCGGGATCTGTCGGTGGGGTCGGCGCCGCAGGATCTTGAGCCGGTGGCGATCCCGTCGTCGCTCGCGACGGGCTACCTGACGGCGGCTGATGAGGTGACCGGGGTGCTGCGCTGGCCGGTGACGGCTGGCGAGCTCGTGCCCCGTTCGGCGCTCGCGCCGGCGAACCCGCGACCCGAGCGCGGTGTGACGGTCGCTGTCGACCCGG
>DMPC01000022.1 GCA_003456155.1 Actinomycetota bacterium | reverse complement strand
TCGGCATGCTCGAGAATCCAGCCGGGGCCGTCGTGCGGACCCTCGATGCCGAGTCGACGGGCCCGGGCAAGGCCATCGGATGAGGGGTCGATCCCCACCAGCGCTACGAGTTCCAGGGGAGTGGATCCATGGCCGGAGGCATCCGTGCCCTTCATGAGCTTCATCATCAAGTCGGTACCGATGTTGCCGGACCCCAGGATCGCGCACCGCATTACTGCTCCTTCGCCATCGTGATCGTGATCGGGCCGAGTCGGTCGAAGTCGGCACGGAAGACATCCCCAGGCGCAACGGGCACCATCGCGTGCAGGGCGCCGGTCATGATGATGCTTCCCGCGGGGAGGCTCACGCCCATGGGCGCGAGCGTGTTCGCCAGCCAGGCCACATCTGTCATCGGGTCGCCCAGGGCTGCTGCCCCGGCACCGGTGGCGACGACCTCTCCGTTCCTCGTCAGCACCATGCCGATCAGTCGCGGGTCGAAGCCGTCAACAGGTACCACGTTGCTGCTGACCGCGATGGCGCCGCTGCTGGCGAGGTCGGCGACCGTGTCGGCGAGCTTGATCCGCCAGTCGATGATCCGTGAGTCCACGATCTCCAGGGCAGCGACGAGTCCGGCAGTGGCCCGTCGGGCATCGATGGCGGTGCAGTCAGGACCAGAGAGGTCCCGCTCTAGCACCACGGCGATCTCTCCCTCGATCCGCGGAGCGATGAAGGCATCGACGGGCAGTTGAACGCCGTCACGATGCACCCCGGATGCGAAGACCGGCCCGAAGTCAGGGGAGTCCACCCCCAGCAACTCCTGCATCGGACGCGATGTGAGGCCGAGCTTGTAGCCCGCCACGCGCTCACCCCGATCGAGAAGGGAACGCACCAGGTGGGTCTGGATGGCGTATCCGTCGGCCACGCCCAACTCGGGGTTCTCATCGGTGAAGGGCGGTATCGGCACTCCGGTGTCGCGTGCCTGCAGGAGTCGATCGGCGTGCGCGCGGGCCTGGGCGTCGCTCAGGATCTGGCTCACAGAGGATCCTCTCGGTGGTGTCGTGACCGGCTGCTGGCGGGTGGGGGAGGGTCGGACGGTGCGGGCAGGGGACGGATCGGTCGAGGTCAGGAGTCCTGCCTATCAGCGTTGCGCTCGAGGCGGGCCTCCCGGTACCGCATCGCGGAACCCCATTCTTCGACTGATCGCGGCGGCGGCATCCAGCATTGGGCGGGCGAAGCGGCGAAGCGATTCACCCTGCAGGCGCTGCACCGGTCCAGCGACCGACAGAGCGGCAACCACGTCGCCGAGACCGTTGCGGATGGGCGCGGCGATGGAGGCGGCGCCCATCTCCGTCTCATTGACCTGCTCGGCCCAGCCGCGAGCACGGACCTCCTCCAGCTGCCCGAGCAGGCGTGCGGGATCGGTGATCGTGAAGGGGGTCTGTGCGCGCAGGACCCAGTCCTGCAGCAGGAACTCCAGCCGATCCGGAGGCAGGAAGGCCAGCAGGACCTTCCCGGTGCTCGTGCAGTGCGCATCGTTCCGGTGCCCGACCCGGCCGAAGAGGCGAATGGTCTGCGGACTCTCCCGACGTTCGACGTAGACGACCTCCCGACCGTCCAGGACGCCCACCTGAACGGTCTCCCGAGTCGCGTTGCGCAACTGGTCGACGACGGGGGCACACGCCTCGTGAATGTCGGTGTGCGCGGACACCACCGAACCGAGCTCGTACATGGCCAGGCCCAGTCGATAGGCCCCGGTGTATGGGTCTCGCTCGAGCAGGCGCTCCTCGGCGAGCGTGTGCAGAAGCCGATGCGCGGTGCTCTTGCCGATCCCGAGACGACGCGAGAGCTCGGTGACCCCGATCTCCCTGCTGCCGTAGGAGAACTCCTTGAGCAGTCGCGCTGCGTTGCGCACGCTCGAGAGGGTCGAGTGCTGACGGCCCGGGTTCGCCTTCTCCACGGCCTCGGGTGCCTGCAGGTCGTTCCCCTGCGAATCCTCGTCCTGCGAATCCTCGTCCTGCGGATCCGTGCGGATCTCGGTCATCGCGGCCCCCGCAGGTAGGTCAGCAGGCGGCGTCGCACGTCCTGGGCCGGGGTCCCCGGCGCCATGCCGGCCAACTCCGGATCCGACGGAGCCAGGAGCCGGGCGAGCAGCAGGACGCTGATTCCCAACTCCGCCGCCTCCGCTGCGCGCATCTCGATGACGGCATCGGATCGCTCCGGCAGGAGTGCCGCGATCGAGTCGTAGTCGCGGGACGCCGCCGCATGCGTGTGGGCCAGACCGGTGCCGGAGTGCAGGGCATGGTGGGCGCTCAGTCCGCCTCCGGGAGGGACAGTGAGGTGGTAGACGACGGAGCCGATCCCCAGCAGATCGCGGACGCGTTCGGGGCGGGCTCCCTCACTTTCATCGAGCAGGCCCAGAGCCGGGAGCACCACCGGATCGAAGAAGCGCAGGGTCCATGTCAGGTCACCCTCTGCCGCATCGATCGCCACCTCGGGACCCTGGGGCGGGGGGAGTCGGTCGGTGGTGGCGATGACATGCAGGTTCCGGGTACCGATGGCGGCCACCGTGAACGAGCCCGCTGCCGTCAGCGGGAGGCGCCCCCGATCGGCCGGCGCGAGACCCTGCGTCGCCTCGAGGTAGGCGCGATGAACCCCGGCCACGTAATCGGCCATTGCTTGCCGCATGGACTCGGGGCCGCTCGTCTGGCTCATGTCGCGGGACGGTAGCAGGATGCGTCCCGCATGTGGGGACGTTGTGCTTCCATGCGGGACGCTTCCTGTCTAGCGTCCCTGACACACAGCAGACATCGTTCTGCTCGCGGCAGGGAACGGGAGCGCGCATGGGCATCCTTCGACTCGGGCACGTCGACATCACGGTGACGGACCTGGATCTGGCCACGGCCTACTACACGGAGGTGATCGGCCTTCAGGAGGTCGAGCGGGACGAGGACTCCGTCTACCTCAAGTGCTGGGACGAGCCCAACCACCATTCCCTGCGTCTCACCTACGGCCCCCGCGTCGGCTTCGACCAGATGTCCTTCAAGGTCGAGCACGAGTCCGACCTGGACGATCTCGAGAATGCGGTGCAGCGCTACGGCTTCCCCGTCCGCCGGGTCTCCAAGGGTGAGGCTGTCGGGCAGGGCGAGTCGATCCGCTTCGAGACACCTTCCGGTCAGCAGATGGAGCTCGTCCACGACATCGAGATGGTGGGACGGGCCACGGCGCCCATCAATCCTGCGCCCTTCGTGGAAGGACTCAAGGGCATTGCTCCGCCTCGGCTGGACCATGTTCTCGTGACCGCCGAGGAGGTCGGCGACTCGGCGCAGTTCTACCAGGACGTCTTCGGCTTCCGAGTGACCGAGCAGCTGGTGGATGGCGCGGGCCACCAGATGGCGGTGTGGATGGAGACCTCCCATCGGCCCCACGACCTGGCGATCGTGGCCGGGGCGAACGGTGGGCTTCACCACTTCGCGTGGTGGCTGGACGACTGGGATCACGTGCGTCGTTCGGCCGACATCCTCGCCTACAACGGCATCCAGATCGATGTGGGTCCGACGCGGCACGGGATCAC
>DMPC01000175.1:6956-7424 GCA_003456155.1 Actinomycetota bacterium | reverse complement strand
CTGAGCGTCAGCACCTCCGTCATGACTCGGTCTCGACCACCGATGTCGACTCGTGCCCACCGTCGACGGCAGGGTCGTCGTCATCCACAGCGTGCCTGCCATGAGGCAGCCGAGTGGCCAGCGCCTCGCGGACTGCGGCATCGTCTCGCGGAAGTCCCAGACCGCTCAAGCCAGCCATGAGCTCCTCGGGCCGTCTCGCCCAGGCGTCATAGTCGAGCAGGATCGCGCGCTGGGGCCCGAGCGCAGCCGTCAAGTCGCGCACGGCACGCTCAAGCCGCTCACGGGTCACCTTCAGCACCGCGGCCGCGTCCCCATGCTCGGGCCACCAGCCGCTCTGCGCCGCAAGCTCCGGAGACCGCACGTTCATCAGATAGACGATGCCCGGGAAGAGCTTGTCGAGGAAAAGCAGGTACTCCAGCAGCAGGTCGTAGTCCGCGAAGTGGCCCGGCTCGTAGCGCACCTCCTTGA
>DMPC01000175.1:5760-6789 GCA_003456155.1 Actinomycetota bacterium | reverse complement strand
GGCTCGTAGCGCACCTCCTTGAACCCCACCCAACGCGTCGTGCGGGAGGGGCGCAGCACGGTCGCCAGCACCTGATCGCGCAGGCCTGACACCACGGTGTCGACATCGAGTTTCGCCGAGCCGAACCACGGGTGGGTCGGCCTCCCGGAGTGATGGCGGTCCGCCGTCTCGGAGAGTGCCTGCACGTAGTCATGAAGTCCGCGAAAGGCTCCGTAGTTCTCTCCCCGCACGAGCACTCCCGGCAGGGCGTTGAGAGCCGACTGGAGCGCCGTGCTGCCGGTGCGTCCGTATGTCACGACGGTCAGATAGCGCAGTGATGGCGCACTGCTCCTCATGTCAGCGTTCCCGGCACCTCGGTGGCGGAGCACACAGCCCGCCACACCTCCTTGGTGTCGATCCCGGACGCGATGGCCTGATCGACCGTGCAGCCCAGATCAGGCAGGACGATGTCGTGCGCCCAGGATCGGGCATACGTGGCCCCGAAAACCTCGTCCATCCGCTCCCAGAAGTCCGTCAGCCGCACGGCCGCAGTCTGCCCCATCAGCGCGAGGAAAGGGCCGCAGGCCCGGGTTGAGCAAGGCGATGCGTCGCTGCAGCGCTCGACGGGAGCGAACGGCGGACGACAAGGCCCCCTAGACGGGTGCGAGAACCGGGTTCGCCGACTCCGCCACCGCAACCTGGCTGCTCACCGAGGCGAGGACGTCGGAGAGGGAGACCTCGAGCGCATCGCAGATCGCCGCCAGCAATTCGCTGGACGCCTCCTTCTGCCCTCGCTCCACCTCCGACAGGTAGCCGAGCGATACCGCAGCGGCTCCGGAGACGTCACGCAGGGTGCGGCCCTGATCCTGCCGGCGGCGACGCAGTTCGTCGCCGATGACCTGACGCAGAACGATCATGACGCCTCCCTTCCGAGCGTTCGATCAAGAGTACCTCGCGCCTGATGCTGCCGCGAGGCAGCGGCATGATGCAGGTGCACCGCTCCTCACGCCAACACGTCAGTGCCCGGCGGTATTCCCGGCGATATTCCCG
>DMPC01000175.1:1759-5583 GCA_003456155.1 Actinomycetota bacterium | reverse complement strand
TATTCCCGGCGATATTCCCGACGACGTCCCCCGATGAGGGGACCACTCGCAGCACCAGGTCCCAGCAGGCCTCCACCGTCGCCGCACGGATGGCCTCGCGGTCACCGGTCAGGTCCAGGTGCTCGGTGGTCGAGAGTCCCGGACCGACGACGGCGATCCAGACCGAGCCGACCGGCTCACCCGCGTGCGGCTGCGGACCCGCCACTCCTGTCGTGGCAATCCCCACATCCGCCCCCAGCACCGCACAGGCCCCGTGAGCCATGGCCTCTGCCACGGCTGCGCTCACCACACCCCGTCCGATGTCGGCACCCGGCACCGAGAGCAGGGTCACCTTCACGTCCGGCTGATAGGCGACGATCCCCCCGCGCAGGACATCCGAGCAGCCCGGGACGTCAGCGGCCGAGGACGCGACCCGACCCGCGGTGAGCGACTCCGCCGTGGCCAGGGTCCAGCCCCTCCCACGCAGACGAGCGAGGACCTCCTCGACTGCTCTCACGCGCGATCACCGACCTGCGTCGCCGGTGTCCCGCTGAGACGCAGCCGCCAGGCGCGGACGAGGTAGTCGATGCCGGTGACCACCGTCAGCACCACGGCGACGCCCATGACAACGGCCTTGGAGACGTCCCACCAGACCCAGGGAAGGTCGGCGAGGTACATCGCGATGGCGACGGTCTGCACGAGCGTCTTCGCCTTGCCCCCTCGACTGGCAGGGATCACCCCGTGCTGGATGACCCAGAAGCGCAGGAGCGTGACACCGACCTCGCGCACGAGGATCACGGCGGTGACCCACCAGGCGAGGTCACCCAGAAGGGACAGTCCGATCAGTGCGACTCCGGTGAGCGCCTTGTCAGCAATCGGATCAGCGATCTTGCCGAACGTCGTCACGAGTCCGTATCGGCGGGCGATCGCACCGTCCGCCAGATCCGTGAGCGATGCCGCAACGAACAGGAGAGCAGCCGCATCGCGTGCCGCGCCGTTGGCGCCACCGTCCACCCAGAGCAGGTAGCCGATCACCGGAACGCAGACAACACGCAGCACGGTGAGCGCATTGGGCAGGTTCAGGGGATGGACCGACGTCGCGGGGGCACCGGCAGGATCCGGTCGGACCGGCCGCATCAGCGCACGCGATCCTCATCGGATACCGGCTCAGCTACGAGATCCACACCCAGCGCGTCGATGGCCACGGCGGTGATGAGATCCCCGGGCACCACTCGGCCCGGACCGCTCAGGACCACCGCTGTGCTCCCGTCATCGGGACCCTGATGCTCGGCGCGACCCGTCGCCACCCACCGGCCCAGGTCGTCCTCCTCCACGGACTCGATGAGGATCTCCAGACGCTGGCCGATCCGCTCCTCGGCCCGTTGGGCCATGACCTCCTCAGCCATCGTCGTGGCCTCCTCGACGCGGCTGGCGATGATCTCGTCCGAGAGCTTCCCCGGAAGCATGGCCGCCTCGGTCCCGTCCTCATCGCTGTACCCGAAGACGCCGACAGCGTCGAGCCTGGCCGCCTCGAGGAACGCCATCAGATCATCGAACTCCTCCTGCGTCTCCCCCGGGAATCCGACGATGACGTTGCTGCGAATGCCCGCATCCGGAGCGAGCTCGCGAATGCGCGAGATCAGGCCAAGAAACTCCTCCCGACCCCCGAATCGCCGCATACGACGCAGAACCGTCGGACTGGCATGCTGGAACGACAGGTCGAAGTAGGACGCCACGAGAGGCTCCCGGGCGATCGTCTCCAGCAGTCCCGGCCGGACCTCTGCCGGCTGCAGATACGCGACCCGAACCCGCGCGACACCGGTTTCGCCCATCCCGGCGAGCAGTTCCTCGAGCAGCCGGAGATCCCCGAGGTCCTTGCCATAGGACGTCGAGTTCTCACTGACGAGGACGACCTCGCGGACGCCCTGGCCCGTCAGCCAGGACATCTCGGTCAGGACGTCCTGCGGAGGGCGTGAGATGAAGGAGCCTCGGAAACTGGGAATGGCACAGAACGTGCAACGACGATCACAGCCGGACGCGAGCTTGACCGGGGCCACCGGACTGCCCTCGAGCCTGCGGCGCAGGACAGGAGGAGACCAACCGCCGACCGCTTCGTCAGCGCCTGGGGCCACACTCGCATGGCCTGGGATGTCCTGGGCGACGGCCGGTCTCTCCACCGGTGACAGCGGAAGCAGATGTCGTCGGTCGCGGGGTGCGTGTGCGACATGGCGTTCGCCCGCGACGATCGCCGTCAGCCTGGTGGAGATATCGGAGTAGTCATCGAAGCCCAGCACGGCATCGGCCTCGGGAAGGCTGCTCGCGAGCTCCTCGCCATAGCGCTCGGCGAGACAGCCGACAGCCACCACCGCGCGAGGACCGGAGTCGGATGCCTTGAGGTCTGCGGCAGCAAGGATGGTGTCGATCGAGTCCTTCTTGGCCACATCCACGAAGCCGCAGGTGTTGACCAGCACCGCCTCCGCGTCGGCCGGCTCATCGACGAGCTCCCACCCCTCCGCTGCGAGGCGGCCCGCCAGTTCCTCCGAGTCGACCTCGTTGCGAGCACATCCCAGGGTGATCACTGCGACACGACGGGGAGGGGCAGACGTCACCGGCCCAGCCTACGGACACCCGGACCGAACCGGCCCGCCAGACCACCCCAACCGGCGGAATCAGGCCCCGGCGTCGAAGGAGTCAACGACGTCGTCGGGATTCAGACCCACGAAGACCGCAATCGACCGCAGTTGACCTCGGGCATAGACGTCACCACCGCAGTGCGAGAAGTCATCGTCCTCCATGGCCGCGAGGATCGACGCCCTGATCTTGGTATGGCCGGCCACATCGTCGAGCGACAGACCCGCCGACTCCCGGGCCTGTCTGATCATCGAGCCTGTCGACATCGAACTCCGCTCGCCGATCCCATCCACACCGTTGTCGACATGGTAGGCCGTCTGCCACCCGCGCGCAGGATCATTGGCACCGGCGTGCCGATCAGCTTCCGCCGCCCCGGATCACGACGAGCAGGCCGGCCAGCTCGTCGGGCTTGACCAGCACCTCCCGCGCCTTGCTGCCCTCACTGGGACCGACAACGCCCCTGCTCTCCATGAGGTCCATCAGGCGACCGGCCTTGGCGAAGCCGACTCGGAGCTTGCGCTGGAGCATCGAGGTCGAGCCGAACTGGGTGGAGACGACCAGTTCGACCGCCTGGAGAAGCAGGTCCATGTCATCGCCCACCTCCTCGTCGATCTCCTTCGTCGAGACGGGGGCCGCCGTCACCTCCTCGAGGTAGTCGGCCTCGGCCTGCTGCTTGCAGTGGCTCACCACCGCGGCGATCTCCGCCTCGGAGACGTAGGCGCCCTGAATGCGCAGCGGCTTGTTCGCTCCCATCGGGAGGAAGAGTCCGTCTCCCTGGCCGACGAGCTTCTCCGCACCCGGCTGATCGAGGATGACCCGGCTGTCCGCCAGACTCGACGTCGCGAACGCAAGACGGCTCGGGACATTGGCCTTGATCAGACCCGTGACCACATCAACACTCGGGCGCTGGGTGGCCAGGACCAAATGGATACCGGCCGCTCGGGCCAGCTGCGTGATCCGGACGATGGAGTCCTCCACGTCCCGGGGCGCCACCATCATCAGGTCGGCCAGCTCATCGACGATCACCAGCAGATACGGGTACGGCTCAATGAGACGCTCGCTGCCGGGCAGCGGTCGCACCTTGCCCGAGCGAACCGCCTTGTTGAACTCGTCGATGTGGCGGTAGCCGAAATGCGCCAGATCGTCGTAGCGCCGGTCCATCTCCTTGACCACCCATTGGAGGGCATCCGCCGCCTTCTTGGGGTTCGTGATGA
>DMPC01000175.1:0-1595 GCA_003456155.1 Actinomycetota bacterium | reverse complement strand
GCCTTCTTGGGGTTCGTGATGATCGGCGTGATCAGATGAGGAACGCCCTCGTAGGCCGAGAGCTCGACGCGCTTGGGATCGACCAGGATCATCCGGACCTCGTCGGGCGTCGCCCTCATGAGAATCGATGTGATCAGGCTGTTGATGCAGCTGGACTTGCCCGCGCCCGTCGCTCCCGCCACGAGAATGTGCGGCATCCGTGCGAGATTCGCCAGGACGAAGCCGCCCTCGACGTCCTTGCCAAGAGCCACTGCCATGGCATGGTGATCGCTGGTGGCCGAACTGCTGCGCAGGACGTCGCCGAGCGCCACGAGCTCCCGATCGGAGTTGGGGATCTCCACGCCGATCGCCTTCTTGCCCGGGATCGGGCTGAGGATCCGAACGTCGGCGCTGGCAACCGCGTAGGCGATGTTCTTGGACAGCGCTGTGACCCGCTCGACCTTCACGCTCGGGCCCAGCTCGATCTCGTAGCGCGTCACAGTCGGGCCGCGCATGAACCCGGTGACCTCGGCATCAATGGAGAACTGCTCGAGAACCTCGGTCAGCGCCGCGACCACCTGATCGTTGGATCGGGTGGCCTTCTTGTGAGCCGGTCCAGTCTTCAGGACATCCTTCTTCGGAAGCCGGTAGGCCGTGCGGCGGGGGATGGTGAGCTGCCGGGGCGCCGCCGACTCGGCTTCCACCACCACCGTGTCCTGTCGCGCCGGATGCCCCGGCTCCACCAGGACATCCTCGCCCGCAAGCGGCGTGACACCGGTCATCAGGATCGCAGCGGGACGCTCCTCGTCCTCCAGCACCACCGTGTGATGCGGCGCGAACTCCTCAGCTTCCCTCGCACGGTCCTCGGGATCGAGGTCCTCCTCGACCTCGAACTGCGCTGTCCCCCAGGCCGGGGACGTGCTCGCCTCATCGTCCTCCGTCTCGCCGGCATCGGCCGGGGTCGCCTCCCGCGGATCGCGACGACCGCCGCGGCGCAGGAGGCGACCGATCCACCGGAGGGAGGCGACGATGCGCGTGCGCACCGCCTCGACGGGCGTGGCGGTCAGGACCATCAGTCCGAAGAGCATGAGCAGCAGAAGGGCGATCCCGGTCACGATGGGGCCGATGGCCGACACGATCGGGGCGGTCACCACCCATCCGACGACGCCACCGCCGGATGCCATCGCCTCCGCACCGTCGCTGGGGGTCGCTGCACCCGCGGCGAGGTGCCACAGGCCGATGGCCCCCGCGAGGACGGCAGCCGCGCCGATGACCAGGCGCCCTGTCGTCGCGTTCTCGTCCGGGTGCCGAAGGAAGCGCCAGGCCAAGGCCAGGCATAGAACGGGCGTCAGCCAGGCGAGGGCACCGATGACCGCGGTGACCACCATGTCTGCCCAGGCCAGGAACCAGCCGTCGACCCCGAACCAGGTGGCGGCCACGAGCGCCGCCGCACCTACCACCAGGGCAAGCCCGAGCCCGTCTCGGCGGTGAGCGGGGTCAAGGTCCCGTGCCCCGCGCCCGAACGCCCGGGCCACGGATCCGACCAGGTGCGCGAGCCCGAGCCAGGCGGCGCGCAGGCCACGACCGATGGCGGCGAACCCTCGGACCACCGGGCC
>DMPC01000191.1:5881-8236 GCA_003456155.1 Actinomycetota bacterium | reverse complement strand
GCGCACCAGGTGGAGCGCTGCCAGTGCAGCGGCAGGTCGAGCGCGACCGTGTCGCCCGGCTCCAGCCCGTACTCATCGCGCAGGGCGTTGGCGATCTTCGCGGCCGCGTTGGCGAGGCTCGTCGCGGAGAGCTCGGTGCGCTCCCCGGTAGCTGCATCGAGGTAGGTCACCAGCGGTGCGCCGCCGGATCGCCGCGCTCGCTGCTGCAGCACTGTCCACACGTCCATCCCGGCACGGTAGCGACCGGGCGCCGATCGTGTTGTGGCACCCTGAGGGACGTGACTGAAGCCGTGCTCCTCGTCGGGGGTCAGGGGACCCGCCTGCGACCCCTGACCATCAACACGCCCAAGCCGATGCTCCCGGTCGCCGGGGTGCCCTTCACGGTGCACCAGATCACCCGGGCGCGCGACGCTGGCGTGACCCGCATCGTGCTCGCCACGTCCTACAAGGCCGAGGTCTTCCGCGAGTTCATCGACGACGCCGACCTCGGGATCGAGGTCGTCATCGCGACGGAGGACGAGCCGCTGGGTACGGGTGGAGCGATCCGCCACGCGCTTCCGCACCTGGACTCCGGACCGGACGATCCGGTCCTGGTGTTCAACGGCGACGTCCTCAGCGGAGTCGACATCGACGGGCTGGTGCGGCACCACCGCGACACCGGGAGCGACGTCACGCTCTACCTGACACCGGTCGACGATCCGCGCGCCTATGGGCTGGTGCCGACCGATCAGTCCGGCCGCGTGACGGCCTTCCTCGAGAAGCCGAAGACCGCGGAGGAGATCGTCACCCACAACATCAACGCCGGCTGCTACGTCTTCACGCGCCGGGTGATCGACCGGATCCCCGCGGGCAGGCCGGTCTCGGTCGAGCGGGAGACCTTCCCGGGTCTGCTCGCCGAGGGGGCCCTCGTGACCGGTGTCGTCGACAGCGGCTACTGGCTGGATCTCGGCACGCCGCTCGCATTCGTCCAGGGCTCCTGCGATCTCGTGCTCGGCTCTGCGCCGAGTCCGGCGGTGCCGTCGGTCGGCGACTTCCTCACTCTGTCGGGTGCGCAGATCGCTTCCGACGCGCAGGTTCACGGCGGGACCGTCGTCGGACGCGACTCGGTGATCGGCGCGGGCGCGATCGTGAACGGTGCGGTGGTCTTCGATGGTGCGCGCATCGCCGACGGAGCGCATGTGGAGAACAGCATCGTCGGGGTCGGGGCGGTGATCGGAGTCGGCAGTGTGGTGCGCGGTGCCGTCATCGGTGACGGGGCGGTGATCGGCCGGGGCAACGAGCTGCTCGACGGCGCCCGAGTCTGGCCGGGGGCGCAGATCGCCGACGGATCGATCCGGTTCTCCAGCGACGCGTGACCCGTGCGCGTCAGCGCCAGGTCAGGTGCGCACCAGGGTCGCGCGGCGGACGGTCGGACGCAGGCTCGGCGGGGCGTCCCACCGCGACCGCTCCGAGCGGCTGCCAGCTCGCGGGCAGGTCGAGAACCTGCTGAACCGTCTCCGGGCAGAACACCGTCGACGAGATCCAGGCCGAGCCCCAGCCGTCCGCGGCGAGGGACACCATGAGGTTCTGCACCGCGGCCCCACCGGCGACCATGAACAGGTCGCGCTCGAAGTGCCGTCGACGCTCGTCCGGATAGTCGTGGGCCGCATCCGCGAGGTCCAGGAAGGGCAGCACGATGAGGGGAGCGGTGCGCAGCAGGTCGCCGCGGGAGACGCGCCGGGCGATCGACTCCTCGTCCCGGCCGTCGATGCCGGCCAGATCCGCCCGCCACCGATCGCGCATCGCATCCAGCAGCCCCTCCCTCTCCGGTCCGGGGAGCATCGCGAGGAAGCGCCACGGGGTCGTGTGGTGGGGCGCCGGGGCGGTGATCGCGGCGGCGACTGCGGCCTCGATCACGTCGCGGGGAACCTCCTCCGATGTGAAGCGGCGGATCGTCCGACGCGACGCGGCGGCCGTGCGTCGACCGAGAGTGATCGCCTCCTCGGTGCCGAGGCTGAACAGATCCTCCTCGGACGACCGGATGACGGCGGCCGCTCCGGGGCCGTCCTCTCGCGTCACGAAGGCGTCGAGACCGCGCACCACGGCAACGGGGCGCCCGGAGGACTTCCCCTTGACCAGGTCCGCAGCGCTGCTCGCCTCGTCGGCGATGGCGATCATGGTCATCTCGAGCGTCCGACCGTAGGCGTCCTGTCGGCCGGTGTGATCGTCGAGCACCTGCACGCCGGCCGCCCCGATGGCACTGTCGCTGACGCCGAGGCGCCAGGGGCGACCCATGGTGTCGGTGATGAGGACACCGAGGCGCAGTCCGGTGAGCTCCTGGAGTCCGGCCCGGATGGCCCGCGCCGACGCGTCGGG
>DMPC01000191.1:0-5580 GCA_003456155.1 Actinomycetota bacterium | reverse complement strand
CGCACGGTGTCGAGGGCGATGACATCGTCTCGGCCGTCGGCCGCCATGACGCGCCCCTCGGCCTTGGCGACCACCTTGCTCGTGATGACGACGATGTCGCCGTCATGAAGCCCGCGACTTCCGTCGGGCCACGCGACCGCGGTCAGGGGCTGGAGCAGCAGCGCGACGAGGTCATCGCCCGGACGGACATTCGGAATGCCGTCCGGAGCGACGACCTGAAGGGACGGCTCGACCGACATGGGTCAGGCCAGCCCGGCCGTCGTCAGGCACACTCGCGCGAGACTGCCGGCGGCCGAGACGTCGGTCATCAGCGTGGGCGCCACGGTGCAGCGGAGGCCGGCAGCCTCGACCAGCGGGGCATCGGCGGCATCGGCCTCGTCGATGATCCAGGCATCCAGCAGGCCGCCCTGGTGGCGGGACCCGTAGTGGGCACCGACGCCCGCCGCGGTCGTGTCGACGCCGATCGTGCGCAGGCAGGCGTCTGCCATGCCGCGCACGGGGGCCCCGCCGATGATGGGGGAGACGCCGACCACCGGCGCGGTGGTGCTGCGCACCGCGTCCGCGACCCCGGGCACCTGAAGGATCGTGCCGATCGAGACGACCGGGTTGCTGGGCGGGAGGATTACGAGGTCCGTGTCGAGGATGGCCGAGAGCACATCGGGTCCGGGCTGCGCCTGGTCGATGCCGACGAGGACGAACTCGTGCGCGGGAAGCTCGGCGCGATAGCGGATCCACCACTCCTGGAAGTGCAGGGCGGTGCGCAGGGGCGTGCCATCGGGCGCGGTGCCTCCCGAAGGGTCGTCGACGACGACGTGCGTCTCCGCCCGATCGTCCGACATCGGCAGCAGCCGGACGCCGGGCTTCCATCGTTCGCACAGAGCGGCGGTCACCTCGGTCAGCGGGTAGCCGGCAGCCAGGGCCTGGGTGCGGACGAGGTGCGTGGCGATGTCCCGATCACCGAGGCCGAACCAGGTGGGCTCCACGCCGTAGTCGGCGAGCTCGGCTCGGACCGTGAAGGTCTCGTCCTCGCGCCCCCAGCCGCGCTCGGCGCTGATGCCGCCGCCGAGGGTGTACATGACGGTGTCGAGATCGGGGCACACGCGCAGGCCGTGGATCCAGATGTCGTCGCCGGTGTTCCCGATCACGGTGATGGGCAGATCGGCGCCGTCGCCGGGAACGACCTGCTGCAGGCCGCGCAGGAAGCGTGATCCGCCGATGCCTCCGGCGAGCACGGTGATGCGCATCGCGCCATCCTGTCAGACGAACGGGGGACTGCTCGGGCTCGTCCTGCCCGCCGATCACGCGACTTCGTGAGGGCGGATGGGGCCCGATGTGACCCACGTCGCACGAGTTTTCCCGGAAAATCTGGGGAAATGTGGGTGTTTTGCCCGAATCCGGCTTGACGAAAGGGAACTACACGCCTGTAATACGTACGGACGGCGATCGTCGCCTGGGTCGAGGAGGTTCTTCGCGTGGTTGACATGGTGCTGCTGCCCCTGTCCGACGTCGAGGAGTTGGAGTGGCAGGAACGCGCGCTGTGCGCCCAGACGGACCCGGAGGCGTTCTTCCCCGAGAAGGGTGGAAGCACGCGCGAGGCGAAGAAGATCTGCCTGTCCTGCGAGGTGCGGCCCGAGTGCCTGGAGTACGCCCTGGCCTCCGATGAGCGCTTCGGTATCTGGGGCGGGCTGTCCGAGCGCGAGCGCCGCCGCCTGAAGAAGCGCGCCGTCTCCTAGCCCGTCCGGCGTGCCCGGCTCACCGGCCGCTCCTCTCGGCGCGGGTCGCGGGAAGGCCTGCAGGCACGACGTAGGGTGCAGAACGTGACCGACGACGAGCAGGCCTCCTCGACGTCACCGCAAGCCGACCGACTGTTCGAGATCGGTGACGAGGCTGCTGCCCCCGCGACGGAGTCCGGCACGGACGATGCTGCGCCCGACACCATCACGGTGGAGGCCGGACCGGTCCCGCTGACCGAGGACCCCTCGATGGAGTGGTTCCGTGCATCCGAGGAGCTCGACGAGCACCCGGAGCCGGCGCTACCGCGCCGCCGTCACCATGTCACCGCGGTCATCGTCGGCCACGATGGCGCCGTCTGGCTGCCCGCGGTGCTCACCACGCTGGCCCTGCAGGACCGGCCGCCCGACGACGTCGTGGGCGTGGACACCGGCTCCGCCGATGAGACCCGTGCACTTCTGGTCGAGTCCCTGGGCACGCATGCGGTCACCGATGCCCCTGCCCGGACCGGCTTCGGCGCCGCGGTGGCAGCGGGGCTCGCGGCGCACTCCCCGCTCCTGGATCCCGACGACGACACGGTCGAGTGGCTCTGGCTGCTCCACGACGACAGCGCGCCGGACCAGCAGTGCCTGGGCCGCCTGCTCGACACAGCCGACAACAACCCCTCGGTCGGCGTCCTCGGGCCGAAAATCCTCGGCTGGCACGACCGGCGCCTGCTGCTGGAGGCGGGGGTCACCGTCACCGGCTCCGGCCGGCGGATCACCGGGCTGGACCGCCGTGAGCACGACCAGGGGCAGCACGACGGCGACCGGGATGTCCTGGCCGTCAGCTCAGCCGGAATGCTCGTTCGCCGCGATGTCTGGGAGCGGCTCGAGGGTTTCGACCCCACCCTGCCCCTCTTCCGCGACGACCTCGACTTCTGCTGGCGTGCGCATCGGGCCGGGGAGCGCGTCATGGTGGCGACCGATGCGGTGCTCCACCACCGCGAGGCCTCGGCGCACGGCCGCCGCGCGGACGACCTCGCGCCTCGTCCGCACCGGGCCGACCGCGAGGCCGCGGTGCACGTCCTGCTGGCGCAGTCGAATGTCTTCCTCGCTCCGTTCGTCGCCCTGCGACTGCTGGCCGGCAGCCTGGGCAGGGCCCTGGTCTACCTGCTGGGCAAGGACGTCGCAGCAGCCAGGGACGAGGTCGCCGCGGTGCTCGCCCTCGCGCTGCACCCCTCGCGCATCCGCTCCTCGCGAGACCTGATCCGTCGCACCACGACCCTTCCGGCGAGTGTCGTGCGCAGCCTTCGCCCGACCATCGCCTCCCAGACGCGCCAGGTGCTGGAGATGGTGGCGGGAATCGCGACCACCAGTTCGTCGTCCTCGGCGTCGGCGTCCGTCAGTGCACTGGACAGCGGTCCGGTCGGTGATGACGCCGACTACCTCGTCGACGGGTCGTCGGGCTGGCTGAGACGCGTCATCACGGCCCCGAGCGTCCTGCTGCTCACCGTCCTGGTGCTGGTCGCCATCGCGGGTACGCGCGGGCTGTGGCTCGGCGACGGGGTGCTCCAGGGTGGCACGCTGCTTCCTGCGCCTCCCGGTGCGGGTGACCTGTGGCAGACCTACCTGCAGGCATGGCACGACGTCGGTCCGGGATCGACGACCGCATCGCCCCCCTATCTCGCGCTGCTCGCCACCGTCGCGTTCGTCCTCCTCGGCAAGGCTCCGGCGGCGGTGAGCCTCGTCCTCCTGCTCGGGATACCGCTCGCGGGTCTCTCGGCCTACATCACGATGCGTGGCCTGGTGCCCCAGCCGGGGATCCGGGCCTGGGCCGCTGCCGCCTACGCCCTGCTCCCCGCGATGACCGGAGCCGTGGCGGCGGGACGACTCGGCACGACGATCCTGGCGATCGCGCTGCCCTTCGCCCTTCGCTCGCTCGTGCGCATCAGCTCCCCGCGCGGCACCTTCCGCAGGGCCGCCGGCGCGGCGATCCTGGTGGCCATCGTTCTCTCGGTCGCGCCCGCGGTCTGGGTACTGCTGGTCGTGGCCGGGATCGTGGCGGCTGCGGTGCTGGCCCGCCGGGGCGACGGACGAGGCCGCGCAGTGCTGGGACGACTGGCCATCGCCCTTCTCGTCCCGCTCGTCCTGCTGCTTCCGTGGTCGTGGCATGTGCTCTCCCACCCGAGCCTGCTGCTGCTGGAGCCCGGACTCGCCGGCGGGGCGACCGTCGACCCCGACATCGCTCCGTGGCAGGTGCTGCTGCTTCACCCCGGCGGCCCCGGCATGACCCCGGTGTGGGTCACGGTCGGCCTGCTCGTCGCAGGCCTGCTGGCCCTCCTGCGCCGTGATCGCCTCGCCATCACCGGGCCGTTCGCACTCCTCGGCGGCCTGGCCCTGCTGCTGGGCCTGCTGCAGACCCTGGTGCTCGTCACACCCCCGGGCATGGCGACCGAGGTGCGTCCCTGGCCGGGGCAGGCGACCGTGGTGATGGGTCTGGCGCTGATCGCGATGGCGGCTGTCGCGGTGCATGGACTGCGTGACCGGTTCATCGGGACGAGCTTCACCCCGGCCCAGCCGGTCGCCCTGCTGGTCGCCCTCGCCGCGCTCCTCGCGCCCGTGCTGACCGCGGGCTGGTTCGCGTTCGGTCTTCCCTCCGCGCTGGTGAAGGCACCACGCTCGCCCCTTCCGGCGTTCGTGGCCGCGGACGCCGTGAGCGCGCAGGCTCCGCGCACCCTGATGATCGGCACGGACGCCTACGGTCGGGTGACCTACAGCCTGATCAACGGGATCGGCCCGCAGCTCGGGGATGCCGAGACCGGACCGCCCGCCTCGGCGTGGTCGTCGATCGACCCCTATGTCGCGGAGATGGTCTCCGGGCGGGGAGGCGATGAGGTCGAGGCCCTGGCCGGCTACGGCGTGCGCTACGTGCTGCTGGCGCCCGACAGCTCACCCGACCTGATCCCGACCCTGGACGGTGAACCGGGACTGCGTCGCCTGTCGAGTGCGGGTGGAGAGGTGCTGTGGCGGGTTGCGGGCACGACCACGCGGGCCCGAGTGCTGGAGCCGGGGCAGCAGGTCCCGGTCGGTCTGGCCCCCGAGGGCACGCGCACGGCCGACCCCTATCTGGCTCAGATCCTCCCCGAGGGCAGCGGCGACCGTGCTCTCGTCATCGGAGCGTCGCAGGAGGCGGGCTGGACCGCCGAGGCCATCGACGAGGCGGGGGCTCGCACTCCGCTGACGGCGGCCACGGTCGCCGGCCTGCTGGACTGGTCGAGCGCGTTCGTGCTGCCTGAGGGCGCCCCTCTCGTGGAGGTGCGCTACGTCGGGACGTCCCGGAGTCTGGCGATGTGGCTCCAGCTCGTGATCCTGCTCGCGCTCGTGGTGATGGCGCTTCCCGAGCGTCGTCGTGACGATCCGGACCCGGACACCGACGTCGAGGCACCGGCCGTCGACCTGACCCCCTCCACTGCGCAGGAGTCACGATGATCGGCCGCAAGCGATCCTCCGGACGCGTGCGACTCGAGGGGGAGTCGACGAGGATCCGGGCTGCGCGCCGGGAGAACCGTGAACCGCGCGTGCCGCGCCGCCGCCGGAACGAGGGCGAGCCGCTGCTGACCACGGGGCGCTGGTTACTGGTCGCCGTGGCCGCGATCGTGGTGGTCACCGGAGCGGCGACGCTCGCTCAGCCGCCCGCGCCGGAGATCTCCGAGGGAGCGGTGACGGTTGAGCCGATCGGCTCGGCGGTGCTGCTGTGCCCCGAGCCGGGTGCGTCCTCTGACCTCGGGGTGCGCGTCACGGCCGCGGTCGTTCCCGGCCAGCCCGGTCAGGAGGCGGCGGAGGGCGAGGCAGCCGAGGAGGCGCTTGC
>DMPC01000118.1:21722-29806 GCA_003456155.1 Actinomycetota bacterium | reverse complement strand
CGATGACGCAGCATCTGGGAGCGGTAGTGCTTGTTCCGGACGCCGTCCGCGTCCGCCTTCTCGGGGGCGGGCAGCGGGGTGTAGTCGTGCTTGGCGGTGATGACCGCCAGCTCCTTCTCATTAAGGGGCTGGTGCACCTCGATGAACTCTCCGTGGGGGAGACGGAGCACGCGGCCGGACTCGTAGCCGTGGAGGAGCTTCTCCCGATCCCTGCGCTGCAGGCCCAGGCAGGTCCGTCGAGTGATGACGAACACGATGGGCGGCACGATGATCAGTGCGAACCGCAGGAACCAGATGATCGAGTTGATCGACAGGTCGAAGGCCACGGCGATGATGTCGTTGGCCCCGCCGATCCACAGCAGCACGTAGAACGAGATGGCCATCATCCCGAAGGCCGTCCGGGTGGGGGCGTTGCGCGGACGGTCGAGCAGGTTGTGCTCGCGCTTGTCCCCGGTCACCCAGGCCTCGATGAAGGGATAGAGGCCGAGAACGGTGAAGATGATGCCGGGGATGACCAGGGCGGGGATGAAGACGTTCCACGAGATGGTCCAGCCGAAGATCACCGACTCCCAGTTGGGCATGACACGCAGGGCGCCATCGAGGAAGCCGATGTACCAGTCGGGCTGTGAGCCTGCCGAGACCTGATCAGGCATGAAGGGGCCGAAGATCCAGATCGGGTTGATCGTGACCAGCCCACCGACCAGGGCGATGATGCCGAAGACGATGAAGAAGAAGCCGCCGGCCTTCGCCATGTAGACGGGCAGGAGCGGGTAGCCGACGACGTTGTTGTTCGTGCGGCCCGGGCCGGGAAACTGGGTGTGCTTCTGGGTCCAGACCAGCATGAGGTGGATCGTCACGAGGGCCAGAATCAAGCCGGGTATCAGGAGGATGTGGATGCCGTAGAGGCGGGAGATGAACTCCGTCCCGGGGAACTCTCCATCGAAGAGCAGGAAGGCCGCCCAGGTGCCGACGATGGGTACCGCTTGGACGATGCCCCGGGCGATCTGCAGACCGGTGCCGGAGAGCAGGTCATCGGGCAGGGAATAACCGGAGAAGCCTGCCAGCAGGCCGAACGTGGTCAGACCCACGCCGATGAGCCAGTTGAACTCGCGAGGCTTGCGGAAGGCGCCGGTGAAGAACACCCGGAACATGTGGACCGCCATGGCGGCGATGAAGATCAGGGCCGCCCAGTGGTGCATCTGGCGCAGGAGCAGTCCGCCGCGCACGTCGAAGGAGATGTGCAGGGTCGACTCGTACGCCTGCGACATGTGCAGGCCCTTGAGGGGAACGTAGGAGCCGTCGTAGATGACCTCGGCCATCGAAGGCTTGAACCACAGGGTGAGGAACACCCCGGTCAGCATGACGACGATGAAGCTGTAGAGGGCGATCTCTCCCAGCATGAAGGACCAGTGGTCGGGGAAGACCTTCCCGAGGTTCTTCGAGAGGAACTTGTTGCTGCCAACACGCTGATCGACGTAGGTCGCCGTCGCGCCGCCAGCCTTCTCCACAGGGCTGGTCGTGGTCATCCGCGCTCCCAGAAGCTAGGTCCGACAGGTTCTTGGAAATCCGAACGGGCTACGAGATAGCCTTCCTCATCCACGCCGATCGGCAACTGCGGCATCCGTCGTGCGGCAGGGCCGAAGACGACGTTGCCCGAGTCGGCCAGGTCGAAGGTCGACTGGTGGCAGGGGCACAGCAGGTGGTGCGTGCGCTGCTCGTACAGCGCGATGGGGCAGCCCACGTGCGTGCAGATCTTGGAGTAGGCGAGGATGCCCTGGTAGTCCCAGCCATCGCCCTGCTGGGAGCGGATCTCGTCAGGCTCCATGCGCACCAGGATGATCGCGGCCTTGGCGCGGGCGTTGAAGCTGCCCTCCTCGTGCTCGACCTCGGGCAGATCGAGCGGGATGGCCGCGACGAGGCCGCCGACGGGAATGTCCTCGGGGCGTACGGGCCGACTGGAGACATTGTCGCCCGTCGTCGAGATGTCACCGGCCATCTCACCGCCGCTGTCCACCTCCCCGTAGGAGCCCTGGTAGGTGCCGTCGGAGATGATGCGCATGCCGGACGTCCACATGGTGGTCGAGAGCAGCTCTTCGGGGGATTTGCCCTCGGTGAACTCGTTCGGGGTCCACAGGTCGCGCAGCATGAGCACCAGCGGGATGGGGAACAGCACCAAGGCCCCGATGAGGGTGCGCCGGATGATCGGGAACCGCGCGAAGCCGGACTCCTCCTTGCCTCGCTCGTAGTTGGCCTCGGCCTCGAGCGTTGCGCGCTTCGGTGATGCCATGTCATGGCGCTGCTGGACGACCTCGACGTCGGGCATGAGCTTCTTGGCCCATTGGATGGCGCCGGTGCCGATGAGCAGGATCGCCATACCCATCGTGAAGCCGAGTGCCACGTTGCTGGCGCCGACATCGCCCATCACCGGGATGTAGACGATGGCCTGAGGGTCGATCGTGATGTAGGCGACGACGAAGAGCGCCACGAACAGCATGGACAGCAGGAACATCGTGGCGACCTGGCGCTCCGCGCGACGGGCGGCCTTGGGGTCGGTGTCGGTGGCGCGTGGCCGATGCGGGATGTCGGCCACGGGGGAGTAGCCGAGTCGAGCAGGAGTTGATCCGTGCTCTCCTGATGGATCCTGGTGAGGCGTGATGTCGGTCATCGCGACTTGATTCCGATCCAGACGGCCCCGGCGATCAGGGCGGTGAAGACGCCAACAGCGAGGAAGACGCCCTCGGTCACGGGACCGAAGCGACCGAGGTTGATACCTCCTGCGCTCGGGGCATCCTGGAGTCCGCGGATGTAGGCGATGATGGCCTGCTTGTCACCCGGGGGCAGCTGGGAGTCGGCGAAGATCGGCATGTTCTGAGGGCCGGTCAGCATCGCCTCGTAGATCTCCTGGGGCGTGGCCTGCATGAGGTTGGGTGCGTACTTGCCCTGCGTCAGCGCTCCGCCCTGGCCGGCGGCCTGATGGCACTGGGCGCAGTTGATCCGGAAGAGCTCGCCGCCGAAGGCGATGTCGGCGTCGGAGTAGTCCAGTTGCTCAGCGGTCGGGATGGCCGGCCCGGGGGCCAGCGACGCGACATAGGCCGCCATGGCGGCGATGTCCTCCTCGGAGTACACGTTCTCCTTCGAGGGAGCCTGCGCACCGGGGGCCGCGAGCGGCATGCGACCTGTGGCGACCTGGAAGTGGACGGATGCCGCGCCGACGCCGATGAGGGTGGGTCCGGTCTGGGTGCCCTGGGCCTCCAGACCGTGGCAGGACGAGCATCCCTCGAGGTAGAGCTGCTTGCCCTTCTCGACCTGGGTCTCGGTGCCGACGGCCATCGTGGCCTCGGCGGTCTGGACGTTCCCGAGAGCGGCGTAACCGCCCCCGACGACGGCGAGGGCGCCGATCAACAACGCTGATGCCACGAGCGGACTGCGCCGCCGTGCGGCCAGGAACTTCACCTTCGCCGAACCTCTCTGCCGTGTCGAGTCGAGCTGGTCGTGCCGGCCGGGGCGAGCCCGGGCGTCGTTACTTGAGGATGTAGATCATGAAGAACAGGGCGATCCAGACGACGTCCACGAAGTGCCAGTAGTAGGACGTGACGATGGCCCGGGTCGCCTGGTCATGGCTGAAGCGCTTCACCACGTAGGTGGTGGCCAGCACGAACAGGAAGGCGATCAGGCCGCCGGTGACGTGCAGTCCATGGAATCCCGTGGTCAGGTAGAACGCCGTGCCGTAGGCGCTGCTGGAAAGGGTGAGGCCTTCGTGCACCAGCTCGGCGTACTCGGTCACCTGACCCGCGATGAAGATGGCACCCATGATGAAGGTGATGATGAACCAGCGGCGCAGGCCCTTGACGTCCCCGCGCTCCGCAGCGAACACACCGAGCTGACAGGTCACCGACGAGAGCACCAGGATCGTGGTGTTGATGCTGGCGAACGGAATGTTCAGCAGCTGGGTCTCCTCCGCCCACACCTCGGGATTGACCGCACGGAGGGTGAAGTACATCGCGAACAGGGCCGCGAAGAACATCAACTCGCTGGCCAGCCACACGATGGTTCCGATGGCGACCATGTTCGGCCGGTTGGCGGGAGCGTGGGCGTATGCCTGGGGGATGGTTGTTGCTTGGGCCACGAGGCGAGTCTGGCAGATGACGTCGGTGATCGCCCTCGGACCCCCCCGAGGAATCGGTCACATTCGCCCCACGTTCCGGGGCCCCACTAGAGTGACGCCCGTGGAGCACGCAGATCGCACCGTCGCCCTGCATCAGGCCGAGGCGACCGATGAGGCTTTTGAGGACGTTGACCCGGACGCCGACCTTCATGACGGTGGCCCTCATGCCGGTGGCCCGGCGGGGTCCGACTCCGAGCCCACCCTGCGGGTCCTCGTCTACAGCGACGACCGGCTGGTGCGCGGGCAGGTGATGTCGGCGCTGGGGCGTCGCCCGGCGGCGGACCTGCCACCCTTGGAGTTCGTCGAGGTGGCCACCGAGCCGGTGGTCATCGCTATGGCGGACCGTGGGGGGTTGGATCTGCTCATCCTCGACGGTGAGGCTGCCCCGGCCGGTGGCATGGGCGTCTGCCGACAGCTGAAGGACGAGATCTACCACTGTCCGCCGGTCCTCGTGCTCGTGGGTCGTCCGCAGGATGCCTGGCTGGCCACGTGGTCGCGGGCGGACGGGGTCACCTCGCACCCCCTGGATGCGATCGCCCTCGCGAAGGTCGTGACCTCGCTGCTGCGCAGTCGGCACGCCGTCGTGACCGCCTGACCGGTGTCGTCCTCGGATTCGGCCGCGCGGGCATGGCCCGACGTGCTGGCGAGCCTGGCTGCAGGTCGGCAGCTGACGGTCGATCAGGCCGGTTGGGCCATGGAGCAGGTCCTCGCGGGCGCGGCGACGAGTGCTCAGTTCGGTGCCTTCGTGATGGGCTTGCGCGCCAAGGGCGAGTCGCCGAGTGAGGTCGCGGCCCTCGTGGCCACCATGCTCGAGCACGCCCGCCTGCTCGACTTCGGCCCGGCGGGGGCGCCGTTGTCCCTGGATGTCGTGGGCACCGGGGGTGATCAGGCCCATACCGTCAACATCTCGACCATGGCCGCCCTGGTGTGCGCGGCGTCGGGGGTGCCGGTGGTGAAGCACGGCAATCGCGCGGCGTCATCGTCGACCGGCACGGCGGATGTCCTCGAGGAACTCGGGGTCGCCATCGATCTGGAGCCGGATGCCGTCGTCCGCTGTGTTCAGGACGCGGGTATCGGGTTCTGCTTCGCCCAGGTCCACCATCCGGGCCTTCGGCATGCTGGCCCGTGGCGCCGCGAGCTCGGCATCCCGACGGTGTTCAACATCCTCGGGCCGCTCACCAACCCCGGCGGGGCCCGAGCAGCTCTGATCGGTACCTCCAACGAGGTGCTGGCCCCGGTGATGGCCGATGTGCTCGCAGCGCGCGGCGTACGGGCCCTCGTCGTGCGCGGGGTGGACGGCCTGGACGAGGTGACCACCACGGGTCCGACCCGGGTCTGGGACGCCACGGGCGGAACCGTTCAGCAGACGCAGCTCGATGCGGCGGATCTCGGCATCCCGCGCCATGACCCGAGCCTGCTTCGCGGGGGCGACCGGGTGCGCAACGCCCAGTTGCTGATGGCCGCCCTCGGGGGAGGGTCACCAGAGGGGGAGGACGGCGACCGCATTGTCGCGATCCGCGATGCCGTGGCGATCAACGCTGCCGCCGCGCTCGCGGCCTTTGCATCGGCGCGCTCGGCCGATGCAGGAGAGGACCCCCCAAGCGGAAATCTCACCGAGCGGGTTGCGACGCACGTGCCGGTCGCGCGCCAGGTTCTTGCCGATGGAGCTGCTCAGGACCTGCTGGTTCGGTGGGCTGCGCTCTCGTCCGGCCTACGGGGCTAGGCGACCCTCAGGCGGACCGGATCCGAGTCACCGGTGCACCTGAGTGCGGACCCGCGGGGCGGCCCAGTTGCCCGTGCCGTGAGTCGCCTGCATCGGCCAGGTAGTTGCTCACCAGGCCGCTGGATGCGTGGCTGACCAGACGTCGGCGTGCCTGGAGGTCGGCCGCCTCCCTGCCCCCGCTGTGCAGGGGAAGAGCCCAGGCGGTGCTGGCCCGGACCATGCGGACGCTTCCGGAGTCGAGCCACCGCAGGATCTCCTCGGCCTCCTCGGTCAGTCCGGCGGGCGCGGGCCCGGGCACCGGGTCCACGTGATCGGCACGCGCCACCAGGGTCTCGACGTGCACGCGCGGATCGGAGCCGGGGGGTGCATGACCAGCGGCGGCCAGGCGGCCGTGCCGCATCACGTGGATGTCCCAGCCCAGATCGTCGGTGGGCTCGGCCGCGACGAGCAGCGGCTCCTGCGCGAGCAGCCGGAGGCGATGCACCCGCAGGCTCGCCCGGCACACGGCATCGAGCCGATCGCGCCAGCCGGATGCCTCCTCGAAGCGCTGCTGGTCCGCCAGCGCTGACATGCGCGATCGTGCAGCGGTGATCACCGTTCGAAGGTCACCCGACATAGCGGCCCGGAGCGCTTCCACACGCTCGTCGTAGGCGTCTCGATCTCCGGATGAGGTGCAGGGAGCCAGGCATCGGCCCAGTTCGGCCAGCGCGCAGCCGGGCGTCGTGGCTCGAGGCCGGCGGGCGAGGCGGGGGGTGCAGGTCCGGATCGGATGGGCGAGGAGCAGGGCTTCGAGAGCGGATTGCGCGCTTGCCCGACCACTGAAGGGACCGAGATATCGGGCTCCGAGGTGCTCGTCGTCGTGCACCTCCTTGACCAGGGAGAGTCGGGGGGCGGATTCGACGGTCAGCTTGATCCAGACCTGGCGGTCGGGCTGGCGGGACCGACGGTTGTAGCGGGGCTGTCGTTCGACGATCAGGCGGAGTTCGCGGACTCGTGCCTCCAGGGGCGTCGCGCAGACGATCGGGGTGATCCGCTCGGCGATCGACACCATCTCCGCCATGCGTCGTCGTGTCTCGGTCGCGGTGAAGTAGGTGCGCACGCGGGTTCGGATGCTCCGGGATGTCCCGACGTAGAGCGAGGCGCCCTGCGCGTCCTCGAAGACGTAGACGCCGGGGGCGTCAGGAAGTCCGTCGGCGAGGTGCCGCTTGGCGCGCTGGGCCGGTGTCACGCGGGAGGTGAAGGCGCGCAGATCCTCGACAGTGGTGACACCGAAGTCGGCGGCGCGCCCCAGCAGACCGTGGAGGACGTCGACGGTGGCCCGGGCGTCATCGAGTGCGCGGTGCGTCGGAGTCACCGCGGACCGGAAGTGCGCCGCCAGGGTGCCCAGCTTGCAGTTCCGGACCTCGTCGCGATGCAGCGTGACGCGCGCGAGGCGGGCGGTGTCGACGACCCGCGGCTGGGGCCACGGCAGTTCGTGCCGTTCGCAGGCGGCGCGCAGGAAGCCGACGTCGTAGGGAGCGTTGTGCGCCACCAGGGTGGCTCCGCCGAGGAACTCGAGGAAGGCGGGCAGCACGGCACCCAGGCGCGGAGCGGTGGCGACGGTCGCGTCGGTGATCCCGGTGAGGGCGGCGACGAAGGGGGGAATCGGGACGCCGGGATTGACGAGGGTGGCGAACTCGCCGAGCACCTCGCCACCGCGCACGGCGACGGCGCCGATCTCGGTGATTCCGGCCTCGCGAGGTGCGCCCCCCGTGGTCTCGAGGTCGACGACCACGAAGGTCACGTCGCGCAGCGCGGTGCCGAGATCGTCGAGGCTCGTCTGCACCGCCCTCGCTCCGCGCTCCATACCCGCTCACGGTAGGGGCCCCGTGTGACAGCGGCCTGCATCGGTAGGCTCGCGGCGTGGCTGACTCCCCGGTGATCCCCGACGAGCGTTCGCGTTGGCGCTGTGCGCACTGCGGCAATCTCACCCGTTTCGACGTCGTGCGCAGCTCGCGGGTGCGGGAGTTCTGGCACCTGGACATGGCGGGGCAGCCCACCATCGACGAGACCGAGATCCTCGTCGAGGTCGTGGAGTCGGTGACCTGCCGGTGGTGTGGCGCTGCAGATCGCATTGAGGTGGTGTCGCGGCCGGAGTTCGGTGGGCCGGCGGACGAGGGGCCGGGTGACGGAGGCCCCTGATCAGGATGAGGGGCC
>DMPC01000118.1:20802-21515 GCA_003456155.1 Actinomycetota bacterium | reverse complement strand
TGTGACGCCAGGCCCCTGATCAGGACGAGGGGCCGGTGTGACACCCGGGCGATGTCAGTCCCCGGTCGTAGCGTTCCCCGCATGATCATCGACTGTGGTTCGTGTGCCGTCGCCGGGCTCGCGTGTAGCGACTGCGTCGTGACCGTTCTGCTGGGCATGCCCGAGGTGCTGCCCGCCGGCATGGCCGATCCGGCGGCGTCCGGGGTACCGGAACTGCCGGAGGAGCATGTCGCGGCGGTCGCAGCGCTGGCGGCGTCCGGTCTGGTGCCCCCTCTTCGACTCGTCCCGGGCTCGAAGGCCAGTTGAGCGCAGCGTCCCCTCGGGTGCCGGGAACGTGGGGCGCCTCTCCTGCGTCGGAGGTCAGATGACGGAGCGACTCTCCCGCCGGATTCCTTCGGGCACCCCTTCCTCGTGTCCGATATTCGGTGGTACGGGGCGGGCCGTCATCAATCTGTTATGTTGCTGATCTCCACCTGCGCGGTCATTTCGGCGCAGGTGGTGCCGTACTACCGGAGCACTCCGGCTCGCAGGAGCCGGCCCGATCGTCGGACTGGCAGGGAAGGAGATGTGATGCGCAGGCCTCTCCCGAAGTGGCTCAGAGCAGCGGCCCTCGGCTCGCTCTCAGCCCTTCTGCTGGTGACCGGCGGCGTCCTCGCTCCTCAGGCCGCGGCCGCTCCCCGTGATCTGCAGCAGGTGCGAGATCAGGTGCGCAC
>DMPC01000118.1:19652-20470 GCA_003456155.1 Actinomycetota bacterium | reverse complement strand
TCGGCTTACACCAGCGGCGGCATCGACACCTCCCTGCAGGTCCTCCTGGCCGACAACCCGACCGAGTTCCTCGCGCAGGCAGCGGCCCTGGACCAGGTGGCCAATGCCCAGTCATCCTCCCTGCGCCGCACCCAGACGGCCCGTCTGCGGCTGGCTCAGAGCGAGGCGGCGGTGAGCGACAAGGAGGCCATCGCTCGCTCCTACCGCAACGAGATGTCGGCCGCCAAGCAGGAGGCCGATGACCGCCTCAGTGAGGCTGAGGCCGTGCTCGCGGGCCTGGAGGCTGCTGAGCGTCGCCGTCTCGCCGCAATCGCCGCCCAGGAGCGGCGTGCCTCCCTTGCTGCTGCCAACGCCGCTCGTCAGTTCCTCAGCGGATCATCCAGCGCCGGCGGGGGAGTTCCGCCCGTGAGCGGTCGCGCTGCTGCTGCCGTCCAGTATGCGCTGGCGCAGGTGGGCGACCGCTATGTCGCGGCTGCTGCGGGTCCGAGCGCATTCGACTGCTCCGGGCTGACGATGACCGCCTGGCGGCAGGCCGGGATCTCGCTTCCCCACTACTCGTACTCGCAGTGGAACAGCACGCGTCGCATCCCGCTCAGCGAGGCCCGCCCGGGGGACCTGGTCTTCTACTTCGGAGGCAGTGTCCACCACGTGGGGATGTACATCGGCAACGGAAAGATGGTCCACGCCGCCAATCCTGGCGATGGCGTCCGTATTGATGCCGTCCTCGGCCCCTGGTACAACCGCTACTTCAGCGGCGTCGGCCGCGTCATCGGCTGACCGACGCACGAGCCGACCAGCACCCTGGACGACCAGCACCC
>DMPC01000118.1:15762-19434 GCA_003456155.1 Actinomycetota bacterium | reverse complement strand
ACACCCTGGTAGCAGCGCGCGAGTAGCCAGAGCGCCTTCGCGTGCCCTGGGGGTGTCGTGGGCCTAGCCCCGCTCTGGCTCGACGGTGGAACGCGTCAGCTGTAGAGGCGCTCCACCTCATCGGCGAACTCCGACATCACGACAGCCCGCTTGAGCTTCAGCGACGGCGTGATCTGGCCGCCCTCCTCCGTCCAGTCGACGGGCAGAATGGCGAACTTCTTGATCGCCTCCGCCTGGGAGACCGCCTTGTTGGCCTCGTCGACGGCCGCCTGGATCGCGGCGTTGAGGTCGGGGTCATCGACCATGTCCGCGACGGTGGCTGACCCCTTGCCGTTCTGGGCGGCCCAGGCGGGGAAGGACTCGGGATCGATGGTCACGAGCGCACCGATGAACGGCTTCGCGTCGCCCACGACCATGCACTGGCTGACGAGCCAGTTCGCGCGCAGTCGATCCTCCAGAACAGCCGGGGCAACGTTCTTGCCCGCTGCCGTCACGATCAGCTCCTTCTTGCGCCCGGTGATGCGCACGAAGCCGTCATCGTCGATCTCGCCGATGTCACCGGAGTGGAACCAGCCGTCCGGCTCGATCGCCTCGGCCGTAGCCGTCGGGTTGTTCCAGTACCCGATGAAGATCTGGCCACCCCCGAGCAGGATCTCGCCGTCCTCGGCGATCTTGGCGCGGGCACCGGGCATCGGCTGGCCCACCGTGCCGATGCGCAGAGCGTTCGGCCGGTTGACGGTGCTGGCTGCGGAGGTCTCGGTCAGGCCGTAGCCCTCGAGGATGGTGACGCCGATGCCACGGAAGAAGTGGCCCAGTCGGGCGCCGAGCGGTGCTCCGCCGGAAACGGCCCACTTCATCTGGCCACCCATCGCACGGCGCAGCTTGACGTAGACGAGCTTGTCGAAGAGGGCGTGCTTGAGCTTCAGCACCAGGCCGGGGCCGCCATTGTCGAGCGACTCGCTGTACTCGATGGCGACGTTCGCGGCGGTGTCGAAGATGTGACCCTTGCCCTCGCCCTGGGCCTTCTGCTGGGCCGAGTTGTAGACCTTCTCGAAGACCCGGGGCACGGCGAGCAGGAAGGTGGGCTGGAACGAGGCGAGCCCGGGCAGGAGCTGCTTGATGTCGGCCGAGTGGCCCAGACGCACGCCACCGCGGATGCAGCCGAGCTGGATGAGGCGCCCGAAGACGTGCGCGATCGGGAGGAACAGCAGCGTCGAGGAGTCCTTGGCCAGGAAGACCTCCGGCAGCCCCCAGACGACCTGATCGATCTCGAACATGAAGTTGCCGTGGGTCAGCATGCAGCCCTTGGGGCGGCCGGTTGTGCCGGACGTGTAGATGATCGTCGCGAGGGACTCCGGGGAGAGCGTGGCACGGCGTGCCTCGAGATCCTCGTCGCTGATCCGGACGCCCTCGCGGGCGAGCTCATCGAGTGCTCCGTCCTCGAAGACCCACGCTCGCGTGCACGTGGGGATCTGATCGGCCACCTCGTCGTAGGTGCGACGGTTCTTCTCGCTCTCGAGGAAGACCGCGACCGCTCCGGAGTCGCTGAGCATCCACTGGATCTGCTCGGCAGAGGAGGTCTCGTACACGGGGACGCTCACGCAGCCGGCGTACCAGATGGCGTAGTCGACCAGGGTCCACTCGTAGCGTGTGCGGCTCATGACCCCGATGCGCTCGCCCGCCTCGACGCCATTGGCGATGATGCCCTTGGCAACGGCGCGCACCTGATCGAGGAATTCCTGGGCGGTGACTCCGACCCAGGCGTCACCTCGCGGCACGGAGAGCGATACGTGATGGGGGTCTTTGGCGGCGTTCTCGACGACGTGGTCGACGACGCTCCCCGTGGTGGGGACGGGAACAACGGCGGGGATGGAGATCTCAGTCCTCATATTGACACCGTAGATGAGCCCGGGAGGGTTGGCATCTGCTTTGCATGGCATTCTGACGAGGTGGCCGCGATAGTCGTCATCGACGAGAGCGTGGTCGTGCTGCCCCGGGGTGCCCTGGGGGACTGGCTGGCCGATCCCTCGCAGTGGCGGGTGTGGTGGCCGGGCAGTGCGGCCACCGTGACAGGGCGCGACGCGGGCCTGCGGTGGGCCCTGACCGGCACGCTCGTGGGGTCCTCGTCGGTCACCCTGAGCGAGCAGGCGGAAGGTGTGCTTCTGCGCTACGAGCTCGCCGCTGACCCGGCCGAACCGGGATCTGCGACCCGGCCACGGAGCCTGACCGACTCCCCGCATGCCCGGCGCGAGGCGAGCGCTCTTCGTGAGCGGCACCACGTGGCCTGGAAGCGGTCCGTCTTCGCCCTCGCGGCACGGTACGAGACGTCGCCGCGCAAGTCCGGCGCGTCCGACGGCCGCTCCGACGGGCGTGGTCGGTGAGCATGCGGGTCCACATCGTCAGCGACGTCCACGGTGCCGCAGCACAGCTCACCGAGGCGGCTGAGGGAAGCGACGTCCTGGTCTGCCTGGGGGACCTCATCTGCTTCCTGGACTACCACGACCCCAGCAGGGGGATCTTCGCCGATCTCTTCGGGGAGGAGCATGCCCGCCGGTACATCGAGCTGCGGACGGCCAATCGATTCGCCGAGGCGCGTGAGCTGAGCACTCGTGCCTGGGAGTCCTTGGGGGTCGAGGGCAACCAGGGTCGCTGGGGCGTGATGGAGGCGATGGTCCGCAGTCAGTACGAGGAGCTGTTCGAGGCGCTGCCCTCACCGGCGCTCCTCACGTACGGCAACGTCGATCTCCCCGACCTATGGCCGGACTACGTACGAGAGGGGCATCGGGTTCTCGACGGTGAGGTCGTCGACGTCGGGGGCCTTCGCTGGGGGTTCGTGGGCGGCGGACTGGTCAGCCCCATGCGCACGCCGTTCGAGATCGCACCGGAGGAGTACGCGGCCAAGCTCGAGCGACTCGGGGAGGTGGACGTGTTGTTCACCCACATTCCGCCCGCCATCCCGGAATTGGTCTATGACGTCGAGGCGCGCCGCTTCGAGATCGGCAGCGTTGCGCTGCTCGACTACGTTCGCGAGGTCCAGCCGCGGTTCCACGTCTTCGGTCACATCCACCAGCCGCTGGTCCCTCGGACCAGGGTCGGGCGCACCGAGTGCATCAACGTCGGCCACTTCGCGGGCGCGGGCCGGCCCTTCGTCCTGGACCTTCCCTGACGATCACGGGGTAGCCTTCCCCCATGTCCGACCAGACCCAGTCCAGCATCGTCATCGACGCCACTCCGGCCCGGATCATGTCGGTCATCGCCGACCTCCCCGCCTACCCTCAGTGGAGCGATGGCATTTCCTCGGTCACCGTTCTCTCGGTCTATGAGGACGACCAGCGCCCGGCCGATGCGCGCTTCGTCCTGGACTCGGGGGCGATCAAGGACACCTACGAGCTGGAGTACGACTGGGATGGGGACACTGCAGTCTCCTGGACCCTCACCACGGGCGACATGCTCACCGCGATGGACGGCGCATACGAGCTCACCGACAACCACGACGGCACGACGACCGTGAACTACCGGCTGTCGGTCGACATCAAGATTCCGATGATCGGCATGATCAAGCGCAAGGCCGAGCGGGTCATCGTCGACACCGCGCTGAAGGGACTCAAGAAGCGCGTGGAGTCCGGCGCCTGAACGCGCGTGGATCAACACGACATGAGCCGCACGACATGA
>DMPC01000118.1:15365-15534 GCA_003456155.1 Actinomycetota bacterium | reverse complement strand
GACATGAGCCGCACGACATGAGCCGGGTGATCCTGCTCGCCGGCCACGGTGGGTCGGGGACGTCAACTCTCGCGGCGGCGACGGTCGATCAGGCCCGTGACCTCGGGGCTCGGGTCGTGCTCCTGGACGGCTCGGGGGCACGGGGAGTACGCGGGCCAGGATCACTCGA
>DMPC01000118.1:14115-15165 GCA_003456155.1 Actinomycetota bacterium | reverse complement strand
ACGTCGCGGATCACGTCGCGGATCATGACCCGGATCACGTCGTGGAGCATGCTGCCGGCACCCTGGGGCGGCTCCTGCTCCATGCCGGTGCGGACCCCGTGGTGCCGCAGGCGTGGTCGGACCTTCCCGGTGTGGCGCTGGCCCGCCTGTGGCAGGAGATTGCCCTGGCCCGGCGATCGGCGGACCTGGTGGTGGTGGATGTCGGCTCCTTGGTGCGCGTGCGCGAACTGGTGGCGCTGCCGGGCGTGCTGGTCCGTCTGCTCGATGCGAGCCTGACGCCGCGCGCGGCGATGTGGCGGGGATCGGCCGGCGAAGGCGGGCTGTTCGAGTCGCTCTCGGAGGCGAGGGTTGACGCGATGGCGTGGCTGTCGATCGCCACCGCGGAGACGACCAGTGTTCGGCTCGTGGCACGCCCGAAGCCGGACTCCGCGGACGCTGTCCTGCGCACCGGTGGTGTGCTCGCCATGCTCGGCATCCAGCTGGAGGGCGTCATCGTGAACCGCTTCCCCCGACGCCGGGACGATGCGCCGAGCGCGGTGCGCAGGCAGGCGCGAGAGGCACTGGCCGTGCTGCAGGAGGGTCTCCCCGGAATCCCGGTCTGGCGCTCCACCTCCCGGCTGCGGCCCGTGCCCAAGGGGCATGCGGCGGCCGACATCATCCCGGCGACCGGATCCGGCCCGACCCTGCGCGACCGTGACCTGGCGGCCATCCGTGATGGTGTCGTGGAGGGTGCTGACGAGTACCTCCTGACGGTGCCGCTCGTGCCCGTCGTGCGGGACGAAGCCCGGGTGGGCGTGCAGGGGGATCACCTTGTCGTCGCGTTCGATGGCGTGCATGCCTTCGCGGCACTGCCCCCGGTCCTGCGTCGATGCATCCCTCGGGAGGCGCGGCGCGGCCCGGACGGGCTCGTCATCCGATGGTCCCCGGATCAGGACGTCTGGCCCGGGGAGCGCGCGTCATGACGGACCAGCCCCGCACCCCCTGGTGGTACTCCGGGGATGAGTCGCCCGGTGAATCGGGTGAACCCGGTGATCCCGGCGAGACGCGCGA
>DMPC01000118.1:2699-13917 GCA_003456155.1 Actinomycetota bacterium | reverse complement strand
GCGCGAGTCGAGTGATCCCGGCGAGGCTGCAGAAGCCGGAGCCGGCGGAGCATCGGGCGCGGGCCTGGACTGGATGAGCCTGCTGTCCGGTGCGACCCGGATGGTCGACTGGGCGGCGGCAGCGGTGGTCGAGCCGCATGGTGAGCACGGGGATCCGGCCGACCATCCCGACTGCCTGGTCTGCCGGACCCTCGCGCTGGTCCAGGACCGCACGGGGATGACCGGGCCCCGGCCGGATCAGCCGGTTCCCGCGGATCAGCCGATCCCGGCGGAGCCCATTCGATGGATCCCCGTGCTCGACTGATCGGTATCCCGGCTCCTCGTTAGGCTGCCCGCCATGGGTGTGACGATCGGGGTCGACGTGGGCGGCACCAAGATCCTCGCCGGCACCGTGACCGCCGATGGAGAGATCCTCGCGACGGGCCGTCGCCCCACGCCTCGTCACGATGCCGAGGATGTCCTGGCCACGGTGAGCGATGTGGTCCAGGAGCTCGCTGATGCGAGCGCCGAGCCGGTCGAGGGGGTCGGCGTCGGGATCGCAGGGCTCGTGGATGCCGATCGCTCCCACGTGTACTTCGCCCCGAACCTGCGCTGGTCGCAGGTCCCCGTCCGGACCGTGCTCGAGGCATCGACCGGCCTCCCGGTGGTGGTCGAGAACGACGGGAACATCGCTGCGTGGGGTGAGTACCGGTTCGGGGCCGGGCGTGGTGCATCGGACATGGTTCTGGTGACCGTCGGCACCGGCATCGGAGGCGGCATCGTCATCGACGGACGACTCTTCCGTGGCGCGCACGGGGCCGCGGGCGAGATCGGCCATCTCAACGCGGTACCGGACGGACGGGCCTGCGGCTGCGGTCGGGGCGGCTGCTGGGAGCAGTATGCGAGCGGCAATGCCCTCGTCCGGGAGGCGCGTGAGCTGGCGGCCGAGCGACGGTCCGAGGCCGGCCTGCTCCTCTCCTTCGGCGACGGCACTCCTGAGGGAGTGCAGGGCACAGACGTCACCGAGGCCGCACGCGCCGGTGACCCGATCGCGGTCGAGGCCTTCACCCGGGTCGGCACCTGGCTGGGCCGCGGACTGGCCGATCTGGCCGCGGTGCTCGACCCCGAGGTGTTCGTCATCGGGGGCGGGGTGTCCGAGTCGGGCGACCTGCTGCTCGCGAGTGCGCGATCGACCCTGTCGGACAAGCTGATCGGCCAGCGCAATCGCCCTGAACCGCAGGTCCGGGTCGCGGAGCTGACCAACAGCGCAGGCATCGTGGGCGCAGCCGACCTGGCCCGTCACCGGGGTCCCTCGGCCTGACGGGCGCGTCAGACGCGGCTCGTCTAGACGATGGCTCCATTGTCCTCGTCGTCATCGCGATCCCTCATGCGCGCGATGAGGATGCCGAAGCCGGCGACGGTGGCGGCCACACCGAGGCCGGCGAGCCATCCCTCCCAGCCCAGGACGCGGGTGACGACCACCAGGGCAGGTCCGCCGATGACGCTGGCCCAGGCGAATCTCGCCAGGGTGTCGACCGGGCGGGGCAGCGGCGGCGGGTGCGGAGGCTCGTAGCCCTCCTCGTCCTCGTCCAGGTCGCCGACGAGTTCGTCGGGATCGGCGAGCGGGTCAGGATGGTCGCCTGTCGCGGCCAGGGGGGGCAGGGACCGCTCGCGGGGGAAGTCCGGCCCGAGGTCGATCTGCCCACTCAGGTCGGCCACGATGGCCGCCCAGGCCTTCTCCTCGTGATCCGGCAGTCCGTCCTCTCGACGACTGGCACCCTCGCTGCTCATCAGTCGTGGCCGCCCCGAGCCAGGCGATCGACGAAGCCGATGCTGTCGCGCACGATGATCTCGGCGTCGTAGTCGAGCGTCGCAACGTGGTAGGAGTCGGCCAGCACGATCTCGGTGACGTCGCTCGACGAGACATGCTCGAGGACGTAGGCGGCATTGGACGGCTCCACCACGTGATCCTGGGCGCTGCGGAAGAGCAGCACGGGCACGGTGATCCGCGGCAGGTCCGCCTTGACCTCGCGCCACATCTGCGACAGCGAATGGGCCGCCTTGAGCGGGATGCGGTCGTAGGCGCCCTCGTCCTGATCGGGTTTGGCGATGTCGTTCGAGATGCCGGGCAGGCCGCCGATCACGTGGTGCAGCACGGGCAGCAGGAAGCGATCGAGGCGCTCGGTGTGCACCGCAGGGTTCACCAGGACGATGCCGGTGATCGCGTCGCCGTGCTGCTCGGCCAGGCGCAGGGTCAGGGAGCCGCCCATGGACAGTCCCATGACGAAGACGGTGTGGCAGGTCGACTGCAGGTCGCGCAGCGCGCGATCGGCCTCGTGGTACCAGTCGTGCCAGGAGGTCAGGTTCATGTCCTGCCAGCGGGTGCCGTGCCCGGGGAGCAGGGGAACCGAGACGGCCCACCCCTGCTCTGCGAGGGCTCTGCCCCACGGCGTGACGGACTTCGGGGAGCCGGTGAAGCCATGCAGAACCAGGATGCCGACCCCGTCCCCCGGCGCTGTCCACGGCTCGGCTCCGGGTATCAGGGTCATGGATCCGCCTCCTTGGTGGCTCTCGGCCGGGCGACGCGGCGGGCTCGGGGATGCGATGCTCCGGGACGTGACGCCGACGTCGCCACTAGTCTGCCACCCGAGGAGGGCGGCATCGGTGTTGTACTGGGTGATGAAGCACGTTCTCGTCGGCCCGTGGCTGCGGGTCCTGTTCCGGCCGTGGGTCGAGGGACTCGACAACGTCCCCGACAAGGGTCCGGCCATCCTCGCCTCGAATCACCTCTCGTTCTCGGATTCCTTCTTTCTCCCGCTGGTCGTGCCCCGGCACATCACCTTTCTTGCCAAGAGCGACTACTTCACCGGTCGCGGGCTCAAGGGCAGGCTCACGAAGTGGTTCTTCGCGGGGGTCGGCCAGGTTCCGGTGGATCGCTCGGGGGGCCGTGCCTCGGAGGCGGCGATCCGTACGGGCCAGCGAATCCTGGGGGAGGGCAGCCTGCTCGGGATCTACCCGGAGGGCACCCGCTCGCCGAACGGCACCCTCTACCGCGGCAAGACCGGAGTGGCCCGCATGGCGATGGAGGCCCGGGTTCCGGTGCTCCCGGTGGCGATGATCAACACGTATGAGATCCAGCCTCCCGGCCAGCTTCGGCCGAGCCTGCGCCGGGTCGGCGTGCGGATCGGCCGACCGCTGGACTTCTCCCGCTACGAGGGCCTCGAGAACGACCGTTTCGTACTGCGATCGATCACCGACGAGATCATGTACGAGCTCATGGCACTGTCCGGCCAGGAGTACGTCGACATGTACGCCACCCGGGCGAAGGAGCTGATCGCCCAGGGAGCACCTGCTGACTCGCGGTCGATGGTTCCGTCGGACGACGAGCCCGCGGACGACTGACGTCGCTCGACGTCGGATCTCGGGGAAGGGTCAGGACCCTTCCCGTCAATAGTGATCGAGTTGATGGCGCCGGGCGTTGCTGCGGTACAGGGGCGCCATGGCGATCTCGATGAGGACCGCGAAGGCTGCGGCGAGCAGGGTGAAGCCCAGTCGTTCCTCTGCCGTCTCCGTGACCGAGGTGCTGACCCCCTCGAGCAGCACGACGGCGGGCGTCAGCAGGGCGGCGTACTGCCAGTAGGGGCGCTTCGTCGCGTAGCGCACGGTCAGGGCGAGGACAGCGGCTGCCGCGCCCACCACGTAGATGAGCACGGTCCAGTCGCCGAGCAGCAGATAGATGATCATCGCCACGACGATGCCCACGACGGTCCCCAACGCCCGCTGCAGTGTCTTGGTCCAGGCGTCCTGGAGGTAGGGCTGCAGGACGATCAGGAACGTCATGATGAACCAGCCACCGCCGTGCTTCCACTGCAGGTCGACGACGACCCAGCCGGCGACGGCGATGACGAGGGTCAGCACGACGGTGAAGGTGTTCACCCGCGCCCACGGAACGATCTCGTGCTGCGGTGGATGGACGGGTCGACGCATCCGCCGGATCAGCAGTCCCGCGCCCGCCCCCCACAGTGCGGCGCCTGCGGAGGCCGCCGCGACGACGAACCAGGACGACACGTCATGGACGTCGAGATCGGGTGGCGTCGCGATCAGGAAGGCGAGGCTGATCGTCGCCATGACGACGATGCCCGATGCCCCCACGCGGGAGGCGAGGCCGGTGCCCGCGGCAGCGGCGCCGAGCACGAGCGCGGCGAGCCAGGGATTGACCGATGCCGGAAGCGCCAGCAGCGATCCGACGGTCAGCCCGAGGACCGTGAGGGCGGTCAGGCGTGGGGAGGCGAGCAGTGCCGGGATCATCGTGGAGATCGAGGCCAGGGTGGTGATGCTGGCGATCTCGGTGAAGCCGAGGATGCTCAGGAGGAGTCCCGGCAGCAGGGACGCGGCGATCAGGATCGAGAACCCGAGGATGACTCGCAGGCCGGCGCGGCGATCCATGGCCGTCACCGTGCCCATCTGCGGCTGCGTGCGACCGCCTCGCGCCATCGGTCATGGGCCTCGGGATCCCACGGCCCGGGTGCGAAGCTGCCCGACGACCGTCGCGTGTCGGCGAGCTGCTCGGTGGAGGTCCAGACGCCGGAGCCCAGGCCCGCGAGGAAGGCGGCCCCCAGTCCGGTCGTCTGAAGTTCTGCCGACCGATCGACGACGAGCCGTACGGTGTCGGCCTGCAGCTGGCACAGCAGGTCGTTGGCGGCGGCTCCACCGTCGATGGCCAGTCGATCGAGAGTGACGTGGCCCTCGCGGGACATGAGGTCGACGACATCGCGCACCTCGAAGGCGATGGCTTCGAGCGTGGCCCGCGCCAGGTGGGCCCGGGTGGTGCCGCGGGTGATCCCGATGATCAGACCGCGCGCGGTGGGGTCCCACTCGGGTGCCCCAAGACCGGTGAGGGCGGGCACGAACACGACGCCGCCGGAGTCCGGGACACTGGCCGCGAGTTCTTCGATCTCGGCAGCCGAGTCGATGATCCCCAGACCGTCCCGCAGCCATTGCACGGCCGAGCCGGTGACGAAGACGGCCCCTTCGAGGGCGAAGTCGCGCCGGCCGTCGGGGTGCTGCAGGGCGACGGTCGTGAGCAGCCCCGAGTGGGAGCGCTGCGGGGTGGTGCCCGTGTGCACGAGCAGGAACGAGCCGGTGCCGTAGGTGCACTTGGCGGCGCCGGCATGGAAGCCGGCCTGACCGACCAGGGCGGCCTGCTGGTCGCCCGCGATCCCGCTGATCGGCAGGCTCAGCCCGAGGAAGGCGCTCGGCTCGGTGCGGGCGAGCTCGCCGTACGACGGGACGATCTCCGGGAGGGCGTGGCTCGGCACGCCGAACAGGGCGCAGAGCCGGTCGTCCCACGTTCCGGTGTCGAGGTCGTAGAGCAGGGTCCGTGACGCATTGGTCGCGTCCGTCAGGTGGCTGAGCCCCCGCGTCATGCGTGCGACGAGATAGGAGTCGACGGTGCCGATGGCGATGCGTCCTGAGGCCACCTGCGCCCACACGTTCGGCTCGTGAGCCGCGATCCATGCCAGCTTGGTGGCGGAGAAGTAGGGGTCCAGCCGGAGGCCGGTCCGCTCGCGGACGAGGTCCTCGTGCCCGGCCTCGATGAGTGACGCGCACATCGCGGCGGTGCGACGGTCCTGCCAGACGATCGCCCGGCGTGCGGCGCCGAGCGTCTCCCTGTCCCACAGGCACACGGTCTCGCGCTGGTTGGTGATCCCGATGGCGACGAGGTCGTCGGTGCCCCCATGAGCCGCGAGCGCCTGACGGGTGGCCTCGAGGGTGGCGCTCCAGATCTCGCCGAGGTCGTGCTCGACCCAGCCCTCCTGCGGGAAGTGCTGCGCGAACTCGCGGTAGCCGCGGGCCACCACGCGGGCCTGGGCGTCGACCACGAGAGCCGTCACTCCGGTGGTACCGGCGTCGATGGCGAGCACGCAGGTCATGGGCAGACGATAGTTGGATGACAGCGCTTTCATCGAGCAGTGAGCCCGGGATAGGGTGAGGCGGCCCGGTCAGTCCGGGAAGGCGAGGGGCCACGAGCCCCGATCGAGAGGAGTGCATGACCCATGCGCGTCGGAGTTCTCACGGGCGGAGGCGACTGCCCCGGCCTGAACGCGGTCATCCGGGCCGTCGTGCGGCGTGGTGTCCAGGAGTACGGGTTCGACTTCGTGGGCTTCCGTGACGGCTGGAAGGGCCCGCTCGAGGGCCTCACGATGGACCTGGGCATCGCCCAGGTGCGGGGCATCCTGCCGCGCGGCGGCACGATCCTGGGCTCGTCGCGGACCAACCCCGTCAAGATCGACGGCGGCATCGAGCGGATCGAGGCGAACCTCGAGGCCCTCGGTATCGATGCGCTGGTGGCGATCGGCGGCGAGGACACCCTGGGGGTCGCGACGACGCTGACCGAGCATGGCTTCCACGTCGTCGGCGTCCCGAAGACCATCGACAACGACCTCAGCGCAACCGACTACACGTTCGGCTTCGACACCGCGGTGCAGATCGCGACCGAGGCGATCGACCGCCTGCACACCACGGCGGAGTCGCATCACCGCATCCTCATCTGCGAGGTCATGGGCCGGCATGCCGGCTGGATCGCCCTGCACTCGGGCATGGCGGGCGGTGCGAACGTGATCCTGATCCCGGAGGTCGAGTTCGACCTCGACGAGGTGGTCGGCTGGGTCGAGTCGCGCTTCCAGGCCTCGTACGCACCCATCATCGTGGTCGCCGAAGGTGCACTGCCCAAGGGCGGGCAACTCGTGACCAAGGACGCCACCCTGGACGCCTTCGGGCATGTCAAGCTGTCGGGCATCGGCGACTGGCTCGCCCAGCAGGTGGAGGAGCGCACGGGTCACGAGGCCCGAACCACGGTGCTCGGCCACATCCAGCGCGGCGGCACGCCGACCTCCTTCGATCGGGTCCTCGCGACCCGCTTCGGCCTCAATGCGATCGCGGCGGTCAAGGACGGCGACTGGGGGAAGATGGTGGCCCTCCAGGGCACCGACATCGTCCGCGTCCCCCTTCAGGCGGCCACCGGAGTGCTCAAGACGGTGCCGCTCGCCCGCTATGAGGAAGCCAAGAGTTTCTTCGGCTAGGACCATCAGGGCTCGGCGGCTCTGCCGGGACCCCGTAAGGCACGCAACGACGCGCTCGTTGCGTGCCTTACTCTTGGGCCCATGCCTGATGTCCTGACCTGGCCCGATCTCGCCGCGGCCCAGCAGCCGCCGTGGCCGGACCTGGACGCGCTCGCAGCCGTCACCGACGAGCTGGCGACCCTTCCTCCGCTGGTCTTCGCGGGGGAGTGCGACCAGTTGACCGAGCGGTTGGCGGACGCAGCCCTGGGCAATGCCTTCGTCCTCATGGGTGGTGACTGCGCGGAGACCTTCGAGGCGAACAACGCGGACTCGATCCGTGCCCGGCTGAAGACCGTGCTGCAGATGTCCGTGATCCTGACCTACGCCGCGTCGACGCCGGTCATCAAGGTCGGGCGCGTCGCGGGCCAGTACTTCAAGCCCCGCTCCAAGCTCACTGAGGTGCGCGACGGTGTCGAGCTCACGTCCTACTTCGGTGACGCCGTCAACGCCCTGCCCTTCGACGCGGCCAGCCGGGTGCCCGACGCCACACGGCTGCTGCGCACCTACCACGCCTCCTCAGCCGCCCTGAACCTCGTGCGCGCCTTCACCCAGGGTGGCTACGCCGACCTGCGCCAGGTCCATGCGTGGAACCAGGACTTCGTCCGTGACTCGCTCGCGGGTCAGCGATACGAGGCTGTCGCGTCCGAGATCGATCGCGCCCTGTCGTTCATGCGGGCCATCGGTGCTGACGCCGATGCTCTGCAGCGGGTGGAGTTCTATGCCGCGCACGAGGCCCTGAGCATTCACTACGAGCGAGCACTCACTCGGATCGATTCCCGCACCGGCCTGCCCTACGACGTCTCGGGCCACTTCCTCTGGATTGGGGAGCGCACGCGCCAGCTCGACGGTGCGCACATCCACTTCGCCTCGACGATCCGCAATCCGATCGGGGTCAAGATCGGTCCGACGGCGTCTCCGGATGATGTCGCCCACATGTGCGAGGTGCTCAACCCTGAGCGCGTCCCCGGGCGCCTCACGCTCATCTCCCGAATGGGGGCCGGCAAGGTCCGCGATGCCCTGCCGAGCATCGTCCAGAAGGTGGATGCGAGCGGGGTTCCGGTGGTCTGGGTCTGCGACCCGATGCACGGCAACACGCGCGAGGCCGCGACCGGTCACAAGACCCGGCTGTTCGACGACGTGGTCTCCGAGGTCGAGGGGTTCTTCGAGGTGCATCGCAACCTGGGCACGATCCCCGGCGGCCTGCATGTGGAGCTCACAGGTGACGATGTCACGGAGTGCGTCGGAGGCACAGGCGGCGTTCTCGAGGGCAACCTCGGGGACCGTTACGAGACCGCCTGCGACCCTCGACTCAATCGTGAGCAGAGCCTTGAGCTGGCGTTCCTTGTCGCCGACATGCTGATGATCCGATAGCCCGACCATGTCGCATCCGGTGGGCACGCTCCTCGCGGCGTCCTACCGAACTCCTGCAGGGCCGCTCGTGGTGGTCGTCGATCCGCATGCCTCGGGTGACCTGGGCCCTGCCGACTACGGGGCTGTCGTGGCCGCCACGTTCCGTGGTCTGGACGACGCAACGGCCAGGCTTGCCTCGGACGTGATCGTGCGGCCGCGCAGTGCTGTCCCGTTCGTGCGCGATGTTCTCTCCCGCTACGCCGACGGCGACCTCGATGCCCTCGATGAGGTCTCCGTCAGTCAGCCCGGGGGCCCGTTCCAGCAGCGTGCCTGGCGTGCGATGAGGACGATCCGGGCGGGCAGCGTGGACACGTATGCCGGACTGGCCAGGCGTGCCGGCAGCGCCCGTGCGTCCCGGGCTGCGGGCACGGTCTGCTCCTCGAACCTGGTTGCCCCGTTCGTCCCCTGCCATCGGGTGATCGCCTCGACCGGCATCGGGGGGTACGGCTACGGCGTGGACATCAAGATCGCGCTCCTCGAGCACGAGGGAGTGCTGCTCTGATCGAGCACGAGGGAGTGCTGCTCTGATCGAGCACGAGGGAGTGCTGCTCTGATCGAGCACGAGCACGAGCGCGTCAGACGATGTTGACTTCGCCGCGGAGCATTCCCGAGGCGAAGCGCTCAGCCGTGAAGGGGGACACGTCGATGGCGGGCGCCACCTCGAGGAAGAGGTCGCGGATCACCTCGCCGACGGCGGGCCCCTGCAGGAAGCCGTGGCCGGAGAAGCCGCAGGCGTACATGAGTCTGCTCACGTCGGTGGAGGTTCCGAGCAGGGCATTGTGATCGGGCGTCACCTCGTACATGCCGACCCACCGATGAGCGATGCCGACGTCGAGCAGAGCAGGAGCCCTGCGCTCCATGGACTCCACGAGCGGGGGCAGCCACTCCTCGCTGTACTCCCAGCGGAACCCGGGTGTCTCGTCGCGGTAGGACATCCCGAGCAGGATCCCGGGACCCTCCCGATGGAAGTAGAACGTGGTCGAGGCATCGATCGTCATGGGCGTCTCGTGCGTCACCAGGGCCGCGAGTGAGGCGGGCAGCGGCTCCGTGATGAGAATCTGCCGGCGCAGGGGCTCGACGGGAAGACTGACCCCGGCCATCACCCCCAGGGATGCCGACCACGCCCCTGCCGCGATGATCACCGCGCCGGTGCGCACGGTCCCGGCATCGGTGTGGACACCGGTGATCTCGCCTCCGTTGACGTCGATGCCAGTCACCTCGGTGTGGGGGAGGATCGTGGCGCCGAGGCGTCGAGCCGCTGATGCGTAGCCCAGCACCACGGATTCGGGGCTGCAGTACCCGTCCCGCGGATGGAAGCTCGCGGCGAGCACGTCATCGAGGGAGACGATCGGATTCAGCCGGGCCGCCTCGCCGGGTGTCAGCAGGCGCGTAGGCACCCCCATGCGGTTCTGGAGCTCGGCGGACTGCTCGTAGGCGGCGACCTGCTCCTTGTCGGTCAGCAGGAACAGGTAGCCGGGTTGCCGGAGGTCGATCTCCTGGCCGGGCCGCTCGGGGAACCGCTCGAATGCCTCGAGCCCGCGCATGCCGAGCGCGATGTTGATCGGATCGGAGAACTGGGCGCGCACGCCGCCGGCCGCCTTGCAGGTCGAGCCGCTGCCAAGGTCGCTGCGTTCGAGCAGGACGATGTCGCTCACGCCTGCCTCGGCGAGGTGGAAGGCGATGCTCGTGCCCATGACGCCTCCGCCGATGACCACGACATTCGCTGCGTCGGGCAGGCGGCCGGCCGTTCTGCCGGCTGAGGTGCCGATCACGTCAGCGACCCTTGCCGAAGTCGGTCACCCGATGCGCGGAGCCTGATCGGTCGTAGGTCGTCCATTCGCCGGTCTGCACCCCAAGGGCCTTCCCGGTTCCGAACCGCCCGGCTCGCATGAGTGAGCCATCCCGGCGGAACCAGCGCCAGGAGCCGGTCATGGCACCGCCCTTCATCCGGCCGATGGCCTTGGCGAAGCCGTTGTCGTAGTACTCCCGGAACTCGCCGTCGGCTTTCGGATAGGACGCGTTGATCTCGGTCAGGCGTACCTGAAGGATCCGCTTCAGCAGCGCTGCGGGAAAGGCGCGGTCACGGTCGAAGTGGATCGTGCCCTTGGTGATCGGATAGCCCTCGAGGGCGTCACCAAGCTCCTGTGCCACCGAGCCACTGTGCGGGAACAGGCTGTTGTGCCGGGTGAATCCCGTGACGCTCAGCAGGTTGGGGCCGCTTTCGTCGCCGGCGCGCAGGGTCGGCATGCCCCAGGCGATGACTTCGACGGCACCCGGAAGCGCCCGGCGAGCCGCGGCGACGGTGCGGGCGAGCGCCTCCCGCTGAGCCCCTTCGAACGTGTCGAGGTGGTCATCGAAGAGGCTCACTCGAAGCTCACGCCCTGGGCCAGGGGCAGGTCGTGGGAGTAGTTGATGGTGTTGGTCGCTCGCCGCATGTAGCCGCGCCATGAATCCGACCCGGATTCGCGTCCGCCACCGGTCGTCTTCTCGCCGCCGAAGGCACCGCCGATCTCGGCTCCGGAGGTGCCGATGTTCACATTGACGATGCCGCAGTCCGAGCCACCGGACGACATGAACAGCTCTGCTTCCCGCTGATCGAGAGTGAAGATCGCCGACGAGAGCCCCTGCGGCACCCCGTTCTGGAGCGTGATCGCCTCATCGAGGGTGTCGTACGACATGACGTACAGGATCGGAGCGAAGGTCTCCCG
>DMPC01000118.1:0-2358 GCA_003456155.1 Actinomycetota bacterium | reverse complement strand
CCCACCAGGATGCCGTCATCGAGCGGGTTGCCGACCTGCAGTCGGGCGTAGACATCGGCGATCCGGCGGACGAGGTCGTCGACGACCGAGGAGTGCGCGATGACGCGGCGCAGACTCGTGCAACGTTGGCCGGCTGTCCCGGCGGCGGCGAACACGATTCCCCGGACCGCGAGGTCGAGGTCGGCCGACGGGGCGACAATGGCCGCGTTGTTGCCTCCGAGCTCCAGGATCGCGTGGCCGAACCGGGCGGCGACCCGCGGAGCGACCTCGGCTCCCATCCGCTCCGATCCGGTGGCGCTGATGACAGCGGCCAGGGGATGGTCCACCAGGATCGGGCCGGCCTCCCGCTCGGTCAGGGCGAGCAGGTGGATGTCGCTCGGGGCACCCTGCTCCTCGATGGTCCTGGCCATGAGGGCGGAGCACGCCAGTGCCGTCAGCGGGGTGAGCTCGGAGGGCTTCCACACCACGGCGTTACCGCACACGAGCGCGATCGTGGTGTTCCAGGCCCAGACTGCCACCGGGAAGTTGAAGGCGGAGATGACCCCGACGACTCCGCGGGGGTGCCAGGTCTCCATGAGTCGGTGCCCCGGGCGCTCGGAGGGCATCGTCCGTCCCTCGAGCTGCCGTGAGAGGCCGAGGGCGAAGTCGCAGATGTCGATCATCTCCTGGACCTCGCCGAGGGCCTCGCTGCGGATCTTTCCGACCTCGAGCTGGACGAGGTCGGCGAGCTCCTCCTTGTGCTCCTCCAGAAGTCGACCGAACGCCTTGATGAGCTGGCCGCGGACGGGGGCGGGGGTGGTGCGCCACGTCAGGTAGGCCTCGTGTGCGCGCATGACGAGGGGGTCGATCGCACGGGCGTCGAGGGCGGGGACGGACATGAGCACGGATCCGTCGATGGGGGAGCGAGAGACGAGCATCGGTCCGGTCGTCGCGGTGTCGGGGGTCACCCCGCAGGCTGCCAGGGCGTGCAGGGAGCGGGCGGCGAGATCCGGGCTGTGCGTCATGCGCACAGTCTGCCCGTCAGATGATGCGGATGGTGACGGTGCTCCCCTTCGGCACCGACGAGCCCGGCGTGGGGGTCTGGCTGATGACCCGATTGAGCGGGCTGAAGTCTCCCTCGACGATCTTGGCGCGAAGGCCGAGGCCGCGAAGCGTCGCCACCGCTCGGTCGCGGGGCATGTCGACGAGATTCGGCACGGTGACGGGTGGCGGGCCCTTGGAGACGATCAGTGCAACCGAGCTGCCGGAGTCGACGATCGTCCCGGCCCTGGGTCGGATCGAGATGACGATGCCGTCCTTGACCTTCTCGGAGAACTTCTGCGTCACGTCGGCCTTCAGGCCGACCTCGGTCAAGGCCATCTTGGCGAGTGCGGACTTGCGCCCTTCGACATCCGGAACGGGAACCGGCTCTGGGCCCTTGGAGATCACGATGTCGACGACCGTGCCGGGCTTGACGATGCTGCCGGCCTTGGGTGTGGACGAGGCCACGTCACCGATCGGTACGCGGTCGTCGAAGTCCTCGCGGGTCGCGCCGAGCACGAGGTTGGCGCTGGTGATGGCGGCAGCGGCCTCGGTCGGGTCGAGGCCCTTGACGATCGGCACCTCATAGCGCTCCGGTCCCAGGGAGACGGCGCCCACCACGGTGCCGTCAACGCGAACCGGATCGCCGGGCAGCGGGTCGGTGCTCGCGAGTGCCCCGGCCGGAACCGACTCGCTGAAGGCCTCACCGGACACCTGCAGGCTCAGCCCCACGGTGGACAGGGCCGAGGTCGCCTCCTCCACGGTCAGGCCGGTGACGTCCGGGGTCGGCATGGTGCGGCCAGGGCCGGCAGCGAGCCACCACGCGGAGAGAGCGGCGCCGAGCACCGCGAGGAGCACGATGACGGCGACGATCGGGCCGCGACTGCGTCGCCGGCGCGATCCCGGCGACGTGGCACTGCTATCCGGGCGGGATGACCTCGGGGCCGTTCCTTGAGTTGCGCCCTGAGCCCTGCTCGGGCTGGTTCCCGGTGCTGCGCCCGGTGACGTCAGCGGCACGGCGAGCGGCGCAGTCACCGGTGCCGGTGCATCGCGCATGGGCGAGAGATCGACGACGAGGGTGTCTCGCGCGTCGACGAAGGGGCGGGGTGGGGGAAGCGTCGCGCGAATGCGTCGCACATCGGCGAGGAAGTCAGCGGCATCCTGGTAGCGCACGCGGGGATCCCGGCGGGTGGCGGTCACCACGAGGGCGTCCACCTCGCTGGGGATCGCGGGGTTGAGGGTCGACGGCGCGGGAACGTCGGTATGCACGTGCTGGTACGCGACGCTGAGCGGGCTCTCTCCGGCGTGCGGCAGTTGCCCCGTGATCATTTCGAAGAG
>DMPC01000148.1:2801-4561 GCA_003456155.1 Actinomycetota bacterium | reverse complement strand
GCATCCGGGACGGCACCGATGCCCATCTGCAGCGTCGATGCGTCCTCCACGCGGGCAGCGATCAGCTCGCCGATCCGCTGGGCCGTCTCGTTCGTGGCACCGCCGCCATGCGTCGGCAGCGGCTCGTCGACCTCGACCAGGAAGTCGATCTCATGCTCGTAGATCTGCGCGTCGCCGTACGTGTAGGGCATGTGGGGGTTGGCCTGCGCGATGACCAGACCGCCCCTCGCCCGCGCGGCCTCGATCGCCGCCGGCAGCACGTTCACCTCGGTTCCCAGGCTCACCGTGTCGTGCCGTCGCGAGGACGTGTGCAGCAGGACGACATCGGGGACGTACTGATCGCGATACAGGACGGGCACGAGGCTCAGCCGCGACGGGATGTACTGCAGGCGCGGATGCCTGCGCATGGCCGGGCCGACGAAGGTCGTCTCGTAGGTGACGCCGTCCCTGTCCGGGATCGGCTTCTGTGCATTGAGCATGTGGAGCCGGTACTGCGGCACCACCGCATCCAGGGCATGGAGGATGACCGACGGGGTCGCGAAGTTCCCCGAGGCGATCACCCGTGGGTTATCCGGAAGACGTCCGAGGGCGCTGGCGAGCTGTTCGACAGTGACGACGCGCATGGATCGATTGTCCCATCGGGCGGCACCTCGTCGCCGGTCGAGCGGGTCGATGCTGTGACACACTTGGGTTCCATGCAGCAGATTCACTGGCCCGATGCCAAGGTCTACGTGGCGGGGCACAACGGGCTGGTCGGATCCGCGATCGTCCGGGCGCTCGAGGCCGCNNGACCGACGGGGTCGCGAAGTTCCCTGAGGCGATCACCCGTGGGTTCTCCGGAAGACGCCCGAGGGCACTGGCGAGCTGTTCGACGGTGACGACGCGCATGGATCGAGTGTCCCATCGGGCAGCACCTCGTCGCCGGTCGAGCGGGTNNCGATCGTCCGGGCGCTCGAGGCCGCGGGAGTGGGCGAGGTCATCGGCTGGCGATCCTCCGAGCTCGACCTGCGCGACCGCGAGGCGACTATGGCCGCGATCGCCGAGGCGCGTCCCGACGTCGTCATAGATGCGGCCGCGAAGGTCGGCGGGATCATGGCGAACTCGACCTACCCGGTGGAGTTCCTCAAGGACAACATCCTGATCCAGACCAACATCATGGATGCCGCGCATGCGATCGACGTCGATCGACTGCTCTTCCTCGGCTCCTCCTGCATCTACCCACGTCATGCGACTCAGCCGATTCGCGAGTCGTCGCTCATGACAGGCCCGCTCGAGCCGACGAACCAGGCATACGCGATGGCGAAGATCTCGGGCATCTACTACATCGAGGCGCATCGGGAGCAGTACGGACGCCACTGGATCTCGGCGATGCCGACGAACCTTTACGGGCCGAAGGACAACTTCGACCTGCAGTCGTCACACGTGCTGCCGGCATTCATTCGGCGCTTCCACGAGGCGAAGGTCTCCGGTGCACCGACAGTGACGGTGTGGGGCACTGGCGCGCCGCGTCGGGAGTTCCTGCACGTCGATGATCTTGCGCAGGCCTGCCTGATGCTGCTCGACAACTACGACTCACCCGAGACGATCAACGTGGGCTGGGGCGAGGATCTTCCGATCCGCGAACTCGCCGAGACGGTCGCCGACGTGGTCGGCTTCGAGGGCGAGATCGAGTGGGACACCTCGAAGCCGGACGGCATGCCCCGCAAGCTGCTCGACACCAGCCGCATCAACGCGCTCGGCTGGAAGCCGACGATCACCCT
>DMPC01000148.1:2169-2611 GCA_003456155.1 Actinomycetota bacterium | reverse complement strand
CGCGAGGGGCTGACCAGCACCTACGACTGGTACGTCACGAACGTGGCGTGAGATGGACGACGAGGCGGACCTCTCCGCACCCGTGCAGGCGCTGCTGCCCGGACGACGGGCGATGGTGGTGCGACTGACCTGCAGGGCCGGAATGCGCCCCGCTCTGCTCGACGCCCTCAACACCTACGCGGACGGCCTGGCCGAGGAGCCCGGCACTGAGGTGTTCCTTCTCTCCCTCGATCCGGAGAACGAGAACCTCGTGTGGCTCACCGAGGTGTTCAAGGATGACGAGGCTGAGAACGACCATCGGGCCTCAGACGGCTTCGCCACGATGATCGGGGTGCTGAACGAGCTGCTCGAGGAGCCTCCGGCGATTCTGCGCATGGAGCCGTTGCGGCTGGTGATGCAGGAGACCCTGCTCGAGGAGGACTGGGCGTTCTGACGCCGCCGT
>DMPC01000148.1:1350-1905 GCA_003456155.1 Actinomycetota bacterium | reverse complement strand
CGTTGCTGGTGAACAGGGGCAGGTCGTGCGCGAGGGCCGTCGCAGCGATGAGAGCGTCGAGGCCGCGAGCCCGACTCGTGCGTCCCCGTGATCGCAGGTTCGAGACGACCGCGCCGAACTGACGTGCGCAGGCATCGTCGAAGGGGAGCGGATCGAAGGACGATTCCGCGAACTGCAGGACCACCTGGCGTTCGGCTCGCTGGCGCTCGTGGGCGGCCACCGCTGGGCCGGCGCTGAGTTCGGCGAGGGTGATCGCGCTGATCACGGGGTAGGTCGGCAGGTCATCGGGGGAGACGGCGCCAAGGTCGACCACGACGCTGGTGTCGAGCAGGCCAACCCGCGGCGTCACAGGTCGAGGTCCAGCACGGTCGCGAGGTCGTCGCGCAGCTCGTCAGCGTCGATGCGAGGAGCATGCGCCCACTTCTCGCACAGGGCTGCCGCCGTCAGTCGGGGTCTCGGCATCGGCGTCAGCCGGGCCACCGGAGTGCCGTCGCGTGTGACGGTCATGGACTCTCCCCCCTCCACCCGATCGAGGATCTGGCCACCGTAGTTGCG
>DMPC01000148.1:0-1006 GCA_003456155.1 Actinomycetota bacterium | reverse complement strand
GATCAGGAGAAGGGGGGGCGCTCGTCGAACTTCATGCTCAGTCGGCCGGAGGCCCGCCAGAGCCGCGCGACGGTATCGGAGTCCTCCTCCGTCACCAGGTTGCCCATCACGCGCAGCGCGACGGTCATGAGCAGGCGCGAGCGCATCCCGATCGGGCCGAGCGTGGGCAGCAGGCCTGGCACCGTCAGGTAGCCCGCGAGGCGACGCGCGATCGAGAACGCCGTCCCGTACTGACGTCGCAGGATCGGCGCCCACTGCCGCGCGTAGTCCATCGACACGTTGGGGATCGTCTCAGCGAGCAGCTGCGCTGCCAGATGGCCGGTCTCGAGGCCGTAGTCGATGCCCTCGCCATTGAGCGGGTTGACGCATCCGGCCGCGTCCCCGACGAGCAGCCAGTTCGCGCCCGCCACACCGCTGACGGCACCGCCCATCGGCAGCAGCGCGCTCCACGGATCCCGGACCTCGCCGCTCAGGCGCCAGTCCTGGCGCTGCTGGTCCGCGTAGTGCCCCAGCAGCTGGCGCAGATTGATGTCGGCGGGGTGCTTGTCGGTCGCGAGGGTGCCCACGCCAACGTTGACCTGACCCTCACCGAGAGGGAAGACCCACCCATAGCCCGACAGCAACTCGCCCTCGGTGCCCCGCAGCTCCAGGTGAGAGGAGATCCAGGGGTCATCACTGCGCTCGGAGTCGATGTAGCCGCGGGCCGCCACGCCGTAGGCCGTTCCGCGATGCCACTCACGGCCGAGCCTGCGCCCGAGCTGCGACCTGGCTCCGTCGGCGACGACGAGCCGCTTGCAGGTGATCGTGCGCTTGGCCGCACCACGACCCGTGCCCGACGAGAACACCACGCCGGACACGCGGGATCCGTCCATCGTCACATCGGTGGCGCGATGGCCCTCCACTGCGGTCACGCCCGCATCGAGGGCCACCTGACGGATCGCGTCATCGAGGACGAACCTCGGTGCCGCACCGCCGTTGCGGGGCAGCGAACCGCCCGGCCACGGCA
>DMPC01000133.1:3918-5636 GCA_003456155.1 Actinomycetota bacterium | reverse complement strand
CAGGTCGGGGAGTCCACCGTGCAGGCCGTGCTCGCCGCGCTCGGGCTCGACGCCAGCACCCCCGAGGCGATCGAGGCCGCACTGGAGGAGAAGCGCCTGCGGGACTGGCGGCGCATGCTCTCCCCGGTGTTCGTCATGCGTCAGGGATCGGATCAGCGATTGTGGGTCCACGTGCCGGACGGCAGTCCTGCGCGGGCCTGGCTGGAGCTTGAGGAGGGCGGTCGGGTCGACCTCGAGCAGAAGGACCACTGGGTCGACCCGGTGGAGGTCGACGGAGTGCGGATCGGCGAGGCGAGCTTCCGGATGCCCGGGGATCTTCCGCTGGGCTGGCACACGGTGCGCGCCGAGTCCGGTGCGGTGCTCGCCGAGGGCGTGGCCGTGGTCGCTCCCCAGCGCCTCGATCCTGCCGGCCTGATCGGGCCGCGCCAGTGGGGATTCATGACGCAGGTCTATGCCATGCGCTCCGAGGGCTCCTGGGGCCTGGGTGACCTCCACGATCTCGGCGACCTGGCGCAGTGGAGCGCTCGGCGACTGGATGCGGGTTTCGTCCTCATCAATCCGCTGCACGCAGCATCACCGGTGCCCCCGATGGCTCCCTCGCCCTACCTTCCGGTGACCCGACGCTTCGCCAACCCCATGTACCTGCGGATCGAGGACATCCCCGAGTTCGACCGGCTCGCTCCCGCCGTGGCGGAGCGGGTCGAGCAGCTTGCGGGTGTGCTGCGTCGCAGGAACACCACGGATGATCTGCTGGACCGTGACGCCGTGTGGGGCGCGAAGCGAACCGCACTCGAGGCGATCCATGCCACGGGGATGGACTCCGCCCGAGCCGAGCAGTTCGACGCCTTCGTGCGCGGACAGGGAGCCGGGCTGCTGGACTTCGCCACCTGGTGCGCTCTCAGCGACGTGCACGGTCATCCCTCGGCGTGGCCGCCGGGTCTGGGACATCCGGGTGCGCCGGACGTCGCTGCCTTCCGCGACGAGCACGCCGGGCTGGTCGACTTCCACATGTGGCTGCAATGGCTCGTCGACGAGCAGCTGGGCATGGCCCAGGGGCGCGCGACGGATGCGGGGATGGCGCTCGGCATCATGCACGACCTCGCCGTGGGGGTGCACCCGGAGGGTGCCGATGCGTGGGCCCTGCAGGACGTCCTGGCACCGGGTGTCGGGGTGGGTGCTCCTCCCGACATGTACAACCAGCTCGGGCAGAACTGGCATCAGCCGCCCTGGCGTCCCGATGCCCTGGCGGAGCAGGCCTTCGTGCCCTTCCGGGACATGCTTCGCACCGTCCTGCGTCATGCCGGCGGTCTGCGCATTGATCACGTCCTGGGACTGTTTCGGCTGTGGTGGGTGCCGTCGGGCTTCCCCGCCTATGCGGGAACCTTCGTCCGCTTCGACTTCGAAGCCATGCTCAGCGTGCTGATGCTGGAGGCGTACCGGGCGGATGCGGTCGTCGTGGGGGAGGACCTCGGCACGGTCGAGCCGTGGGTGCAGGAGGCGCTCGCCGAGCGGGGGATCCTGGGCACGAGCATCCTGTGGTTCGAGGCGGGCGAGGGCGGTGCTGCGCGTGACCCGCACGACTGGCGCAGCGAAGTGCTGGCCAGCGTCACCGTCCACGATCTTCCGCCGACGGCGGGATACCTGCGTGACGAGCACGTGCGCATCCGTTCCGAGCTAGGGCTCCTCGCCACTCCGGTCGAGGAGGAGCGCGCCAAGGC
>DMPC01000133.1:0-3671 GCA_003456155.1 Actinomycetota bacterium | reverse complement strand
GAGGTGGACCTCTCGACCGACGAGGGGCTCGACGCCTTCGCGGTCGCCCTGCATCGCGCACTGGCGGCCTCACCGGCCCGCCTGCTCGGCGTGGGACTGCCGGATGCCGTGGGCGATCGTCGTGCGCAGAATCAGCCCGGCACGGATCAGGAGTACCCCAACTGGCGAGTCCCGATGGCGGATCCGTCGGGCCGACCCATCCTGCTGGAGGAGGTGATGGCGGGATCTGATCTCCTGGACCGCCTCACCGGGCCGGTCCGCTCGTCGGTCGTCCGTTAGGCTGGCGGGCGTGAGCGCACTCCAAGCCGTCGGCGTGTTCCTGGGCCTGCCGATCCTGTTCGGCATCCTCGTCTACCTGTTCGTCAGCGCGCCCTCGTGGATCCGCGCGTCGCGCTCGGATGACCTGGTCGAAGGCGGCCCGCTGCTCGTGACGAGCGCACGGCCCCTGCCCGATCCGTCCCGGCTGCCCAGCGAACTGGCGCCGGCGAACTCGACTGCAGGAGGTGGCGTCAGTGCCCGCTGGTGACCCCTCGGCCATCGCGTCCGGTGCCGTCCCCATCACCGACAGCCAGCGCCGCGACCTGATGACGATCGTCGACAAGGCGCGGACCCTGAGTGGCTTCGCGTTCGCGATCTACGTGGGCCCGCTGCCCGCGGGGCGTGCGTCTGCGCTGGAGCAGCACGCGACCCTGCGCGATCCCGCGGCCACGGTCCTCGTGGCGGTCAGCCCGGCTGAGCGGCTGCTGGAGATCGTGACCGGTGCCAATGTCGCCGTCGACCTCGACGATCAGTCCTGCCGGCTTGCGGCCCTGTCGATGACGACGAGCTTCGCGGCCGGTGACCTCGTGGGCGGACTGCGCGAGGGATGCGCGATGCTCGCGGAGCACGCCCGGTACCCCCGGGTCCTGCACCTCGACGAACCCGCCTGACACTCCCGCTGACGTTCCCTTCCTCGCTCAGGCGTCGGCGGCGCGGGCCCTCATCGCCCGGACGACGCCGTCCCGACCCTCCCCGACCAGGCGGACGCAGGCCGAGTTGAGGCCCTCCTGCGCCAGGAAGGCGTCGGTCGCCGCGAGAGTCTCGTCATCGACCAGGAACATCGGGTAGAGCCCCATAGTGACCGACTGTGCGATCTCCATGGTCCGCGACTGCCACACCGAGGGCAGGATCGCGAAGTAGCGATCGCGGTACGGGCGCAGCAGGTCGACCTGATCGGGCTGGACGAAGCCGCCGATCGTGGCCTCGATGATCGCGTTGGGCAGGTCGTGCCGATCCAGGATGTCTGCCCAGGCGAGTTCCTTGGCGACCGCCGTCGGGCGCTGGGCTCGCGCGACCGCGGCCTGGCGACGGCCCGTTGCGGTGTCGTCCCGCTGGACCTCGGCCTCGATGACATCGTCCTCGCGGAGCCCTGCGCTGACGAGCTGCTGGAGCAGGAACCAGCGCATGTCGGTGTCGATCGCCAGACCCTCCCAGGTGACCCGGCCGTCGAGGAGATCTCCCACCACGCCGAGCTGCTCCGCGGTGATGGCGGCTCCTGCGAACGTCCTGGCGAAGGCGAGCTGTCGATCGCTGCTGGGATCGGACGCCAGTGCGTGCGCACGCGCAGCATCGGCCAGCCGCTCGAGGTACCCCTCGCGGTGGGCCGTGGCTGAGTAGACGTCGATGGCGGTGCGGAGCTGACGAAGCACGCCCTGCACGACACCGATGTCGGTCTCGGCACCGATGCCGGAGAGGACGAGCTGCAGGAAGTCGCCCGTCGACACCTCGGCGTCGCGGGTCATGTCCCACGCGGCCCCCCAGACCAGGGCCCTGGCCAGAGGGTCGTCGAGTGCGCCGAGGCGATCCACCACGGTCTGCCACGAGCGCTCGTCCAGCCGGACCTTGGCGAACGTGAAGTCCCCGTCATTCAGCAGCAGCAGGTCAGGCTGGCGCGTGCCGCTGGGCAGCGGGACGGTCGTGTGCGATCCCACGACGTCCACCTCGATGCGATCCCGCCGGGTCAGGGTGCCATCGACGAGGTCGTAGAGGCCGACGCCGATGCGATGGGAGCGCAGTGTGGGAGCAATGCCCTCGGGCATGGAAGGCGGTTCCTGCTCGATCACCACAGACTCGAGGACACCATCGGCGGAGACCTCGATCAGCGGCCGCAGGAGGTTGACCCCGCTGGTCTGCAGCCATTCCCGCGTCCACTCGGTGAGATCGCGCCCGCTGGTGGCCTCGAGCTCCACGAGAAGGTCGCTGAGCTCGGTGTTGCCCCAGGCGTGCTTGGCGAAGTAGTTGCGCACCCCGGCGAGGAACTGCTCCTCGCCGACCCAGGCGACGAGCTGACGCAGGGCAGAGGCCCCCTTGGCGTAGGTGATGCCGTCGAAGTTCACGCGCACGGCATCGAGATCGACCATGTCGGCCGCGATCGGATGCGTCGAGGGCAGTTGATCCTGCCGGTACGCCCACGCCTTGCGCAGGTTCGCGAACGTGGTCCACGCGTCGGTGTAGCGGGTGGCGCGCTCGTTCGCCCAGTGCGCCGCCCACTCGGCGAAAGACTCATTGAGCCACAGGTCGTCCCACCACTTCATCGTCACGAGATCGCCGAACCACATGTGCGCGAGCTCGTGCAGGATCGTGTTCGCGCGCTGCTCGTAGGCGGCGTCGGTGACGCGTGAACGGAAGATGTAGTCCTCGAGGATGGTGACGCAGCCCGCATTCTCCATCGCCCCTGCATTGAACTCGGGGACGAACAGCTGGTCGTACTTCACGAAGGGGTAGGGGATGCCGAACTGCTCCTCGTAGAGGGCGAAACCCTGCTTCGTGACCGTCAGCACCTCGTCGGAGTCGAGGTACTGCGCGAGAGACTCACGGCAGTAGACGCTCAGGGGGTACGTGCCGAACGGGCCCGTGTATGAGTCATCGACGCGGTGGTACGGGCCGGCGACAAGCGCGGTGATGTAGGTGGACATCGGCGGCGTGGGTGCGAAGGCCCAGGTGGAGGTGCCGTCGCCATGGTCGTCGGGCGTCGGTGTGGGGGAGTTGCTGACCACGCTCCAGTGGGAGGGGGCCGTGACCGTGAGCTGGAAGGTGCCCTTGAGGTCCGGCTGCTCGAAGGCCGCGTACATGCGTCGGGAGTCGGCCGACTCGAACTGCGTGTACAGGTAGGTCTCGTCGTCGACGGGGTCGACGAACCGGTGGAGGCCCTCGCCGGTGTTCATGAACAGGCAGTCCGCATCGATGGTCACCGTGTTCTCGGCCTGCAGATCGGGAAGCGCGATGCGCGGGCCGTGCACCACCTCAGCGACGTCGAGCGCGACCCCGTTGAGGACGACGCTCCGGACCGACTCCGAGATGAGATCGATCCACGTGCTGGCCCCGGGCTGCCGGCAGGTGAAGGAGACGGACGTGACGGAGCGGAAGGTCGGCCCCTTCGAGGTCACATCCACGCTGACGGCATAGGAATCCACGGTGATGAGGGAGGAGCGGTCGGCAGCCTCGGCCCGGGTGATGTTCTCGGAAGCGGTCATGGTGGAATCCAACCATCATGAGTGACACTGCGCCGATGACGGCTGACTTCTGGTTCGACCCCCTGTGCCCCTGGGCCTGGATGACCTCACGCTGGATGCTCGAGGTCGAGCAGGTGCGCGATGTCGGGGTGCGTTGGCATGTGATGAGCCTGGCCGTGC
>DMPC01000138.1 GCA_003456155.1 Actinomycetota bacterium | reverse complement strand
CATTCACTGCCGCTCGGCGGTCGGGCGTGGGTCGCTCAGTAGGATGACGGCGCGCTGATGTTCAGCGCGTCCATCCTCCAGGGAGAAGTCCGTGTCCGAGCGCACCCTCGTCCTCATCAAGCCCGACGGCGTGGCCCGTGGCCTCGTCGGAGAGGTCCTCGGTCGCATCGAGCGCAAGGGCTTCCGCATCGTCGCGATGGAGCTGCGCACCCTGACCGCGGAGATTGCCGAGTCCCACTACGGCGAGCACCGGGACAAGCCGTTCTTCGCCGATCTGGTGGCCTTCATCACCGGCGGCCCCCTGGTGGCCGCCGTCATCGAGGGCCCCGACGCCATCGTGCAGTGGCGCTCCATGATGGGCGCCACGAACCCGGCCAAGGCCGAGATGGGCACGATCCGCGGTGACCTCGCCACCGAGATGCAGAACAACGTCACCCATGGGTCGGACTCCCCGGAGTCGGCCGCCCGCGAGGTCGCGCTGTTCTTCCCGGGGCTGTAGCCGCCCATGAAGCCCGCCGCGATCGGCCTGGGCGTGGGCGCTGCCGTCGGTGCCGCGGTCGCACTGGCGTCCCGGGGCCCGACCCTGGTGGAGTGGCCGGGCCCGGTGCGCCAGGCCTTCCCGTTCGTCCTCGGCGGTCTGGTCGGGGGTGCGGCAGGCATCAAGACCGGGGTCTCGGCGTCCCTCCTGCGGGCCGCTGCCGGACGAGGTCGCGGGCCGATCACCACGCTCACCCCGGTCGTCATCGGGGCAGCCGCCGCCGTCGTGGTCGGCGTGGGTGGCTCCGTTGCCGCCCGCCGGGTGCTGGGTGGCCTGGCCGAGCAGGGACGTGACCTCGATCCGGTGTACCAGCAGACACCGGCCGATCCGGCGGTCTCGGGGAGCGCCGCCTCTGCCGTCAGCATCGCCGAGCTCGGTCGCGAGGGTGCCCGCTTCGTGAACTACGTGACCCCGGCCGAGGCGATCCGGGAGGTCACGGGCCAGGATCCCGTCGCCGAGCCGGTCCGCGTCTTCGTCGGCGTCGACGCCGCCGCCACCGTCGAGCAGCGCGTGGGGTTGGCGATGGCCGAGCTGCGTCGGACCGGGGCGTTCGATCGCGCCACGCTGATCATCCAGGCACCCGCGGGCAGTGGCTTCGCGAACTCCTTCCCGGTGGACGTCCTCGAGGTGCTGGCGCTCGGCGACAGTGCTGCGGTGGCGATCGGCTACGGTCTGCTCCCCTCCTTCCTGTCGTTGAACAAGGTCCAGGAGGGAGCCCGGACCCAGCAGCTCCTGCTCGACGCCATCCGCGCCGAGCTGCAGGATCGGCCCACGGGCCCGCGGCTTCTCCTCTACGGGGAGAGCCTCGGCGCCGAGGTGCAGCAGACCGCGATCCCGCGGGGACCGGCCGATCTGGACCACTACGGGATCTCCGCGGCCCTGTGGGTCGGCACGCCCGGCGGTGAGCGGGCCGACATCTTCCATGCCGAGTGTGCAGCGGAGTCCTACACGGTCGACCGACCTGAGCAGTTGCCCGATCCGGTGCCGACCCCGCGCCCCCGCGTGTGGTTCCTCGAGCACGACGGTGATCCCGTGGTCAGGTTCCGCCCGCTCCTGCTCCTGCATCGGCCCGCGTGGCTGCCCCGGGACGGCCAGCGTGGCCGGAACGTGCCCGAGGGGATGACCTGGAAGCCGGGCGTCACCTTCGCCGCGGCTTTCGTCGACACCATGTTTGCCACGCACGTGAAGCCCGGGCTGTTCGAGAGTCGGGGCCACGACTACCGGGCCGATCTCGGGGCGGTGACCACGATGGCGTTCGACCTGCGAGCCGACCCCGCCACGTCGGAGCGGCTCGAGGCCTACCTTCGCCGCACGGAGATCGAGCGGGCCCAGCGTCTCGGCGAGGCCTAGGAGCAGCACGGCTGCCCGCGCCTGAGGCGTGCGTGGTGAGGGGGCACCCGCCGCGGCGGCTAGGATGGGGGCTCCTACCCCTGCGAGGAAGGGCCGCTTCCCCATGGCTGCTTCGTCCGCTTTCGGCGGCTCGTCGTTCGTCGGCCGCGACATGGCCGTCGATCTGGGCACCGCCAACACCCTGGTCTACGTCCGCGGCCGCGGGATCGTGCTCAACGAACCGTCGGTCGTCGCGATCAACAACAACACTGGTGGCATCCTCGCCGTCGGCTCCGAGGCCAAGCGGATGATTGGCCGCACGCCCGGCAACATCGTTGCCATCCGTCCGCTGAAGGACGGCGTCATCGCGGACTTCGACACCACCGAGCGGATGCTGCGCTACTTCATCCAGAAGGTCCACAAGCGCCGGCACCTCGCCAAGCCCCGGCTCATCGTCTGCGTGCCCTCCGGCATCACCGGAGTAGAGCAGCGCGCTGTCAAGGACGCCGGCTACGCCGCGGGCGCTCGCAAGGTCTTCATCATCGAGGAGCCCATGGCCGCGGCCATCGGCGCCGGACTGCCGGTGCACGAGCCGACCGGGAACATGGTCGTCGACATCGGTGGCGGGACATCCGAGGTCGCGGTCATCTCCCTTGGCGGCATCGTGTGCTCGCTGTCCGTGCGCGTGGGGGGCGACGAGCTGGACAACGCGATCATCCAGTACGTGAAGAAGGAGTACTCCTTGATGCTGGGGGAGCGCACCGCCGAGGAGATCAAGGTGGCGATCGGGTCGGCCTTCCCGATGCCCGACGAGCCGCACGCCGAGATCCGCGGGCGCGACCTCATCACGGGCCTGCCCCGCACCATCGTCGTCTCCGCCGAGGAGATCCGCCGAGCGATCGACGAGCCCGTGCACGCCATCGTCGATGCCGTGAAGGCCACGCTGGATCGCACGCCCCCGGAGCTCTCGGGCGACATCATGGATCGTGGCATCGTGCTGACGGGCGGTGGAGCGCTCCTGCGGGGCCTCGACGAGCGCCTTCGTCACGAGACGGGGATGCCGATCATCATCGCGGACCGGCCTCTCGACTGCGTGGCCCTGGGGTCGGGCAAGTGCGTCGAGGAGTTCGATGCGCTCCAGCAGGTCCTCGTCTCCGAGCCGCGGCGTTAGGCCGAGCGGGGGCTGCTCGCGCTCACGCCCCCGTCAGGCCAGACTGGGCCCATGTTCTCCCGCCGGACGCGCATCCTGCTCTCCGTGCTGGTGGTGGCCTCGCTGACGTTCGTGATCCTCGACCTGCGTGGGGGAGAGGGGCCCTTCGCCAGCGTGCGGGCGGTGGCCGCCAACGTCCTCGGGGGCCTGGAGCGCGCGGCGGCGACGGTCTTCTCGCCGATCACGGGAGCGGGCAGCTGGTGGTCGAGCATGCGCGACCAGGCGAACCAGATCGACACGCTGAGCACGGAGAACGAGTCGCTGCGCAGCCAGCTGGAGACGCTGCAGGCTGATCGGACGCGGGTCGCCGCCCTGGACGGGCTCCTGCGCGTGGCGAGCGTCGGTCAGTACCGGTTCGTCCCGGCCGAGGTGATCGCGATCGGTCCGACTCAGGACTTCTCCTGGACGATCACCGTCGACGCCGGCCGTAACGACGGCATCGAGCAGGACATGTCCGTCATCAACGGGGCCGGGCTCATCGGCCGGGTGCTGAAGACCACGGCCGACACCAGCACGGTCGTCCTGATCGTCGACCAGGGATCAGCGGTGGGCGGACGCATCGCCGGCACCGGCGAGATCGGCATCGTCGCCGGCGTGGGTGTGCAGGACGAGCTGGAGTTCGAGCTCCTAGATCCGCTGGCCGATGTGCGGGTCGGCGACGCGCTGGTGACCTTCGGCTCCAAGGGCGGCCGACCCTACGCACCGGGCCTGCCCATCGGCGAGGTGATCGAGGTGCGGGGGACGGGCGGGCAGCTCACCCGGGTGGCGCGCGTGCGGCCCTTCGCCGACATGTCCCAGCTGAGCATTGTCGGGATCGTGACCAAGCCGCCGCGAGAGGATCCGCGGGACTCCGTCCTTCCGAAGTCGGAGGGCCTTGGGATCGTGCCGACCCCTGCTCCCCTGGTCGGCCCGGAGGACGCCACGGCCGATGCGGAGCCGGCCCCCGGTCAGGAGTCGGCGGCCACGCCGGAGCCCGGGACCGCGCCGGAGGGGGAGACGGCCGCGGTGCCGGTGGACGAGGCCGCACCGTGATCTGGAGGCAGGCCCTCATCATCGGGACGTTCACCCTGCTGGCCGTCCTGGTGGAGCTGACCCTGCTGACCCGGCTCGGCATCCCCGGTGCCACTCCGGACCTGGTCGTGGTGACGGTGGTCGCCATCGCCCTGGCCATGGGGCCGGTGCAGGGAGCCGTGGCCGGTTTCGTCTCGGGCCTGCTGCTGGACCTCGCGCCCCCGGGGGACACCCTCGTCGGCGTCAACGCCATCGTGTACGTCGCCATCGGCTTCATCACCGGTGTCGTGGTCGACCCGCGTGACCGCACCGTCCCGATCATGATGGGCATCGTCGGGCTCTCCACCGGCGCGGCGGTGCTGGTGATCTCGGGCCTGGACACGATGCTCGGCAGTGACCGGGTGGACTGGGAGCAGGTGCCGGCCCTGGCGCTCACCAGTGCCCTGTACGGCCTGATCCTGGCGCCGGGGGTGATCCTGGTCGTCTCCTGGGTGGTCCGAAAGTCCACCCCGGAGGTCTTCGTCGCCTAGAACTTTCTTCCTAAATCGGACATAACCGGGCGGCAGGAACCGGCGCAAGCCTGCTCGCGTCGTACCGTCATCCTGAGCAGACGGCGACTCCCTGCAGGGGCGCTGCTGCGCCAGCGTCGCGAGCAGCGGAGGTGGGTCGGTGAGCGAGCGCTCCAACCTGCGCCTGCTCGTGCTCGCTGTTCTCGTGGTGTCGCTGCTGGGAACGCTGCTGGCCCGGACCTTCTACCTCCAGGTGATGGAGGGAGCCGAGTACCGGGCCGCGGCAGCGAACAACACCGTCCGCGAGGTCGCGGAGCCCGCGGTCCGCGGCATCGTCCTGGATCAGGCGGGTCGACCCCTGGTGTCCAACCGGACCACCGTGGTCGTCACCGTCGACCGCCAGGTGCTCGCCCAGCAGGCGAACGACGGCGCCGCAGTCATCTCCCGGCTGGCGCGCATCCTCGACATGCCGCGCGAGAAGATCGAGGATCGGCTGAAGACCTGCGGCTCGGAGGGCGCGAAGCCGCCGCCCGTCTGCTGGAACGGATCCACCTACCAGCCGGTCCCCGTTGCGAGCGACGTGGACACCCAGACCGCGCTGAGCATCATGGAGCGGCGGCGCGAGTTCCCGGGCATCTCCGCCAAGCTTGAGGCGGTGCGCGAGTATCCGGCTCCCTTCAACGTCAACGCCGCCCACATCCTCGGCTACCTGGGTCCGGTCACGGAGGAGCAGCTGGAGGAGCAGGGCGACTCCGAGGCCGACGACCGGCTGCGTCGCACGGACGTCGTGGGCCGGACGGGACTCGAGCGGCAGTACGACGAGGTGCTGCGGGGCAAGCCGGGCATCACGACGCTCGCGGTCGACACGGCCGGCCGGGTCACCGGGACCTTGGAGGAGAAGGAGCCCAAGCCAGGGGACTATCTGGTCACCAGCATCGACGCGCGGCTCCAGTCGGTCGTCGAGCAGCAGCTCCTTGCCGCGGTGCGGCGTGCCCAGGAGCAGGGCTATCGCGGCTCGTCCGGCGCAGCCGTGGTGGTCGAGGTCGACACCGGTCGGGTCCTCGCCATGGCCAGCTATCCGACGTACGACCCCTCGATCTGGATCGGTGGCGTGACCGCGCGCCAGTTCCAGGCACTCATGGATGACGAGTCGCTGTCGTCGAACGCCTACCAGGGGCAGTTCGCGCCCGGCTCGACCTTCAAGGCCGTGAGCACCGCGGCGGCCGGCGTCGACGGGTTCGATCTCTACGGCATCTATCCGTGCCCCGCTCGGGTCAAGATCGGCTCGCAGACCTTCCGCAACTACGAGACCAACGCCTACGGGCCCATCTCCCTGACCCGGGCACTCGAGGTCTCGTGCAACACGGTCTTCTACGACATCGCACGGCGCATGTGGCAGGAGGCGGGCGGCCCGGAGGCGCCGATCGACGCCCCCGACCCCATCGCGGAGACTGCCACCAGTTTCGGCCTCGGCGCCAAGAGCGGGATCGACCTGCCGGGCGAGGCCGCCGGCCGGGTGGCGAGCCGGGAGTTCAAGTTCGAGAACTGGGAGGCCAAGAAGGACACGTGGTGCCGCAACGCGGAGGAGGGGTATCCCGAGACGCGCAAGACGGACCCGAAGATGGCTGACTACTACACGGCGCTGGATCGCGAGAACTGCACGGACGGATACCAGTGGCGCGCCGGCGATGCCCTCAATGCTGCGATCGGGCAGGGCGATACGACGGTGACCCCGCTCCAGATGGCCATGGTCTACGCGGCCATCGCCAACGGCGGAACCCTCTACCAGCCCCAGGTCGCCAAGGGGATCATCTCGGCCGAGGGCGAGGTGGTCGAGACCTTCGAGCCGGTCGTGACCCGCCAGGTCGACGTGCCGCGCAAGGCGGTGCGCTTCCTGCGGAACTCGCTGCCTGGCGTGACCACCGACGGTTCCGGAGAGGTGCCCTTCGCGGGCTTTCCGCTGGATCGCCTCCCCGTCGCCGCCAAGACCGGCTCGGCGCAGGTGACGGGAGACAAGGCCGCGACCTCGTGGTTCGCGTCCTACGCGCCGGCCGATGATCCCCAGTACGCGGTGGTGATGATGGTCACCGAGGGCGGAACCGGCTCGAAGACGTCGGGGCCGAGCGTCCGGAAGATCCTGGAGTCCCTGTTCGGGGTGAGCGGCACCACGGTGAACTCGCGCAACAGCGTGCTCCTCGGCGGCTCCCCGCTACCTGACCTTCCCAAGGTTGGACCGGACGGCATCCCGCAGACGCCGAAGGGCCAGCAGGCTGGCGTGGCCGACGTGCGCGCGGCAGGATCCACGCCATGAGCGGGCTGCTGACGACAGATCCGGCTGTCCGCACCCTGACGCGGCAGAAGGGCTACTGGCGCGACCTGGACTGGGTCCTGCTCCTCGCGGCTCTCACCATCACGATCTTCGGCTCCATGCTGGTGTGGTCTGCCAGTCGCGCGGACATGGCCTCCGACAGCGATCCGCAGTCCTACCTCAAGCGGCACGTCATCAACATCGTCATCGGCATCGCCCTGGGCTGGTTCGCGTCGCGGCTGGACTATCGATGGCTGCGTGCCTACACGCCGATCATCTACGGCGCGTCGATCGTGCTCCTGATGCTTCCCTTCGTACCCGGCCTCGGGACGACGATCGCGGGAGCCCGGGCCTGGATCGATCTGCCGGGTGGCATGACGATCCAGCCCTCGGAGTTCGCCAAGGTGGCGGTCATCCTCATGATGGCGGTGCTGCTGTCGGAGAAGCGCGACATCGAGAGCGAGCCGCGTGACCGTGATGTGCTCCTGTCCCTCGGCGTGGCGGTCCTCCCGATCCTGATCATCCTCGTGCAGAACGACACCGGAACCGTCCTGATCCTGGGGTCGGTCGCCCTGTCGGTCATCGCCGTCTCCGGGGCGCGCACGCGTTGGGTGATCGGGCTCATCACCGGAGCAATTGTCGGCGTGCTCATCGCGGTCCAGCTCGGACTTCTGAAGGAGTACCAGGTCCAGCGCCTCACGTCGTTCATCAATCCGGGCGAGGACGTCAGCAGCGCGGCCTACAACGCGAACCAGGCGCGCATCGCGGTGGGCGGTGGCGGGTGGTCCGGCTACGGCCTGTTCGAGGGCCCGCAGACCCAGGGCAAGTTCGTCCCGGTCAACGAGAGCGACTTCATCTTCACGGTCGTGGGGGAGGAGCTCGGCTTCATCGGAAGCGCGGTGCTCATCCTCCTGATGGGGGTCATCCTCTGGCGAGCGGTCGTGATCGCCTTCCGGGCCGATGACATGTACGGCCGCCTGGTGGCCACGGGCATCGTCGCGTGGCTCGCCTTCCAGACTTTCGAGAACGTGGGGATGTCACTGGGCATCATGCCGATCACTGGGATCCCGCTCCCCCTCGTGTCGGCCGGGGGAACTTCCATGATGGCGACCTGGATAGCCGTGGGGCTTCTGCAGAACGTCCGGCTCCATGCGGTTCGAGCAGGGGTCTGACGGTCGATCGTGTGGGCGGCCCGCCAGGGCCGCAGGTATCCTCCTGGAGTGACTTCCCCAGGTGCGAGTGTCTTCGATCGACTCGAGCGACTTCTCCCGTTCGTCTCGAAGCCCATCCAGTACATCGGCGGCGAGGTCAACGCGGTGACCAAGCCGTGGGATGCCGTCGATGTCCGCTGGGTGCTCATGTACCCCGATGCCTACGAGGTGGGCGCTCCCAACCAGGGCGTCCAGATCCTCTACGAGGTGCTCAACGAGCGTGACGACGCCCTCGCCGAGCGCACCTACGCCGTCTGGCCGGACCTCGAGGCGCTGATGCGCGCGAATGCGGTCCCGCAGTTCACCGTGGACGCCCACCGGGCAGTGGGGGACTTCGATGTCTTCGGGCTGTCGTTCAGCACGGAGCTCGGCTACACCAACATGCTCACCGCGCTCGACCTGGCGGGCATCCCGCTCAACGCCGCTGATCGTGGCCTCGACCACCCCCTCGTCGTCGCGGGCGGGCATGCCGCGTTCAATCCCGAGCCGATCGCGGACTTCATCGACGCTGCCGTGCTGGGTGACGGCGAGGAGGCCGTCCTGCTGATCACCGACGTGGTCAAGGCGTGGAAGGCGGCCGGTCGGCCGGGCGGGCGCGATGGCCTGCTGCTGGACCTCGCGAGGACCGGCTCGATCTACGTGCCGCGGTTCTATGACGTCGACTACCTGGAGGATGGCCGGATCCAGCGGGTCGCGCCGAACCACCCGGACGCTCCGTGGCGCGTGCGCAAGCACACGCTGATGGACCTCGACGAGTGGGCGTATCCGAAGAACCCGCTTGTTCCTCTTGCGGAGACGGTCCACGAGCGCATGAGCGTGGAGATCTTCCGGGGATGCACGCGCGGGTGCCGCTTCTGCCAGGCCGGCATGATCACGCGGCCCGTCCGCGAGCGCAGCATCACCGGGATCGCCGAGATCGTCGAGAACGGCCTCGAGAAGACCGGGTACGAGGAGGTCGGGCTGCTGTCCCTGTCGAGCGCCGACCACTCGGAGATCGCGGATGTGGCCCGCAACCTCGCGGACCGGTACGAGAGCAGCAAGGTGTCGCTGTCCCTGCCCAGCACTCGGGTGGACGCCTTCAACGTCGATCTCGCCAACGAGCTGTCGCGCAACGGTCGTCGCAGCGGGCTCACGTTCGCGCCCGAGGGCGGCAGCGAGCGCATGCGCAAGGTGATCAACAAGCAGGTCACCGAGGAGGATCTGATCCGCACCGTCACGACGGCCTACGCGGGCGGGTGGCGCCAGGTGAAGCTCTACTTCATGTGCGGACTGCCGACCGAGACCGACGAGGACGTCCTGCAGATCGCGACGCTCGCCCGCGAGGTGATCCGGGCCGGTCGTGAGGCCAGCGGGCGCAAGGACATCCGGTGCACGGTGTCGATCGGTGGCTTCGTGCCCAAGCCGCACACGCCCTTCCAGTGGGCTTCGCAACTGGATCATGAGGCCACGGACGCTCGCCTGCGCAAGCTCAAGGAGGCGATCCGCAACGACAAGGAGTTCGGTCGCTCCATCGGCATGCGCTACCACGACGGCAAGCCGGGCATCGTCGAGGGCCTGCTCTCGCGCGGTGATCGTCGGGTCGGGCGCGTGATCCGCCAGGCGTGGCAGGACGGCGCCCGGTTCGACGGCTGGAGCGAGCACTTCTCCTTCGACCGCTGGATGCAGGCGGCGCAGGTCGCCTTGGCCGATGAGCCCGTGGACGTGGACTGGTACACGATCCGGGAGCGGCAGCGAAGCGAGATCCTGCCCTGGGAGCACCTCGACTCGGGCCTGGACATCGAGTGGCTCTGGGAGGACTGGCAGGACGCCCTGGCGGAGGTGGCCGTCGACGACTGCCGCTGGACGCCGTGCTTCGACTGCGGCGTGTGCGACCAGCTCGACACGGAGATCCAGATCGGCCCCACCGGCGTGGTGACGCTGCCGATGCCCCAGGTGATCGCCTCCCCGGTGCTGGCCGCCCAGGAGTCCTGACAGGTGCCTCCCCAGCCACCGGCGCGCGATGTCGCGCCGACTGTCCAGCGCCTGCGCCTGCGGTATGCCAAGCGAGGACGGCTGCGGTTCTCCAGCCACCGTGATTTCCAGCGCGCCCTCGAGCGGGCACTGCGACGCGCGCGTGTCCCGATGGCCTACAGCGCGGGTTTCTCCCCCCACCCGAAGATCTCCTATGCGAACTCCGCACCGACCGGTGTCGCGAGCGAGGCCGAGTACGTCGAGATCGGCGTAACGAAGCAATGCGACCCGGAGCGGATGCGGGCAGCACTCGACGAAGCACTACCCCCCGGACTCGATGTCGTCGATGTCGTGACCGCGGCAAGCCCTGACTTCGTGAACCGCCTCGAGGCCTCCCGCTGGCTCTTCGAGATGCCTGGCGTCGACCGCTTGACCGCCCAGGCGGCAGCCGACACCTTCCTGGCTCAGGGCGAGGTCATCGTCGAGCGACTGATGAAGAACGGCATCCGGAAGTTCGACACGCGCGAGGCTGTTTTGTCCCTCACGGTCAGCGACGAATCGGGCGTTTCGGGCANNGGGTGGCCAGCGAGGCGGAGTACGTGGAGATCGGGGTCGCGGAACCCTGCGATCCCGACGCCCTGCGCGTGGCCCTCGACGCGGCCCTGCCCCCGGGTCTGGACATCATCGACGCCGTCGTCGCCCGCACCTCCGACTTCGCCCAGCGGCTG
>DMPC01000173.1:5249-6382 GCA_003456155.1 Actinomycetota bacterium | reverse complement strand
TGGTGTCACCGGGCAGGGTGAACCCAGGAAGTGCGGCGAGCGCAACGTTCGCCGCCCGACCCACTCCGGTCTCCAGCATGCCGCCCGCCCAGACGGGCGCACCACGATCCCGGCACAGGTCGTGGATCTCCTTGGCCGTGAGGTAACTGCCGACCCGCCCCGGCTTGATGTTGATGATCGAGCACGCACCGAACTCCAGCGCCGAGTCCGCGCTCATGACCGAGTGGATCGACTCATCCAGGCAGATCGGGGTCTGGCAGGCCTGCGACATGAGCACATGCCCATACCAGTCGTCCTGCTCAAGAGGCTGCTCGTGGAGCAGCAGGTCGAAGCGATCGAGTAGCGCCAGGTGCTCCGCGTCGACGCGTCGGTATGCCTGGTTCGCATCGGTCTGAAGGGGCATGGTCGGCCATGCCTCGCGCACCGCACGGACCGGCTCGACATCCCAGCCCGGCTGGATCTTCAGCTTGATGCGCCGATAGCCCTGATCGACGTAGTCGGCGACCTCGCTCATGAGCTCATCGATCGACTCGGTGACGGGAATGCCGACGGAGACCCCGCAGTCCACCGACTCGCGCACCGCGCCCAGATACCGGGCGAGGGACTCACCCCTGCCACGCAGCCACGCATCGAGCATCGCGGTGGACATCGCGTTCTTCGCCATCGGATGCCCGGCGACCACCTCCATCGCCGAACGGACCTCGTACGGGTCATCGGAGTCCGAGACCTCTGCGAGCGCCGGAAGCAGGTGATGCTTCATGACATCGACCGCCGCATCGCCGTACTCGTAGCTGTAGCCCGGCCACGACATCGTGACGCACTCGCCCCAGCCACTGATCCCGTCATCGCTGACGGCCTCGACGAGGATCACGTCTCGGACCCGCTCGGTGCCGAAACTCGTGCGGAAGGGCCGCACCAGCGGAATGTTCAGCCGGTGCAGGCGGAAGCGCTCGATCCTCATGGTGTCCTCTCCATCACGTAACCGCCATGACGGGCCACCCCGACGATCCGGTAGCCCGAGTCGAACGCCGCCTGCAGGTCCGAACGGAGGCTGAGGCGCCAGCGCCTCGCCGCATCCGGATCAGCCTGCCTGACAGCGACGATGTCGTCCGGCAGCTCCACCTCGATCACGT
>DMPC01000173.1:0-5015 GCA_003456155.1 Actinomycetota bacterium | reverse complement strand
CGCTCGGAGTCCAGTCGCCACCAGGCGAAGAGCCGGTCGGTGGGATCTCCGCTGTTGATGCCGTCATCCATCTGCCCGTAGAAGTCCGGCTCGAAACCCTCGACGTCCACGCCAAGCTTGATCAGGTTCAGTCGGACGTTGCGGCGGACCAGCGGGTCGAAGGTCCAGACGATCGTGTCGAGGCCATGATCCAGCGCCCAGGAACGCTGGTGCATCTTCAGGGCGCTGCCGATGTGCTCGTCGCGATGGTCGTCCAGGACAGCGGCCATGTGCGAGTGCAGGTGCTCGTGCCAACCGCCTTCGGTTCGGTGTCGCCCCGCGAAGCCGAAGGCCGCAGCGATCGGCTGGCCATCGCGGTAGGCGGCGCTGCAGTAGCCACCCGCATGGACGATGGCCCGCATCAGATTGGTGGCCAGTTGCGTCGATCCGTCGGCTGCCGGCCACACCGCGTCGAACACCGACTGTGCCTCCGCCAGCTCACTAGGCTCGTCCAGCAGCCGGACCTCGACATTCGCGCGTCGCTGCGCGCGTGCCAGGTCGTCGTCCGCGCGGTGGTCGCTCACCCGGCCACCGTAGCGACTGAGGGAGGCACCGTGTCGGAGACGTCACTGCTCGACCGCGCTCGAGACCTCGTGCCCGCGATGGTCGATGCGGTCGAGGCACTGGTCACCGTGGAGTCGCCCAGTTCGGATGTCGTCGCCTGCACCGCGGTCGTTCAGGAGGCCGTCGGCATTCTCGAGGGCTGGGTGCCCGAGCCGGCACGCGTCGAGGAGCACGATGGCCGTCCGGTCTGGCGTTGGGGTCCCGATCAGCCGCGCATCCTGCTGCTCGGTCACCTCGACACCGTCTGGCCCATCGGCACCCTCGCCCGGCTGCCCTTCGCCGTCAACGGCGACCGCATCACCGGACCCGGCTGCTTCGACATGAAGGCCGGCGTTGTCCAGGGCTGGGCCGCCCTCACGCTGCTCGGGCTCAGCGAGGCCGACGGCGTGGGCATGCTCCTGACCACCGATGAGGAGATCGGCTCCCACGCATCCCGCGGAGTGATCGCCGCCGCGTGCGCCCGCGCAGACGCGGTCCTCGTTCTCGAGCCTTCGGTAGAAGCGGCGCTCAAGACGTCCCGCAAGGGCACGTCCTGGTACTCGGTGGAGTTCACCGGTCGAGCCGCGCACGCTGGCCTCGATCCGGAGAAGGGCCTCAATGCCCTGCTCTCAGCGGCTGAGATGGCCCTGGCGGCACGCGCCTGGGCCGACCCGCCCGCAGGCACGACCGTCACCCCGACTCTCCTGTCCGCGGGTACGACGGCCAACACCGTTCCCGCCGCCGCCCGCCTCACCGTTGACGTCCGGGCATGGACCGCGGACGAGCAGGCGCGCGTCGACCGGGCCTTTCGCACCTGGAGCAGTGAACTCGGCCCCACGTGGGAGATCCACGGGGGGATCGACCGGCCCGCCCTCGAACCCGCTTCCTCGGCACGGCTCTTCGCCCAGGCCCAGGCGGCCGCGCAGTCACTCGGCCTACCCACCCTCGACGGTCGCGCCGTCGGAGGAGCGAGCGATGGCAACCTCACCGCCGCGGCAGGGCATGACACCCTTGACGGTCTTGGCGCGGTCGGTGATGGTGCTCACGCGGATCACGAGTGGGTGAGCGTCACCGGGATGGCCGAGCGAGCAGCGCTGCTCGCTGCGCTCATCAGGGGGTGACTAGGACGGATCGCGCAGGGTGCCCACGTCATCGGCATCGACGATGCGGTAGGCGTACCCCTGCTCGGCCAGGAACCTCTGTCGATGCTGGGCGAAGTCGGCGTCGACGGTGTCTCGCGTGACGATGGAGTAGAAGTGGGCGGTTCGACCGTCGCCCTTCGGGCGCAGGACGCGACCGAGACGTTGGGCCTCCTCCTGCCTCGACCCGAACGTGCCGCTGACCTGGATCGCCACGGCGGCCTCCGGCAGGTCGACGGAGAAGTTTGCGACCTTGCTCACGACGAGCACCGGGGTCTGGCCATCGCGGAAGGACTGGAAGAGCCGCTCTCGCTCCTTGACGCTCGTCTCGCCCGTGATCACCGGGGCATCGAGGTGCTCACCGAGCTCGGCGAGCTGGTCGAGGTACTGCCCGATGACGATCACCTGCTCGTCCGGGTGCAGGGCCACGATGGCGTCCGTCACCCGGATCTTCTCCGCGGCGCAGGAGGCGAGGCGGTAGCGATCCTCGGGCTCCGCCATCGCGTATGTCATCCGATCGGACTCCGGGAGGGTGATGCGCACCTCCACGCAGCGAGCCGGAGCGATGTGGCCCTGGGCCTCGATGTCCTTCCATGGCGCGTCGAAACGCTTGGGGCCGATGAGGGAGAACACGTCCCCCTCGCGACCGTCCTCCCGCACGAGCGTCGCGGTCAGGCCCAGTCGACGCCGGGACTGGATGTCGGCGGTGAAGCGGAAGATCGGGGCAGGGAGCAGATGCACCTCGTCATAGATGATCAGCCCCCAGTCGCGGGAGTCGAAGACCTCCAGATGCGGGTAGATGCCCTGCCGCTTCGTGGTCATCACCTGATAGGTCGCGATGGTGACCGGACGGATCTCCTTGCGCGCCCCGGAGTACTCGCCGATCTCATCCGCCGTCAACGTGGTGCGACGGAGCAGTTCGTCTCGCCATTGACGGGCCGCGACCGTGTTGGTCACGAGGATGAGTGTCGTGGCCTGGGCCAGTGCCATCGTCAGTGCGCCGACGATGGTCTTGCCTGAGCCGCAGGGGAGCACGACGACTCCGGACCCTCCGTGCCAGAACCCCTCGGCCGCCTGGGTCTGGTAGTCGCGTGGCTGCCAGCTCTCGGTGTCGAGCCCGATCGGGTGCCGCTCGCCGTCGACATAGCCGGCGACGTCCTCCGCCGGCCAGCCGAGCTTGATCAGGGCCTGCTTCAGATTGCCGCGTTCGCTGGGGTGGACGGCGACGGTGACATCGTCCAGCCTCGCACCGAGGAGGGGGGCTGCCTTGCGGCTGCGCAGCACCTCCTCGAGCACCGCTGCATCCAGCGATTGCAGCACCAGGCCATGGACCGGATGGTTGTTCAGTTGCAGGCGCCCATAGCGGGACATGGTCTCGGCCACGTCGATGAGCAGGGCATGCGGGACGGGGTAGCGCGAGTAGCGCAGCAGGGTGTCGACCACCTGCTCGGCGTCGTGGCCGGCCGCGCGGGCGTTCCACAGACCGAGAGGCGTGAGCCGGTAGGTGTGGATGTGCTCCGGGGCTCGCTCAAGTTCCGCGAACGGGGCTATTGCCTTGCGACAGTCGTCCGCCCGCGCATGGTCGACCTCGAGCAGCAGGGTCTTGTCGCTCTGGACGATCAGGGGGCCATCGCTCACAGGGCGACCCTAGGGATGCTGCAGCACGAGGCCGAGACGGGCCTCGACATCGAACCCGAAGTCGTCGACCTTGCCGAGCCCCGGCAGAGGGATATGGACGGTACCCACGGAGGCACTGCCCGTGATGTCGATCTCCGAGAGCGGGGAGCTCGACGGCCCGATCGCCGAGATCACGAGATCGAGGGGGACCTCGATGGTGCCGCCCACCGCGGTGCCGGACACCCGCCACCCCGCGTCGACCGCCGTCCCGCGACCTTCGTAGTCGAGCGTGTAGACGCCGTTCGAGGAGACCAGACTGCGGGCTGCCGCCTGCATCAGGAAGTTGCCGGTCCTCATCTGCTGGATGTCCAGGCGAAGCCGGAAGACGACCTCCGGATCGCCCAGCACGAGCTCTCCTCCGGATACGGGTGCCGTGGCATCGATGCTCACCAGCCCGATGCGGCCACTGCGGAGTCGCACGTGTGCGCCATCGACCGTGTTGATCTTCCAGTGCTGGGGGGATTCCTGCGCCACGCCCCCACTCTGCCACGTGCAGCGCCCGACCAGCACGGACGGCCGCGCCGTCAGTCGCCCTGCTCCTGCCTGGCGTAGATCATCGCGGCCTGGACACGGGCATTAGCGGACGCGTCCGTGGCGACCTGAAGCTGGGAGTAGATCTGGGTCAGGTGGTACGCCACCGACTTCGGCGACATGAAGAGCTTCTGCGCGATGGCCGTGTTCGACATCCCCGACGCCACGAGGGCGAGGATCTCGCGCTGACGGTCGGAGAGCATGTCCATGCGCAGCTCACTGCGCGGGACCGGCTGCTCACGCACCTGCTCGTCCACGAGTGATGGGTTGAGGCAGCCCTGGATTGCGTAGAGCAGGGCTGCCCGTGACGAGACTCCGGTCTTGAGCAGGTACGAGACAACGGGGGATTCACCATGAGAACGCCTGGCAAGGAGCGGGTGGCACCAGGAGTGGGCGCCGACGAATGGATGACCCCCCAGATACGCATGACCCTCCGACCCGATTGAGGGGTTTCCCCTGACCGCCCAGAGGCCGTCTACCTGCCTCGAGGGGATGCCACCCGGCACGGACGGATTCCCCCACCACGCCAGGCATCAGAAGGGGTAGGCATGCAAGAAGGGGCGGGATCCTGTCGGATCCCGCCCCTTCTCCTTGGCTAGAGAGATTCCCCTCGTGGGCCTTCTCGCTGACGCTAGAAGTCCATACCACCCATGTCGCCGCCACCCGGCATCGCCGCAGCCGCCGGCTCCGGCTTCTCCGCCACGACCGCCTCGGTCGTGAGGAACAGGGCTGCGATCGAAGCTGCGTTCTGCAGGGCCGACCGCGTGACCTTGGCCGGATCGATGATCCCGGCCGCAATCATGTCGACGTACTCGCCGGTCGCGGCATCGAGGCCATGGCCGACGGGCAGCTCGCGCACCTTCTCGACGATGACGCCACCCTCGAGGCCAGCGTTCTCGGCGATCTGCTTGAGCGGGGCGTTGACCGCGACGCGCACGATGTTCGCGCCGACCGCCTGCTCGTCCGTGAGGCCGAGAGCGTCGATCTTCGGAGCGGCGGACTTCATCGCCTGGATCAGGGCCACGCCACCGCCGGGCACGATGCCCTCCTCGACGGCCGCCTTCGCGTTGCGGACGGCGTCCTCGA
>DMPC01000130.1:13281-27940 GCA_003456155.1 Actinomycetota bacterium | reverse complement strand
CCGTTGAGGAGACGGGTGACGGTGACGCGGATGCCGTGGGTGCGCCGTCGTTGAGCGCCACGCTGGAGGCGCTGCTCCTGCTGGCTGATGAGCCGATGAGCGTGATGGAGCTCGCCGCGGCGGTACGAGGGCAGGCGGATGCGGTGGAGGCTGACCTCGTCCGGCTCTCGGAGGAGTACACCGCCGAGGGGCGAGGATTCGACCTGCGTGAGGTTGCGGGTGGCTGGCGCTACTACACGCGAGCGGAATGCTCGCCCGTCGTCGAGCGGTTCGTCCTGGATGGCCAGCAGGCTCGGCTGACGCAGGCTTCTTTGGAGACACTCGCGGTCATCGCCTACCGGCAGCCGATCACGCGCGGCCGGGTGAGCGCCGTGCGTGGCGTCAATGTGGACGGCGTGATCCGTACCCTGCTGAGCAGGGGCCTGATCGCGGAGGCGGGAAGCGATGGGGAGTCCGGTGCTCACCTGTACGTGACGACCGCCAACTTCCTCGAGCGCATGGGCCTGTCCTCTCTCGATGAGCTTCCGCCGCTGGCGGAGCACCTGCCCGATCTCTCTGACCTGGAGGATGTCCTGGGCTCGGTCGACCTCAGTGAGTAGCCGGGTGCCGGAGGACGGCGAGGGCTCCCTGGTGCGACTGCAGAAGGTTCTCGCCGCTGCGGGGATAGGCAGCCGCCGTGCCTGCGAGGCGCTGATTGATCAGGGCCGTGTTGAGGTCGACGGCCGTCGGGTCTCGGAGCAGGGGATGCGGGTCGATCCGCGCACGGCGGTCATCAGGGTCGACGGCGAGCGGGTGCCCACAGCGCCGGGGATCGCCGTATACGCATTCAACAAGCCGCGCGGCGTGATCACCAGCATGGCTGACGATCAGGACCGGCCCTGTGTCGGTGACTGGGTGCAGGGCCGCACCGAGCGGCTGTTCCATGTGGGACGTCTCGACGCCGACACGGAGGGTCTGCTGTTCCTCACGAATGACGGTGAGCTCGCAAACCGTCTGGGTCACCCCTCGTTCGAGGTCGACAAGACCTACGTGGCCACGGTGCGCGGACAGGTGCACACGACCGCCTTGCGTGAACTGCACTCCGGGGTCGAGCTTGATGACGGTCTGGCGCGCTGCGACTCGGCGCGAATCCTCCAGAAGCTGCCCGACCGCACGCTGGTCGAACTGGTCATTCATGAGGGCCGCAACCGCATCGTCCGCCGCATGATGGATGCCGTCGGGCATCCGGTCACCGACCTGGTGCGCACGAGGATCGGACCCGTGCATCTGGGTCAGCAGCGGCCCGGAGTGCTGCGTGAGATCACCGGCCCCGAGCTGCGGTCCCTCTACACGGCGGTCGGGCTGTAGCCGTACGCTCTGGTCCATGACACTGCGCGGAATCCGAGGGGCGACCTGCCTCACGGCGGACGATGCCGATGAGATGCGCGAGGCCGTCAGCGAGCTGCTGGGCGCCATCCTCGAGCGCAACGCACTCCACACCGACGACCTGATCAGTATCGTCCTGACGGGAACTCCCGACCTCACCTGCGCCTTCCCCGCGGCCGGAGCACGGGACTTCGGTCTGGTCGATGTGCCGCTGCTGTGCGCCCAGGAGATGGACATCGATGGCGCTCTGCCGCTCACCGTCCGGGTCCTTGTGCATGCCGACATGGCGGTGCCCCGGCCAGCAGTGCAGCACGTCTACCTCCGGGGCGCTGAGGTCCTTCGACAGGATCTCGCCCAGTGACGATGCCGTCGCAGGCCCAGACAGGGCTCGACCAGCCGGTTCTGATTGTCGGTTCGGGGCTGATCGGGACCTCTATTGCGCTTGCCCTGCGCCGGGCTGGTGTCGAGGTGCTGCTCGACGACACCGATCCGGCGAGCGTGGCGACCGCCGTTGCGGCCGGGGCGGGCCGCAGACTCGGGCCGGACGACGAGCCCGCCATCGTTGTGGTCGCCGTGCCCCCGAGGTTCGCCCCGGAGGTCCTCGCTGAGGTGTCGCGTCAGTGGCCATCCGCGACCCTGACGGACGTCACCTCGGTGAAGGAGGTGATCCTCACGGCAGCGTTGGAGCGCGGCGCGGATCCGCGTCGATTGGTCGGAGGTCATCCCATGGCGGGCCGCGAGGTGTCGGGTGCGGCTGGTGCGGTGGCGAACCTCCTCGATGATCGACTGTGGATCGTCACGCCTCTTCCTGAGTCGGAGGTCGAGCACGTTCGACGCGTGCACCGGCTCATTGCCGTGACGGGTGCTCTGCCGGTCGAGATGGGTATGCACGAGCATGACGCCGCGGTCGCCCTGGTGTCTCACGTCCCTCAGGTTCTTGCCAGTGCACTCGCCGGTCAGCTGGCCGATACCGATGCCGACTCGGTGCGCATCGCAGGGCAGGGGCTTCGCGACATGACCCGCATCGCTGCGTCGAACACCGCCCTGTGGGTCGACATCCTGGAGGCGAATGCCGCTCAGGTGGCTGAGGTGCTCGAGCGGATCGCCCGCGACCTCAGCCGCACGGCCGAGGCGCTCAGGGAGTCTGACGGGGGGTCGGGGCCCGGCCCTGTGGTCGAGGAGCTGCTGGTCAGGGGAGCCAGTGGTCAGCAGCGGATCCCCGGCAAGCATGGAGCCGGTCCGTCGGCCTATCGGGAGGTCCTTGTCCAGATCGCTGACCGTCCGGGCGAGCTCAGCCGGCTGTTCCTGGCGGCCGCGGAGTCGGATGTGAACCTTGAGGATGTGCGCATCGAGCACGTCCTGGGTCGACCCAGCGGCCTCGTGGGCCTGTCGGTGCGGCCGGATGCAGGCGAGGTGCTGGTGGGTGCACTGCGCGAGCGGGGGTTCACGGTACGCGGTTGAGCGTGCCCGAAGGTGGGTACGCGGTTGAGCGTGCCGGGATCGCTACTCCTGTGCGCGGGTAGGCTGTCGGGATGCCCGTGATCGCCGTGGATGGCCCCGCCGGGTCCGGCAAGTCCAGCGTGTGTCGCGGCGTTGCCGAGCGGCTCGGGCTGCGTTACCTGGACACCGGGGCGATGTATCGGGCCATGACCTGGGCGATGATCGAGTCCGGGGTGGATGTCGATGATGCCGATGCCGTTGCGTCTGCAGCCTCGGACGTCACCATCGTCAGCGGGACGGATCCGCGTCAGCCCACCATCCACGTGGGCGACATCGACGTGTCGGGCCCGATCCGAGGAGATGCGGTGACGGAGGCCGTGAGTGCGGTCAGCGCGGTTCCGTCGGTCCGGCAGCGCCTGGTAGCCCTGCAGCGCGACGAGGTCGCTGCGGCGCGTGAGGCAGGCGCCGGCATCATCGTCGAGGGTCGCGACATCACAACCGTCGTCCTTCCCGACGCCGACCTGAAGGTGTTCGTCACCGCTGATGCCGCGGTGCGAGCACGTCGGCGCGCGATCCAGGACGTCACTCTCGGCAAGGAGGATGTCGATGTCGATCGGACGGAGTCGGCGCTCCGCGCGAGGGACACCAAGGATTCCAGCAGGGCTGCCTCCCCGCTCGCACAGGCGCAGGACGCCGTGCTCCTCGACACGACCGACCTCAGCCTCGACCAGGTGGTAGACCAGCTCGTGGGCATGGTCGAGGAGTTGCCCCGCACATGAGCGAGACCGAACTGCAGATGCCGTCATGGACGGGAGCGGCCCACGCCCGGAACATCGCCTCCGCGGCCATGAGGGTGACCTACAAGGTTCACCCCCATGGCCAGCATCACGCCGGCACCGAGGGCTCCGCGATCCTCGTCTGCCGCAGTGAGGGGGTGCTGGTCGGCACACTGCTGCACGCCACGATGCCGCGCCCGGTGCATGTGATGGCGAATGCCGCCATGATGGCAGCGCTCCGTCAGGGGATGATGGCGAAGGCGGGCGTGATCCCCGTGCGCGACGACACCGCGATCGAGGCCCAGCGGCTGGCACGCCTGGCGCTGGAGGATCTTCGCGCGGTCGCCCTTACCGGGACGACCGTGCATCCGTCGTACCTGCTCGCCGTCACGGGGGCTCCTCTGGTGCCGGTGGTGATTCTCGGTGGCGAGGGTCGGGTGGCGACTGACCCGCCACGTCCGCGCTCGCGCATCGACGTGTACTACTTCGAGCCCATTCGGGTCGACGTCGACGGCGATCCTCTCCATGCCACGACGCGAGCCTCGCTCGACGAGCAGATCAGGCAGGTGATGGCCGATGCCGAGCACACCGCGGCACTGCGCTCCGGGCGCACCGCATGACCGACAGCAACGAGGGTCAGGAGCCCAGCATGAGTGATGAGTGGATCTCCTTCGATGAGCCTGCCGATGTGCCGGACACCGATTTCGATCCGTCCGCTTCGCCGTCATCGGTCCCGGGCGAGGAGCCGGATCAGGCAGACGTCGATGCGGCACTCGCGGCCGCCCGGCTGGAGTTCGGCGACATCGACATCGAACTCGCTGAGCTCATGCGGCCCGAGGGCGAGCACTCGGGTCTGCCGGTTCTGGCCGTCGTGGGGCGTCCCAATGTGGGCAAGTCGACGCTTGTCAATCGGATGATCGGTCGCCGTGAGGCGGTGGTCGAGGATGTCCCGGGCGTGACGCGGGACAGGGTGACCTACGAGGCGGAGTGGAATGGGCGCCGGTTCATCCTGATCGACACGGGTGGCTGGGATCGCAAGGTGAAGGGGATGGCTGCCCAGATCGCCGCGCAGGCTGAGCGTGCGATCGGTGACGCCGACGCGGTGATGTTCGTGGTCGATGCCCAGGTCGGGCCGACCGACACCGATGAGGCCGTCGTTGAGGTGCTCAGGCGCACGGGCAAGCCGGTCCTCCTTGTGGCGAACAAGGTGGATGACGCAGCGGCGGAGCTGGAGGCGGCTTCCCTGTGGTCTCTTGGCCTGGGGGAGCCCCACCCGGTCTCCGCTCTCCAGGGTCGAGGGGCGGGCGACCTGCTGGATGCGGCCGTGGCCCTGCTGCCCGAGGAGGGAGCAGGCATCTCGCGTGCTGGCGGGCCTCGGCGCGTGGCGCTGCTGGGGCGTCCCAATGTGGGTAAGTCCTCGCTGCTCAATGCCCTCGCCGGGGGTGACCGAGTCGTCGTCGACAGCGTCGCAGGCACCACGGTCGATCCGGTCGACGAGCTGATCGAGCTCAAGGGGACCTGGTGGTGGTTCGTCGACACGGCGGGCATCCGCCGGCGCTCGAAGGAGGCCAGCGGTCACGAGTACTACGCGACGCTGCGCACCCAGGCAGCGCTTGACCGGGCGGAGGTGGCGATCGTGCTGGTCGATGCCTCCGAGCCGCTCAGCGAGCAGGACGTCCGGATCATCTCCATGGTGATCGAGGCCGGTCGCGCGCTCGTCATCGCCTACAACAAGTGGGACCTCACCGACGAGGAGCGACGCCACTACCTCGAGCGCGAGATCGATCGCGACCTGGTCCAGGTGCCGTGGGCTCCGCACGTGAACATCTCGGCCAAGACCCGACGTCACGTGGAGAAGCTCACTCCAGCGATCGAAGCGGCTCTCGAGGGCTGGCAGACCCGCATCTCGACCGGGCGCCTGAATGCATTCCTCAAGGAGCTTCAGGACGCTCATCCCCATCCGCTCCGTGGAGGTCGACAGCCACGCATCCTCTTCGGGGCTCAGGTGCAGGTGGGTCCGCCCACCTTCGCGCTGTTCACCACCGGCTTCCTGGAGGCGGGCTATCGCCGCTTCATCGAGCGTCGCCTGCGCGAGGACTTCGGCTTCACGGGAACACCCATCCGCATCGTCATGCGCGTGCGTGAGAAGCGATCCCGGCGTAGGGGCTGAACCGATGATCCGAGCCGTGGGATTGTCGCTGGCCGTCCTGCTGCTGTCGTCCTGCTCGTCGGCGGGGGAGCAGGCTGCGCTCGATGCCGAAGCCGCATGCGTAATGCCGGCCCCTGAGGCATCGAATTTCGACCCCCAGCAGGCGGATCTCGGCCTTCTTGCCGAACTCGCGGCGACAGCGCGCGCTCGGGCTGATCTGGCCGAGAAGGCGGCCCAGGCCGATGAGCGATGGCAGGCCCTGGCTGACGCGGCGCGCGCCCTGGCGGCCTATGCCGATCGAATCCTCGAGGTTCGTCAGGACGGGGGGAACGTGACGGAGGCTCTTCCCGCTCCGGTCTGGGATCAGGTGAAGCTCGCGAGCGATGCCTTCTCGATCGAGTGCCGTGCAGCGCTTCCCTGAGATTCAGTCCGGGTCGACCGGATCGACGGGGAGTGGCAGGGAGCAGGTGTTGGTGACGGGCATCCCTGCGAATCGCTCGTAGATCCACTGGAAGGCGGACGGCCCCGCGACGTGGGCCGCATCCTGGTGGTTCACGTCGCCCATCCAGAGCATGCTCAGGTTCGACCCTGCCTCGCACCAGTCTTGAGCGACGATGGCGTTCGGCCAGGCCAGCACGACCTGATCAGCCGTTCCCTGGGCGATGAAGACGGGCATAGCGGGGGGAGGAGCCGACGGGGTCTGATCTCTCAGGGCCTGCTTCCATGCGGGGGAGGCTTGCGGATCGCCCGCGAAGAACTGATCCCCGAACGCCTCCCGAGCCGTCGCCTCGAGACCGGACTCCACGATGCACTCCGTTGCGAGCCTGGACCCTGCGTCGGCACCTTGAGCCGTCAGGATCGAGTCGACCGGAAGGTCCGGGTAGTACGTGGGCCATGACTCGATGAGGTCGGATCCGATCACCCACCCGACAGCGGTGTCCCACTGTGCCGAGGCGATTGCCGGCAGGTCGAGTGCGGGTGCCGCAGCGGCCACCCCCACGAGAGTGAGCTCGGGCGCGTACTCCGGCCCGAGATGCCCCGTCCAGATCGAGGCATGACCCCCTTGCGAGTGCCCGAAGGTCGCGTAGCGGTCGCCGGCCTTCGCCTCGGCGATGCTGCGCGCGGCGCGAACCGCGTTGACGACGTCCCGGACCTCGGACTGGGCGATGAGGTACTGATTGGGTCCAGGGGTACCGAGTCCGACGTAGTCGGTGGCGACGACGATCCAGCCCTGCTCGAGCATGAGCGGCAGGAAGGTCGTCATATCGCCTATCGGGTTGCTCGATCGGGAAGGCACGCAGGCTTCGCCCATCCCGAGGGTGCCGTGCTCCCAGGCGACGATGGGGCGTCCTCCGGCAGGGGCGGGAGCATCGGGGAGGAAGAGCATTCCGCCGGACACAGCCCGAGTGCCGTCGGGACGCTCTGAGACGTAGAGCATCCGCTGGGCTGAGCCGCCGGCAACCTCGATGCCCAGAGGCTCGATCCTGATGATCGTGCCCAACTGGGTCGGGAGGGGGTCCGGAGCCGCGTAGAACGGATCGAGCGCGACCTGGCGCTCCCGCGACGCCTCCCATGATGCGCCGATGCGGGCAGCGGCGAAGGCGAGTCCGACGGCAAGGCCGGCAAGGAAGACCAGGAGGACCACTCGGCTGGCGCGCACGGACCCAACCTACGACCATCGTGTGCTCCTCGGTGGTAGCCCAGGAAGGCCGCCGACCGCATGGCGTTCCCCCCAGCGCCTGGTTCGCGCCCTGCTCGTATCCGCCCAGGGCTACGTCGTCAGGACGAGCATGGGCGCCACCGGGCGCTTCTGCGTGCCTCCGCTGATGCGCTGACGTCGGCCCTAGGCAGCCATCCCGTTCTGGGTCGAGAGCGCCGAGGCGGCGTCGATCCGCCACCCGGACTCCTCGCGCACCAGGAGGTAGGACATCTCGACCACCTGGGGGCCTGTGACGCTCACGATGACCTGCGCGCGGTTTCCGGCCGTCGCGCACTGCAGGATCTTCACAGGCGGGTCATCGAGCAGGAAGGCGTAGGAATCCGCGATGATGCTCGCGAACTGCTCCTCGGTGACGGTGGCCTGGAAGGTCTGTGAGGCGAAGGCTCGGGCGGCGGCGTAGTCGCCGCGGGCGAAGGCGTCCTGCTGACCCAGGATCGTGGTCTGAACTCCCGAGACGGTCTCGTCGTCGCACGTGAGGGTGGAGGACGGAGATGAGGGGGGCGCGGGTGAGGGCGGTGCAGGAGGAGTCGACGAGGGCGGCGGGGAAGGATTCGACGACGGCGCCCTCGTCTCCGCCGCAGCGGGGGTCTCGGACGCCGGTGCGCCTGAGGGCTCGGTGGCCTGCATCGACGTGCTGCAGGCCGTGAGGGCCAGAACGAGAAGGAGTGACCAGCGCACACCCGAACGCTAGGGCGAATGTGACGATGCGCAACCGGGCGGGCTCCGGGTGGCATCGCGTGTGACGACGCCCGCGTCCTCGGTGAGTCCGCGCATGACCGTCGTGTAAGGTCCTCTTCGCACCGGATTCGATGGCGATTTCCGGTCGCGGGCTGTAGCGCAGCTTGGTAGCGCACTTGACTGGGGGTCAAGGGGTCGCAGGTTCAAATCCTGTCAGCCCGACGTTCGGCTGGTCAGAGGCGGCTTGCGGTGGACCGCAGGCCGCCTCTCGAGCGCTCCGGCAGCAGCGGTGGCAAGCACGTCTGCATCACTCTTCCTGACGACCCACTCTCGGACTCAGGCCCCGGCGTGGCGTGGATGAAATCCCGTCCGATAGCGGTGGTGAGCACCTGTACACATCCGGGGGCTCTTCGGGACTCGCGGAAAGGCTCCTGCAGGGCATGGCGACTCGGCGAGGAGGAGCGCAACGCGTGACACGTCCTCGACGGTTCTCGGGTCAGGGCGGGGGCAGGTGAGAGCTGCGGAAGTTCCCCGTCCGATGACGGACTGCCCTAGTCACGACCGCGTACTCTGCGGGGATGCCCGATTCAGGTCGCCCGGCGTCATGGAAGTCGTGGCTGCCCAAGGTCATCCTCACGCTGGTGGGCATTGCCCTGGCCTACTTCATCTTCCAGTACATGTCGGCCAACTTCGGCGGGTTCGAGCAGGGTGTCCAGGCCGCGTTCTCCATGCCTCCGGTGTGGACGTGGGCGGCCGTTGCGGGCGCCGTCATCTCCATCGGCGTCTATCCGTTGACGGCCATGGCGGCGATCCCGCGACTGGGATACGTGCCGGCGTTCGTCGACAGGCAGGGCGGCTTCGCAATCGCCACGACCATCCCCTTCGGGGGAGGTCCGATCGCGGTCGGAACCCAGTACGCCATCCTGGCCAAGTACGGGGTGACGCAGCGTCTCGCTGCTGCGGCGGTGGCCGCCGATGCGCTGTGGACGTACCTCATGACGTTCGGCGCTCCCGGGGTGGGCCTGATCCTGCTGTGGATCTTCGAGCGGCGTGCGCTCACCGGCGAAAGCTGCGGAGGACTGTCGTGCTCGACCATCGACATCATCATCGCGATCGCCGGCGTCGTGTGCCTGATCTCGATGATCGCGGTGGCTTTCGTGCTGAGGAGCCGTACCAACGCGCAGCGGGTGGGGAACTTTGCCCAAGGGGTCATCGGGGGAGTGTTCCGATACATCAAGCGCACGCCGCCGAACGTGGTCGAGACAGTCGTCGGCTTCAACGACACGGCAGCCGAGATGGTGGGCACCCGCTGGGTGCCGATCACGATCACCAACATCATGGCCCAGCTGGCACCGATGCTCGTCATCCTTGCGGCCCTCAGGGGTGTGGGCGCTGAGGGAGTCACCGTGCTCGAGGTGTTCGTCGCCTTCTCGGTGGCGCTCCTGCTGACGACCGTGCCGCTGGCGCCGGGGGGTGCGGGGACTGTCGACGCCGCACTCATCGGCATGCTTGTCGCGTTCGGGGCCGAGTACGACCAGGCGGTCGCAGCAGACGTGATCTGGCGGGCTTTCTGCTTCCTGCCGCAGATGGCTCTTGGCTGGCTGGCTGTCGGCTACTTCGGCATTCGCCAGCGTCGAGCGCGCCGTGCACCGGTCGGGGCGCCCTCAGCCTGAGAGCCGGAGAAGCGCCACTTCCGGTCGCGCGAGCCTGCTCAGGATGAAGCGACGAGAGAGTCGATCTCCTCGGCGAGCGCGAAGTCGAGGCCCGTGATTCCGCCGGCAGAGTGGGTACTGAGGCGAAAGGTCACCGTGCGCCATCGGATGTCGATGTCCGGATGATGATCCATCCGCTCGGCGACCACGGCCACCACCTGGACGAGCGCAATGGCGTCCATGAACGTCCGTGCGGTGGTTGTCGAGACCAGCGAGGGGCCTTCCTGAATCCATTGCGCATGGGCACTGCAGAACGAGGCGATCATCGCATCGCTCGCCAGTGGGGGTGTGGTCATGTGCCGACTCCCTTCACCATCACCCGATCACCGCGTGCCCGCTGAGCACCGTCACGCTGGACCCGCCGACCCAGATCCCGTCCTGGTCCCGATCGAGATACACCCGACCTGCCCGGCCGATCGCCGTCCCCTGCGCAGCAATGTAGGACTCAGGCAGCAGTCCGGCGGGAATGAGCCACTGGGCGAGAGCGGCATTGAGCGAGCCCGTCACCGGATCCTCGGTCAGGCCGCTGTTGCCGGGGAAGAAGGCCCTCACCTCCGCATCGGTGTCACCGCCGACGCGTGGGCCGATGACTCCGATGTCGAGATCGGCAAGAAGGATCGGGTCCGGGCGAAGAGCCAGCACCTGCTCGGCATCCTCCAGCAGGACCGCCTGCCAGCCGGGGCCGTTGTCGCACCACTGGTGGGCAAGGATCTCGTCGCGTCTCAGGCCTAGCCCGCCGGCGATCCTCTCCACTGCGTCCTCCTCCAGTGGGCCCGAGCGGCGCAGGGGTGGAGCCTGGAAGGCCAGGCGATCGCCGCGGGGGCGAATGCGCACGAGCCCGACGCCGCACTCCTGGACGATGTCATCACCGCAGGCCTCCCCGCCGGAGGCGAGCCAGGCATGAGCGGTGCCCAGGGTCGGATGCCCGGCGAAGGGAAGCTCACGTGCGGGGCAGAAGATTCGCACGCGGTAGTCCGCCTCCGGATGCGTCGCAGGGAGCAGGAAGGTCGCCTCCGAGAGGTTCGTCCAGTCCGTGAAGGTCTGCATCGTGGAGGTATCAAGACCTTCGGCATCGTGGACGACCGCGACGGGATTGCCGAGGAGTGGTGCGGTGGTGAAGACATCGACCTGCGAGAACAGCCGAGGCTGTGAGGCGCCCATATGCTGACGGTATCGGGCTCGGCGGCGGCACGGCTGGAACGGGAGAGGGAGGCGGACCCATGGTTGAGGGCATCACTCCCGGGATCCGCCCGGGTTCCCGGGCGAGGATGAGGGTCACCTCGCCATGACGCACTTTCCGACACTTCTCTCGCCCATCCGGGTGGGCACGATGCCGCTGCGCAACCGCGTGATGCTGCCCCCGCACACAGCACCCCTCGGGCCGTTGTGGGGTACTGAGGATCAGGCATCGCAGAACATCGAGTACATCCGACGGCGGTGCGAGAACGGCGTCGCGTGGGTCGTCAACATCACCGGGCACATCGACAATCTCTTCATCCCCGGTTTCACTCCCGTGGGGGTCGGCGCCCGAAGCAAGGGCTGCTTTCGCCTGCCCGTCTTCCATGATCGAGTGCAGGCCTACACGCAGGCGATCCACGATGCCGGCGCCTTCACCACGGTCCAGCTCGTGAGCCAGGGCGGCCTTCCCAACGCGCCCTCAGCAACCCTCAGTTCGCCGGTCCTCAATCAGATCCCGCATGTCCTGGACCGCGAGGAGATCCGCTGGTACGTGGAGGAGTTCGCGTGGTCGGCAGCAGCAGCCCAGCGGGCAGGTGCGGATGGCGTCGACCTTCACCTGAACCATGACGACCTGATGGAGTGGTTCGTCTCTCCTCTGGTGAACACCCGTGATGATGAGTACGGCGGCAGCCTGGACAACCGTCTTCGCTTCGTCCTGGAGATCATCCGGGAGATTCGTGATCGATGCGGCGCTGACTTCACCGTGGGTGTGCGACTGAACATGTTCGAGGAGGCGCCCGGCGGGTACGACCTCGAGGAGGGAGTCGAGATCGCCCGCCGTCTCGAGGCCACCGGGATGATCGACTACCTGAGCCTCGTGGCGGGAAGCAACTGGGGCAACCCCTCCTACATCCAGTCGCATGTTTACCCGCCAGCGGCGTGGGCGGAGCTCTCCGGCGAGTTCGTCAAGGCGGTCGACATCCCCATCGCTTATGCCGGTCGGGTGACCACCCCGGAGGTGGCGGAGCAGGTCCTGGCGGCAGGCCAGGCCCACATCGTGGGCGTCGCCCGTGGGCTGCTTGCCGATGATCAGTGGGTGCTCAAGGCGGCCGAAGGGCGCACGCTGGACATCCGTCCCTGCACGGGCTGCAATGACTGCATCAGCACGGCCGTCGTGGAGAAGACCGCCTACGCGTGCACGGTCAACCCTCACGCCGGCACCGAGAGCACGGTGGCATGGCCCGTGCCCACCAGCGTTCCTCGGCGCATCCTCGTGGTGGGGGGAGGTCCTGCCGGCCTGGAGTTCTCGGCCCTCGCGGCTGAGCGTGGGCATCGGGTGGAGCTGTGGGAGGCGAGCACCCGTCTCGGCGGGCTGCTGCGGACAGCTACCGCAGCGCCCACGTATGACTCATTCGGGACGTTCCTCGACTGGCAGGAGCGGCGCGTCAGAGACCTCGGGGTCGCTGTCCATCTCGGTCGCGTGGCCGATCTTGAGAGCATCGTCGAGGCCGCTGCTGAGGTGGTGGTCATCGCCACCGGCACGGATCGCCGTCGCCCGGGCATTCCGGGTGACGACCTCCCCTTCGTCCACGATGCGCGAGATGTGCTGGCCGGTGAGGCCAGCGTCGGCCACCGGGTGGTGGTGATCGCGCAGGACGACCACATGCCGCCACTGGCGGTGGCGGACTACCTCGGCGTCCGTGGGCACGACGTGACGATCGTCTACTCGACCACGGGCCCGGCACCCCTGCTCAGTCGCTACATGATCGGGGGAGTGCTCGCGCGCCTGGAGTCATCGGGCGTGACGATCCGGGTCTCCGAGCAGGTCGCCTCGATCGAGCCGGGCATCGTGCACGTCCGCAAGGTGTACTCGCAGCTGCCTGAGGTCATCGAGGGTGTCGACTCCGTCGTGCTCGCCTGTGGGGGAGTCCCTCTGGGCGGGCTCGCCACGCAGTTGCGAGGTCGTGTGCCCCAGGTGCATGTGCTCGGAGATGCCTTCGCTCCCCGGCGGCAGATCTACGCCACTCGAGAGGCCTATGCCCTCGTCCTGCAGCTCGGCTGACGGATACCGTTCCCGTCATGGTCGAACTCCAGCCCACCCGTATCGACATTCACCCCGATGTGATCGATGACCTCCAGGAGCGGCTCCGGCGGACGAGATGGCCGGCCGCGTACGTGGATGTCGGGTGGAGCATCGGGACCGATGCGGGCTATCTCCGGGGACTCGCCGATGAATGGGCGAGCACCTTCGACTGGTACGAGGTGCAGGATCGGTTCAACGTCTTCGATCAGGTCGAGGCGATCATCGATGGCCAGCGCATCCACTGCTTCCACCAGCGATCGCCTCGGGCGGATGCGACGCCGCTCCTTCTCGTCCACGGCTGGCCGGGCTCGGTCATCGAGTTCATCGACTGCATCGGCCCCCTCAGCGACCCGGATGCGCACGGCGCTCCCGGGGCACCGGCCTTTCACGTGGTGTGTCCGTCCATCCCCGGCTACGGCTTCTCCGGCCCGACCTCGGACGAGGGGTGGAGTGCACGGCGCATCTCCAGGGCGCTGGATGACTTGATGCAGGCCCTCGGCTACGAGGAGTACGCCGGAGCAGGGGGCGACTGGGGTGCCAACATCCTCACGGACCTCGCTCGATCCGATCGGCAGGGCTCCCTGACCTCCCTTCACCTCACCATGCCGACAGGTCTCCCGCCGGCGCCCGGCGAGGTGGAGGTGCTGACCGATTTTGAGCGGTCCTCCCTGGAGCACTGGGCACAGGCGAATGCGACCGGCCGCGTGGAGCACGTCGCCATCAACTCGCATCGGCCGCACACCTACGGGGTCGCGATGAACGACTCACCCGCAGGCCTGCTGTCGTGGCTGGTCGACATGTGCCGGTCGTTCACCGTGTACGACGGTGATGTGGAGGAGGCCCTCACGAGGGAGCAGCTGCTGGCGAACGCCACGATCTACTGGGTGACGGGCACGATCACCTCGGCCATGCGTCTGTATGTCGAGCACGCCCGACAGAAGGCGGCAGAGCCGCACCCGCCGTTCGTGACGGTTCCCGTCTCCGTCTCGATCTTCCCGAGCGATATCCGACGCTGGCCGCGATCGTGGGCCGAGCGATCGCTGACGATCACCGACTGGGAGGTGCTCCCGGCTGGTGGCCACTTCGGTTCGTGGGAGCAGCCGGAGCTGTTCATCGACGCCGTGCGGCGGTCGCTCGGACCATCGACGGCATGACCATCATCCGGATCGCTGACTCGAGTGATCCCCGACTGACCGACTATGTGGGACTGACCGACGTCGCGCTGCGTTCACGATCGGAGCCGCAGAAGGGACTCTTCATCGCAGAGAGCACGTCGGTCATCGAACGTGCGCTTGAGGCGGGTCATCAGCCGCGCTCCTTCCTCATGGAGGACAAGTGGCTCGACGTACTTCTGCCGATGCTGGAAAGCGTCGATGCAGGCGAGCAGGGGAGCGTCCCGGTGTTCATCGCTGATCGGAGCGTGCTCCAGGAGATCACTGGCTTCAACGTGCACCGTGGAGCTCTGGCAGCGATGCAGCGGCCCGTCCTTCCCTCGGTCGAGGAGCTCCTTCCCGGATCCGCCCCGGCGCTTGTCGTCGTCCTCGAGGACATCGTCGA
>DMPC01000130.1:6143-13044 GCA_003456155.1 Actinomycetota bacterium | reverse complement strand
GCCGTCCTCGTCACGCCACGCTGCGCCGATCCCCTGTACCGGCGCAGCGTTCGGGTGTCGATGGGCACGGTCTTCCAGGTTCCGTGGACGCGCCTGCCGGCGTGGCCACAGGGAGTCGACCTGCTGCATGACCTCGGCTTCACGGTCGCAGCGCTCGCCCTGACCCCGCAGGCCGTGAGCCTGGAGGAGTTCATCGCTCCGGCGCGCACGGCTCTTGTGCTCGGCACCGAGGGGCACGGGATCACCGCCCATGGGCTCGACGCAGCCGACCTGCATGTGCGGATCCCGATGGCCGGGGGAGTGGACTCGCTCAATGTCGCCGCGGCGTCGGCCGTGGCCCTGTGGGCCCTGCGACACCCGGGCTCGATTGCAGTGACGTCGACGGTCAGGTGAACAGGGTGACGATCAGCGCGATCACGGCGAATCCGAGGGCGATCTGGATCAGCAGGATGCCGATGCCCATGATGCGCAGGGGTGCCCGGTACTCACCGGCCGCATAGTGCCCGGCACGGCGCATGATCGTGCTGAGTCGGGTGGCCTCCTGGAGCGGATTGCCCGACGGATCCCGCTGCGACCAGTACCCACGCTCGCTGCTCTGCCCCAGCAGTGCGAAGACGAGGCCGAAAAGCGCCAGCAGGACGGCGATGGTCCAGAACACCAGGGCAGCAATACTCACGGTCGTGACCCTACCGGTGGGTGGTTCAGCGGAACGTGAGCCTCAGCACTCGATCGTCCTCGGGCCCCGGTGACCCACGTCCGTCGGTGTTGCTGGTGATCAGCCAGAGCGAGCCATCGGGCGCGGCCGAGACCGTGCGCAGGCGCCCGAGGTCACCGAGAGGTGCCCGCTCGGGGGTTCCTGCACGTGTGCCGATCACGGGCACCTGCCATAGTGCCTCGCCCCTCAGGCTCGCCACGTAGGCACTGTCACCTCGGATGGCCATGCCACTGGGGGAGGCGGTCGAGGTGGGCGACCAGGTCACCTTGGGGTTGACGTAGCGGCTGTCCTGCTCGCGTCCTTCGTAGCGCGGCCAGCCGTAGTTGCCACCGGGGGTCAGCAGGTTCAACTCGTCGGCCGTGCGTTCCCCGAACTCCGTCGCCCAGACGCGACCGGCACGGTCGGCATCGAGACCTTGAACGTTGCGGTGGCCGAGCGTGAAGACGGGGGAGGAGGGATCGGGATTGCCGGGGTACGGGCGCCCGTCCTGGGTGACGCGCAGGACCTTGCCCGCGAGATCGCGTGGATCCTGGGAGCGTTCAGGCTCCCCGGCATCGCCTGTGCCGATGTACAGGGCGTCGCGGGTGGCCAGGAGACGTCCTCCGTTGTGGTACGTGTTCTTGGGGATGCCCGTGACGATTGCCTGCTGCCGGCCCAGTCGGGTGCCGTCCCAGTCGATGCGGACCACGCGGTTGTCCCGAGCCGCGGTGTAGTACGCGAACACGGCCTTCGGGTCAGGCCCGGGGGGAACGGCGATGCCCAGCAGGCCTCCCTCTCCACTGGGACGCACACCCGGCACCTTGCCGACCACCGTGGCGCGTCCGCCCTCACGGGGGATGCGCTTCACCAGGCCGGTGTCACGCTCGCTGACGAGGGCCGAGCCATCCGGCAGGAAGGCCAGGCCCCAGGGGCTTGTCAGCCCGGTCGCGAGGGTCTGGGTGACGGACAGTCGCTCGGCGCCCACGGCTGCGGGGACGACTGATGCCACCGCCATGCCGACCACGCCCAGCGTGAGGGCTGCCAGTCCGATTCGTCTCATGGATCCTCCGCGTGTGCAGGCCTGTCCAGTATCACCCGGGTCCCTGGCCGAGGCATCAGGACGTGGCACGCGCCTACCCCCGCGCCCCTCAGTGACGGCGAAGGCGGGTGAGGACGGTCCCGTCCTGCTCGATGACCTGGATGGGCGTGAAGCGCGCCGGGGGGTTCAATCCCCCCGGAATGGCTACGAGGTGGTCTGGTGATGTCGCGCCGACCAGCAGCGGCGAGATCGTCAGCAGCAGCTCGTCGACGAGGTCCTCGCGCAGGAGGTCGCCGAAGAGTGCCGGCCCGCCCTCGCACAGGATGCGGGTCAGGCCGCGTGTCGTGAGGGCATCGACCATGGAGCGGGGCCTGACGGTCACGTCACCGCAGGCCACCAGTTCGGCCTGGTCGTGCAGCCAGGCCGGAGCTGCGTGAATGGCCGCCTGTGTCGTCATGACCATCGGGCGGACATGCTCGGGGCCGCGCTCGGCGAAGATGCGCAATGTTGAAGGCAGATCCAGCTGCCGCGACGCGATGGCGATCGGGCGGGGCGATGGGCTGTAGTCCTCGGCACGGACGGTGCCGGCACCGACGAGGACGACATCGCACTGTTCACGGGCAATGCGGAAGACCTGGCGGTCGGCGTCGGTTCCGAGAGTCCGGGACACGCCCGTCGACCCGACGATCGCGCCATCGAGGGACATCACGAAGTTGACGCGCAGCCATCGACCGTCTCGCCACTGGTCCGGCGCCGGGCACCGGTAGGCGTCGTTCAGCTGTGATGAGCCGAGTGCCTCCGTGGGCGGGGGGAGAAGGCGCTGCACTCGGTGATGCTCCCACGAATAGGCTCGCGCCCGTGTCCTTGACCTCACGTCGCCCTGAGCTCGACGTCAGTCGGATGCTCGAGGACTTCGTACCGCCCCCGCACTTCGGTCGGGTCACCTTCGACAGCTACCTCCCCGACGCGGCGCAGCCCAGCCAGTCCGCCGCCGTGGGCGCCCTTCGCGCCTTCTCCCTTCGGATGGGGCAGCCGACCGTCGCCCGCCGCTCCCTCTTCCGACGGGCAGCGCCGCCAGAGGGGCGGGCAGGCGTGTACCTCGATGGCGGCTTCGGAGTGGGCAAGACGCACCTGCTTGCCTCGCTGTGGCATGCGGCCCCCGGCCCCAAGCGCTTCGGCACATTCGTGGAGTACACCAACCTGGTCGGGGCCCTGGGCTTTCGACAGGCGGTCGAGGCCCTGCGCACCAGCAGGCTCGTCTGCATCGATGAGTTCGAACTCGATGATCCGGGCGACACTGTGCTGATGTCGACGCTGCTGGGGGAGCTGGTCTCGTCCGGCGTGTTCCTCGCTGCCACCTCCAACACCCTTCCTGAGAAGCTCGGCGAGGGCAGGTTCGCCGCCGAGGACTTCCTGCGTGAGATCCAGGGCCTGTCCGCCCACTTCGATGTCCTGCGCATCGATGGTGACGACTTCCGGCATCGAGGACTCCCCGAGGCTCCGATCCCGCTCCAGCCGGAGGCACTCCAGGCTGCCGTCGCAGGTCATCCGGGGGCCGTCCTCGATCGCTTCGGGACGCTCGTGGCGCATCTGGCCACCGTTCATCCCTCGCGATACGGGGCTCTGGTGGAGGGCGTGCCCCTTCTCGCGCTCGCCGATGTCCGCACGGTCACCGATCAGGCGCAGGCCCTACGTGTGGTGGTGCTCGTGGACCGGCTCTACGACCGGGACATTCCGGTGATCACCAGCGGCATGCCCGTCGATCGGCTGTTCTCCGAGGAGATGCTGCGCGGTGGCTACCGCAAGAAGTACTTCAGGGCGATCTCTCGGCTTGTCGCTCTTGCCCATGAGGGCATGTCGATGGTTGGGTGACGCACATGGATCCCTCAGGCATCATCAGCGCCATTGTCGCCGGCTCGATCATCGGCCTCATCGCCCGCATCCTCGTGCCGAGCATGCAGCCGATCGGGTGCATCGTGACGATCATCATCGGCATCATCGGCGCCTTCGGCGGCCTGGGGATCGCGATCTACTTCGGCTACGAGACGACCTGGTTCTTCGTGCTCCTCACGCAGGTGTTCGTCGCCGTGATCCTGGTGGCGATCACAGCGGCGCTCTTCCGCAAGAGCTCGAGCACCTGACCCGCCCGTCCGAACGTGGCCCATCATACCCCATGGGGTATGATGGAGATCCTGTCGAAGAGACCTCTCAGGAGAACAGCGATGTGCAGCCCAGCGCTCTGCCACCAGTGCGGCAAGGTCACGTACACCGGGTGCGGCTTGCACGTCGATGAGGTGCTGGCGATGTACACGCCTGAGGAGCGCTGCACCTGCGGCTGATCCGTTCGTTCCGCTCCCTGCCGATGTCTGCTGATGCTCCTCCGGGCGATAGGTCATCGATATCCGCCGTATGTGACCATAGGTTCAGATCGCATCACGTGACCGACGACTCTGGGGGCGACCCGCATGGCCACAGCACGGCGCTGGCGACACCACTCCACTGCTGCGATCGCCCTCCTCGCCATGGCGGCTGTCCTCTTCGCCGCTCCACCGGCGCGTGCTGCTGCCCCCGATGCGCCGGGCACGCCGACAGGTGTGGTCGGCGACGGCCAGGTCGCTCTCTCGTGGACGGTGCCGGCGAGCGACGGTGGCACCGCGATCACCGGATACAGGGTTCAGGCCTCCACCGACGGGACGTCCTACGCCGACCAGGCGGGGTGTACCGGGCTCGGTGTCGTCCTCACGTGCACGGCCACCGGCCTGACGAACGGGACCAGCTACACCTTCAAGGTGGCTGCCACCAATGGCACGCAGGGCCTCTACTCCGCGGCGTCCTCCTCCCTGATGCCGGTCGGCGCTCCCACAGCGCCGCAGGCCGTCGTGGTGACCGGCGGGGACGGATCTGTGACCGTTGCCTGGAGTGCACCCTCCAGCAACGGTGGCTCGGCGATCACGGGCTACACGGCCACGGCGTACGACGCCACCTCCGGGGGCAGTTCGCAGGGCTCCTGCACCACGACCGCCGCCACGACCTGCACGATCTCCAGCCTGACCAACGGGACGACCCACTACGTCGAGGTGACGGCCACGAACAGCCTCGGCACGGGTCCTGCCTCCACACGCGTCTCGGCTGTGGCCGGTGGTACGGCCAGCGCGCCGCGCAGCGTGGCGGCGGTTCGTGGCGACGGCACGATCACCGTGAACTGGCTCGCTCCGTCCTCTGACGGAGGTTCGGCCGTGACCGGCTACATCGCGAATGCCTACACGTCGACATCCTCGTCAGCGACATCGGTCGGGTCATGCACCACGACCGGGCTGGAATGCACGATCTCGGGTGTCACCAACGGCACGGTCTACTACGTCTCCGTCGCTGCGGTGACGGCCATACGCACCGGAAGCTCCTCCTCCCGGGTCACGGTGTCCGCCGCCGGGGCCCCCAGCGCTCCGCGCTCGGTCACCGCCACGCGCGGTGACGGCTACGCCGCAGTGTCCTGGTCGGTCCCGTTGTCCCTCGGCGGTTCTCGCATCTCGCGCTACCTCGTCCGTGCCTACTCGGCGGCGACCGAGGGCACCCTCGTCACCACCTGCGAACCCACGACGGCCAAGCCGCTCAGCTGCAACATCGGCCCCCTGCCGAACGGCAGCACCTACTACATCGACGTCGTCGCCTACAACGCGATCGGTCTCGCGACGGCAAGCGAGCCCCGGGTGTCGGTCACGACGGCAGCGACTCCCGGGGTCCCGATGAACGTGCTCGCGGTGCAGGTGGGCAGCCGCGTGGACGTCTCGTGGAGGGTGCCGGCCGCCGACGGCGGGCTGCCCATCTCCGAGTACATCGCGAGCGCACACTCGCTCCAGACCGGCGGTGTTGTCCTGGGCACCTGCACGACCAAGGGTGATCTGTGCTCGATCACGGGCCTGAAGAATGTCCCGGCCTACGTCGACGTGGTGGCGGTCACGCCAGCCGGCCGCAGCCAGCCCTCATCTCCTCGCGTCCGGGTGCTGCTCTACGACCCGCCGGATCAGGTGCAGGACATCGCGGGCTCACCCGATGACCGTTCGCTGGAGGTGACCTGGCAGCCACCCGCCAATGACGGCCGCAAGGCCATCACGTCCTATCGGGCCTCGGCCTGGGATGCCGCCGAGGCCGGCGCGGAGGCAGGGGACTGCGTGGTGGGAGTGAACCCGGCCAAGCCCGGACCGGCATCAGCCGGCTCGCAGAGCCGGATCGGCTGCACGATCAAGGGCCTTCGCCCCGGCGCCACGTACTTCCTCCAGGTCGAGGTCACCACGATCGTGGACACCGTGGAGTCCACCCCACGCGTGGCCGTGAGCCTCAAGAACGGCAAGGCATCGGTACCTCGTCGCGTGTCCCTGCTCCCGGGAGATCACCTGATCGCCGTGGTCGGCTCGGTGCCGGCCACGGATGGGGGTTCAGCGATCACGAAGTACCTGGCTCGGGCCTGGTCGCAGCAGAAGGGCGGAGAGATCCTCGCCGAGTGCTCTCGGCCGGCGAAGGCCGCTGAATCCCAGTTCGCGTGTCCGCTCTCGGACCTCGACAACTTCGAGCCCTACTGGGTCGAGGTCGCCGCTGTCACGTCTCTCGGAACCGGCGCCTGGACCGAGCGTGCGTCCATGGAGCCGCAGCCGTCAGCACCCGGTGCGCCGCGGGGCGTCCGTGTCGAGGAGCGCGAGGGGAGCCTGCGGGTGAGCTGGCTGCCTCCCCTCTTCAACGGTGGATACGACGTGCGGTCCTACGAGGCTCGCGCCTACGCGACGGATGCAACGGGGGCCAAGGTGTCGACCACCCCCGTGACGCAGTGCACCGTGAAGGTGCCGGCCCAGTCGTGCGTGCTGTCCGGATTCACGGAGGGTCAGTACCTGCGCGTGGATGTGATGGCCGAGAACACCGTGGGCAGGGGCTCGGCCAGTGCTCAGGTCGACGCGACCATGGTGCCGTCCGTGCCGGCGGCTCCGGAAAAGGTGGGTGCAGCGCCCTCCTCGGATGGGATCGCGGTGCGCTGGTCCGCGCCTGTGGGCACGGGAGCGCTGCCCATCCTGGGCTATCGGGCGAAGGCCATCGCTCCGGGCCCGCAGGGGCGGGTGCTCGCGGCCTGCGAGACGGAGTCGACCTCCTGCCGGCTGAAGGTGCCGTCCGACAAGGTGGCC
>DMPC01000130.1:0-6022 GCA_003456155.1 Actinomycetota bacterium | reverse complement strand
TCTTCCGTGTCAAGGAAGCGCGCTAGCCCCTGCGCCAATCGCCCGTGGGACTCGGGAAAGGCTACACCGTTGGGACGGTGTCGCCGACACCGGTCAGGTGGCGCCAGAGGCGGGCATCTCCCCGGTGTCGTCCTCCTCGCCGGCGGCCTGATTGATGCGGTTGAGGTTGGAGACGATCCCCCCGATCAGTGCGATCTGGGCCGTCTGGTCCGCCATCCGAACGGCCTCGTGCGCCTGGGTGCGGCCCACGGACGTGGCGGGGTCCTCGGCCGAGATATTGGCTGCCGCCATGGCCATGAGGTCCGCGAGTGGCGATGCGGCCGCGGGGGGCAGGGGTGCGGCATCTCGTCCGGTGGCCCGGCTGAGATCCGACGCGATCGACAGCAGGCGTGACGCCATCACGGTGGTCGCGTCGAGATCCTGCTTGAGAAGGGACAGGTCATCAGGATCGATGCGGGGGCTCCACCGACGGTTCCGTGCCAGTTCCTCCCACCGGGCCGCCAGTCCGATGGTCCGGTTGCGCAGCTCGACCGCATCCTCGCGCCACTGCCGCGCGGTGGCCCGGTCGGGCAGGGCGCGCAGGCCCCGGGACATCTCGGTGAGGAGCGCTGCCAGATCGTCCTTGAGCACGTCGATATCGATGCGGAGCACTCGGGTGTCCTTGCTCGGGGCGGTGAGTGCGGAGGCACCCAGGGCGCACAGTGCCCCGACGACCACTCCCGTGAACCGCTCGATGGCCAGCTCGGTCGTCAGGTGCGTGCCCACGACGAGGATGACGGTGACCGCCATGCCGGCGGCGACGAAGGGGGAGTCCTCCGGGGACGCGAGGCGAAGCCAGCGCGCGAGGGCGAAGCACAGCAGGACCAGCAGGAAGATGACCAGGGGCCCGGTGCCGAGGAAGAACACGATGACCAGCGCGACCGAGGCTCCGATGAGAGCACCCAGGATCTGGAAGACGGTCTCCTTGGCCGCGTGATGGAAGGTCGCCCGGGTGGCGACCGCTGCCGTGATGGCCGCCGGTATGGGATCGACATGGGGCGTCACCACGCCGATGGTGTACGCGACCACCGTGGCCAGCGCGGTGAAGAAGGCGAGTCGCGCGTAGCTGCTCGACCACAGCCGGCTCACGATCGCCATGCCTGAATTGTCGCACCGTCGGTCAGGACAGGGGAGATGCGTGGAGGTGGAGACGGGATTTGAACCCGTGTAGACGGCTTTGCAGGCCGTTGCCTCGCCTCTCGGCCACTCCACCAGGAGCTACGGCAGCCTGACGGCTACGCGTCGTACGAGCGGACGACGGGATTCGAACCCGCGACCCTCACCTTGGCAAGGTGATGCGCTACCAGCTGCGCTACGTCCGCATGTGTTGATCGGATCAGAACCATATCCGACGACCGTTCCCGGGGGCTAATCCGGGCTCCCCTCGTGCATCGCCGACTCCCTCAGGGGCGAGGCGGGCCCGGGGCGGCCATGATGGGCGCGTGAGCCGCTCTCCTCTCGCCCGCCTGGCCGGCCGATGGGCCCGGTCCCTGGTCGAGGTCACGGATGACATCGGGGCCCTGGAGTCCGGTGGCCGATGGGCCGTCGCGGTGCCCTACTCAGGTCGCCCGGTGCTGGCCCGCTTCGACGACTGGTCGGCCGCCGACACTGTGGTCTCGGGGCCCTGGGTGGGCCCGGACGTGGCCTCCTGGCAGAGCTCCATGGACGAGAACGCCTACCGGGCACGCGTCGGCCTGATCCGCGAAGCGATAGAGGCCGGCACCGTCTACCAGGCCAATCTGTGCCGGATCCTCTCGGCGGCGATGCCGGATGGCACGGCCGATGACGTGGCGGGGCTGCACCAGCTCCTCGAGCGGGGCAACCCGTCTCCCTATGGTGGCTTCCTGAGGCTGCCCGGCCACGGCGTGGCTGTCGTGAGCGCCAGTCCGGAGCTCTTCCTCTCCGTGCGCACGACCGAATCGGGCCGGGTGGTGACCTCGGGCCCGATCAAGGGCACGGGAGCGACGGCCGCTGATCTGACGGACAAGGACTCGGCCGAGAACGTCATGATCGTCGACCTGGTCCGCAACGATCTGTCGCGTGTGTGCGTCCCGGGCTCGGTGACCGTGCCCGCCCTTCTCGAGGTGCAGGAGCACCCGGGTCTGGTCCACCTGGTGTCTCGGGTCCAGGGCCTGCTCTGCGGTGACGTGACCTGGTCGGGTCTGTTCGCCGCCACGTTCCCGCCGGGCTCCGTCACGGGCGCACCCAAGAGCTCAGCGCTGAGGGTGATCGATGAGTGCGAGAGTGCGCCTCGGGAGTTCTACTGCGGTGCATTCGGGTGGGTCGATGCCGATGCGGGCGAGGCGGAGCTTGCCGTCGCGATCCGGACGTTCTGGCTGCGTGACGGGGTTCTCCGTTTCGGGACAGGTGCCGGCATCACCTGGGCGTCGGATGCTCGCCGGGAATGGGAGGAGACGGAGTTGAAGGCTCGACGACTCGTGGAGGTCGCCTCCGGATCGTGGTCCGGTGATGGCCGGTGAGGGCGTGGGTGGGGTCGTGCTCACGAGGCGACCTGGTCGACGATGCGCGCATCAGTGTTCTCGACCATGGCTTCACGGTGGCCGACGGTGTCTTCGAGACGATGAAGGCCACCCCAGCCGGGGCGTTCGCGGTCACCCGTCATCTGCGGCGCCTGGGCGACTCGGCAAGCATCCTGGGTCTGCCTCGGCCGGATGAGGACGCCGTCCGGCGAGCCGTCGACGTGGTGGTTCGTGACTGGACGGCGGGGGGTGGGGAGTTCGGTCGGGTCCGCGTGACCTACACGGCCGGCACGGCTCCCCTGGGCAGCGATCGGGGAGAGGCCGAGCCGACCCTGGTGGTGGCGGCAGCCTCGTCCCCTCGCTGGGCTCCGACGACATCGGTCGTCACCGTGCCCTGGACTCGCAATGAGCGATCAGCGGTGGCGGGTGCGAAGACGACGTCCTACGCGGAGAACGTCGTGGCCCTGCGTGCTGCCCATGAGCAGGGTGCCTCCGAGGCCGTGCTGGCCAACACTCGGGGCGAGCTCTGCGAAGGAACGGGGAGCAATGTGTTCGTGGTCGTGGGGGGACGTGTCCTGACGCCGCCGGTGGACAGCGGCTGCCTTGCGGGCATCACGCGCGAACTCGCTCTGGAGTGGTTCGACGCGGTGGAGGAGGTGCTTCCGCTGTCGATCCTGCAGGAGGCGGATGAGGTCTTCCTCACGTCGTCGACGAGAGATGTGCATCCCGTGGTGCGCGCCGATTCACGGCACTGGCCGTCAGCCGGTCCGGTGGCGTCGCGGTTGCAGGAGGCCTTCCGCGATCAGGCCACCCGGACCATCGACCCCTGACGTCGCACGTGACCGGACAGCAGCGGGGCCCCACCGCATTCGGTGGGGCCCGCTGCTGCGTGACTGTTCTCGTCAGCGAACGCGATAGGAGTAGTTCACCACCATGCGGTTCCACTGCCCGGGCACTGCCGGGGCGATCCCGCGGATCTGGCAGACGCCGCGGCCCGTGGTGCGCACCATCACAGAGCCGTTGGACGGGAAGGTGACCCGGCACACGCCTCCACTCTGGATGGCCCGCCAGTTGACCGGCTGGCCGGCGTTGGTGTCGCTTCCGCCGTTGGCCTCGAGCCGCACCGTGCGACCGCGGTTGACCTGTCCGGAGGCCGGAGGCTGGAAGGTCAGGACCTGGGTGCCGGGCGCGGCGAGCACCGTGTATCCCTGCTGGGTCGCCGCGTATCCCGGGCCGCCGGGGCTCGACGCGACGAGGTTGCACTGACCCGAGCCGACATCAACGGTCAGGGTGAGACCTGAGACCTGGCACGGTCCAGACTCGGAGAGCGTCACCGGCGCCCCCGACAGCGTCGACGCCTGGAACGTGACGGTCGTGCCGTTGCGCACGGTGTAGACCCCGTTCGGGTTCCACGGCCCCACTCCCGGCTGGGTCAGGCTGATCACGTCCTTCTGGGCCGCCCCGGCAACGACAGTGACCTTCTCCGACGTCGAGCCCGAGCCACCCTGCGTGGTCATGTAGTTCGCGCCGAGCGTCACCTGTCCGACCGTGGTGGGCGTCCAGGTGAAGGAGGCCTGACCCTGGGCGTTGAGCGGAACGGAGGCACTGATCGGCTGCCCGTTCACCGTGAAGCCGACCGATCCCTGAGTTCCGGTGGGGAAGACCGTGGCCGTGAGCTGGACCGGCACGCCCTGGGTCACGGTCCCCGGAGCGGAGAGCGAGACCGTGTTGCCACTGGGGGTCGCGATGACGGTGTCCTGAGGTGACACCGATGTGGTGGCGTTCGCATCACCGTTGTAGGTCGCGATGAAGAAGAAGGTTCCGGCCTGAGTGGGAGTCCACCAGTAGTAGGCGAACGACTGGCCCACGCCGGGACCCGGGCTCAGGCCCATGGTTGAGAGGACGGCGCCGTTCGCGTTGCGGACGACGACCTGGCCGGTCGGGGAGTAGGTGCTCGGGCTCGCTGACTGCACGGTCACGTTGACCCGCACGGCCTGGTTCAGGGGAGCGGTGTTGGGTGTGCTGATCGTGGTCGTCGTGCCCACCTGGGTGATCGATGCCGCAGGGATGGTCGAGGTCGTCGTGCAGTCACTCATGGAGAACGTGGCCGCACCGATCGAGGCGGGAGTCCAGGAGAACGTGAGCGTGGTGTTCACCAGGTTCCCGCTCGCCGTGGGCTGGGCCACGCCGTTGATCGTGGGGGTGACCGCGCACGTGGACTGTCCGACCCCGTTCGTGGTCACGTCGGTGACGGTCACGTTCTGAGGAACTCCGACCGGACCGCCGAAGCCGGTCACAGCCGCCTGCGCGGGTGCGGCCGCAAGGCCGACGGTGCCGAGCACGAGCGCGGAGGCTGCGATGGCCCTGGCGAATAAGCCGCTGATGCGGCGAGTTGAGGTCATGGGTGACCGTCCTTCCTTCATCTTCGGCCCACGGTAGGTCACTGGGGGCCGTGATTCGGGGCGCACACGCGGGGCATCGGCCTCGAGACGTGGGGTAGAGTCTGAGCGCTTCGGGCGATTAGCTCAGTGGTAGAGCACTCGCTTCACACGCGAGGGGTCACTGGTTCGAACCCAGTATCGCCCACCCGGGGTCGCCCTCGACCCGATTACCAGGTCCATGCAGGGGTATCTGCGGCACCGACAGGAGAGATGTGGCCACTGCGTTCGAGAGAGTCGGTGGCGACCGGACCGTCGTCGTCGCCCGCATCAACGGCGAGATCCGCGACCTGGCCACAGAGGTGTCCGACACCGATGTCGTCGAGCCGGTGACCGTCGACACCCCCGAGGGACTCGCCGTGCTCCGTCACTCGACGGCCCATGTACTGGCCCAGGCCGTGCAGGACGTCTTCCCGGAGGCCAAGCTCGGCATCGGCCCGCCCATCAAGGACGGCTTCTACTACGACTTCGACGTGGAGCACCCCTTCACTCCTGACGATCTGGCAGCTCTCGAGAAGCGCATGGTCGCAATCCTGAAGTCGGGTCAGCGCTTCTCGCGTCGGGTGGTCGACGAGCAGGAGGCGGTGCGCGAACTGGCCGCCGAGCCCTACAAGCTCCGGCTCATCGGCAGCGAGGGTGGAGCCGACGTCATGGAGGTCGGCGGCGCTGAGCTGACGATTTACGACAACCTAGATGCGAAGACGGGCGAACGATGCTGGGGTGACCTGTGTCGCGGCCCGCATGTCCCGGACACTCGCTACATCCCGCCGAACGCCGTCAAGCTGATGCGTTCGGCAGCCGCGTACTGGCTCGGTGACCAGGCGAACGAGCAGTTGCAGCGGATCTACGGCACGGCCTGGCCGTCGAAGGACGACCTGCGTGCCTACCTCAGCTTCCTGGAGGAGGCGGAGAAGCGTGATCACCGCAAGCTGGGTGCCGAACTGGACCTCTTCAGCTTCCCGGAGGAGATCGGCTCGGGGCTGGCGGTCTTCCACCCCAAGGGGGGAGTCGTCCGTCGAGTGATGGAGGACTACTCGCGTCGACGCCACGAGGAGTCCGGGTACG
>DMPC01000076.1:4990-5417 GCA_003456155.1 Actinomycetota bacterium | reverse complement strand
ACGCCGGTGTGCATGGTGACCCCCACGTCGTGCAGGTGCTGCCGGAGCATGGGCCCCTCGAGGGTGCCGTCGCTCATCGGGGAGACGACCGTGTGCGGCGTGACCAGGTGGACCTCGTAGCCCTCGTTCGCGAGGAGTTCCGCGATGCCCGGGCCGACGTAGTAGCCGTCACAGTCGTAGACCGCCACGCGCTGCCCCCGAGGGCGCTCGCCGGCCATGATGCGCTCGGGCGTCAACGAACCCGACCCTCCGGTGATGATGCGCCTGCTGCCCGGCTGGGTCCCGTCGTCGCTCCATCGACTGCCGGTCGCGACGATGACGATGTCTGCCCCGTAGCCGAGGACGTCTGCGGTGCTCAGTCGACGCCCGGTGATGACGGTGACGTTGTCGAGCTGGTCGATCTGGCTCCGGCGCCAGTCGGTGATCC
>DMPC01000076.1:2455-4752 GCA_003456155.1 Actinomycetota bacterium | reverse complement strand
CGTCGACGAGGTGCACGGCCTCGAATCCGCGGCGCCCCAGGGTGAGGGCGCACTCCATCCCCGCCGGGCCGGCCCCGATGACGAGCACGGCGCGCGAGGGGTCCGCGGTCGGCTCGATGCGCTCGGGGTGCCAGCCGCGCCGGTACTCCTCACCGGCGGTCGGGTTCTGGATGCAGCCCACGTGCCGGAAGTCCTCCTCCTTCAGGATGCACACGTTCGCGCCGGTGCACTCGCGGATGTCACCGGGCCGGCCTTCGGCGATCTTGGCCGGGATGAACGGGTCGGCGATGGCTGGCCGCGCGGCCCCGATGAGGTCGAAGTTCCCGGATCGGATCAGGGCGGCCATCTGGTCAGGGTTCGTGTACCGGCCGACCCCGACGATCGGCTTCGACGTGGCACTGCGGACCTGTGAGGTCCACGACAGTTGGTGCCCCTCGGGGTAGTAGCGCGAGGTGCCGGAGTCCTCGGGCCATGACCCGACGGTGACGTCGAACAGGTCAACGAGGGGCTCGGCAAGGGAGATGAAGCCGAGCATCTCCTCGACCCTGATGCCCTTGACCCCCCGACGTCCGTCGATGCAGATGCGAGTGGCGATCGCGCAGTCATCGCCGATCGCGTCGCGCACGCGCTCGAGGGTCTCGAGGGCGAAGCGCGAACGGCCCGCGAGCGATCCCCCGTAGCCGTCCGTGCGGACGTTGTACCAGGGGGACAGGAACTGAGTGAGCAGGTAGCCGTGGGCCCCGTAGACGTAGACGATGTCGAAGCCGGCATCTCGAGCGAGCCGCGCACTCGCGACGAAGTCGGACTGGACGCGCTCGATGTCGTTCGGTGTCATCTCGCGGGCCTGGGATCCCCATCGGATGTCCGCGGCACGGGCACTCGGGGCGATACGGGTATGCCTGCTGCTCACGTTCTTGCTCGAGTTGCCGCCGTGGTAGAGCTCCATGCCGGCGAGCGCACCGTGGGCGTGGATCGCTTCGGCTGTCAGGCGAAGTGCTGCGGCATCGCGCTCGTCGCGAAGATAGGCCGCCACGTGGGGATCCTCGTCCGCATCGGCGGAGACCGGGGAGTACTCCACGCACACCCCACCCCAGCCGCCCTCCGCCTTGACTCCCCGGAAGGCCGCCTGCGTCAGGGGCTTGGCCGATCCGAAGCCCGAGGCGTGAGGGACCTGGTAGAAGCGGTTGGGCAGGGTCTTCGGGCCGATGGCCACCGGCTCGAAGAGAATCGCGTGACGCGGATCCATCATGCGCACACCCTCGCATGCGTGGCGGCCGACGCACTGCTCCTCGACCTCGATCGCACGCTGATCGACCTGCAGTCCTTCACCGACTATGCCGCCGCCCGGGCAGGAGGCAGTCGGGAGCAGTGCCGCACCGGTGCTGTGTATTCTTTCCGCTGCACCCTGGCGGGTTGCCCGAGCGGCCAATGGGAGCGGACTGTAAATCCGTCGGCTTTGCCTTCGAAGGTTCGAATCCTTCACCCGCCACGCACGAGGGCCCGGCTCCAGTGAGCCGGGCCCTTCTGCTGTGGCCGCGGGCTGGCACCGATGGCGCGGTAGCGTCCGGCAGGTGGCCTCACCGCAGCGGTACGCCCCGGTAGTGCCGGGAGTCTGGGTCGCGACGTCGCGGCGCTACGCCACCACGTCGACGATCCTGCTCGACGGCTCGGGCGGCGCCATCGCGGTCGACCCCAACTGGGATCCGGACGAGCTCGCCGCTATTCCCGCCGACCTCGCGTCTCTCGGCGTGGTCTGCGTGGGGGGTGTGTCGACGCATGAGCACTACGACCACGTGATGTGGCATCCCGAACTCGGCTCGGTGCCGCGGTGGGCCTCTCCTCGGGCAGTGCAGGCGATGGAGGCCGATAGGGAGCGACTGCTGGCTCCGCTGGCGGAGTACCTGACGCCCGAACTGATCACCCTGGCCGGCCGGCTCGACGTGCTCGACCTTGACCACCTGCCCTGGGCGGGCCCCCGTACCCGGGTCGTGCTCCACCAGGCGCACGCTCCGGGCCACCTGGCCCTGCTGCTCGAGGAGTCGGGTGTCCTTGTCGCGGGCGACATGCTCAGCGACGTCGAACTGCCGATGCCCGATCCGGCTGACGAGGACCTCGACACCTACGTGACGGGACTCGAGGCGCTGCGCGCAGCGGTGCTCGAGAGCCGGTGGGTCGTTCCCGGGCATGGATCGCCGACCTCGGACCCGCGCGGTCGGCTCGAAGCCGACCTGCGCTACCTCGACGATCTGCTTTGCGGCCGGACGTCGTCGGATCCTCGGGTTCAGGATCCGGAGAAC
>DMPC01000076.1:544-2189 GCA_003456155.1 Actinomycetota bacterium | reverse complement strand
TGCTGCTGCGTGATGCAGTGGATGCCACCCCCGAGCGCGAAGATCGGCCGGGCATCCACCAGCACGATCTCGCGACCGGGATAGGCCTCGGCCAGGATCGCAGCGGCCCGCTCGTCGCCGGGATCGTCGAAAGCGCACAGGATGACGGCGTCGTTGCAGATGTAGTGATTGATGTAGCTGTAATCGACCCAGCCCTCGTCGTCGCGCAGGATGTCGGGGGCCGGTACCGGGATCACCCGCAGATCCCCGACGGACTCCAGGAGCTCGCGCACCGCCCGGCTCACCGCGTGGTCGGGATGGGTCGCGTCCCGCTGGTCGTGGAACAGCACCGTGCCGGGGCCGCTGAAGCAGGCCACCATGTCGACGTGCCCGCGCGTTCCGAACTCCTCGTAGTCGCGCGTGAGTCCGCGCTCGAGCCAGACGAAGCGACGTACCCCCAGCGTCCGCTGCAGTTCGGCCTCCACCTGGTCGGCCGTCCAGCCCGGGTTGCGACCCGGATCCAGCTGCACGGTGCGCGTCAGCAGCACGGTACCCGCGCCGTCCACGTGGATGCCGCCACCCTCATTCGTCAGGGGGGAGTCGATCGACCCGGTTCCGGCCGCCCGGCACACGGTCGAGGCGATGTCTGCGTCCTTGTCCCAGGATGACCACTCCTGTGCCCCCCAGCCGTTGAAGACCCAGTCCACGCCGGCGACCGATCCGTCGGCCGCATGGACGAAGGTCGGCCCGATGTCGCGCATCCAGGAGTCGTTCAGGGGTGCCTCGATGACGTCGACGGCGTCGTCGAGCCACGGCCGGCAGGAGCTCATGTGGGCGGGGTCCACGACCATGGTGACCGGCTCGAAGCGCACGATGGCGTTCGCGACGGCTGCCCAGGCGGCGTGGGCGTCGTCGGCGCCCTCGGCGGTGGCGTCGAGCATGTAGCCGGACGCAGGCCAGGCCATCCAGGTGCGCTCGTGTCGCTCCCACTCGGCGGGCATGCGTGGCTCGGCGAGGGTCATGGCATCTCCAGGGGGTAGTGGACGCCGGTGAGCTCCTCACTGGCGATCCAGAGGCGTCGTGCGGCGTTGGCGTCCTTCGCGGCGGCTGAGCGATCGACGAGCCGCGGATACCCGCGCTGCTCGAGGAAGCCGCCGGGCCCGATGTACGAGCCGCCGGGCAGACCCGGGTAGGTGGCTGCGAACAGGGTCGGCAGAGCACCCATGTCGGCGCTCTGGGCGAGCACGCGATTGGCCACGTCCATCGGGCGGAGCAGCCAGGTGCGGCCGCTCAGGCGCGGGCCGACCGACTGAAGGTTCGTGGCTGCGTAGCCGGGATGGGCGGCCAGGGCCGTGGTCGAGAGGTCGTTCGCCTCGAGTCGGCGCTGCAGTTCGGAGGTGAACAGCAGGTTGGCGAGCTTGCTCTGCCCGTAGGCGCGCCAGGGGTGGTAGCGGCGGCGGCCATGCAGGTCGTCGAAGTCCATTCGTCCCAGTCGGTGGGCCCCGGAGGAGACGGTGACGACCCGGGATCGGGGGCGGGCGACGAGCGCGGGCAGGAGGAGTCCGGTGAGGGCGAAGTGGCCGAGGTGGTTCGTCGCGAACTGCATCTCGTAGCCGTCGGCCGACTCGCTTCGGGGGATCGCCATCACGCCGGCGTTGTTGATGAG
>DMPC01000076.1:0-371 GCA_003456155.1 Actinomycetota bacterium | reverse complement strand
GCGTTGTTGATGAGGATGTCCAGTCCGTCAGGGTGGCGGACGGCCCAGTCCCGGGCGAACGCGCGGACCGAGGACAGGTCGGCGAGGTCGAGGGCACCCACGTCCACCCGGGCACCGGGGTGGGCGCGTTCGATCATGGCCCTGGTCTGCTCGCCCCGGGCGGTGTCACGGACGGCCAGCGTGGTCGCGGCACCGTGGGCGGCGAGCTCCCGGGCGGTCACCAGACCGATCCCGGAGGTCGATCCCGTCACGATGACGGTTCGACCGGTGAGGTCGGGCAGATCCTGTGCGCTCCAGCGTGGGGGTGCGACGGCGGTCGAGGTTCTCGGCATATCCCTAGTCAACCCCGTCTGGCCGTCGAGAGGCACCGA
>DMPC01000033.1:24128-27783 GCA_003456155.1 Actinomycetota bacterium | reverse complement strand
CAGACCATGGCCAGCGCAATACCCGTGTTGCCGCTCGTCGGCTCGACGACGATGGTGTCGGGCCCGATCAGGCCCGCCTCCTGGGCGGCATCGATCATGGCGACCCCGATCCGGTCCTTGACTGAATGAGCCGGGTTGAAGAACTCCAGCTTGGCGGCCACCTGAGCCTCGGCGCCGTCTGTGATGTTCCGGAGCCGGACCAAAGGAGTGTTGCCGACCAGCTCGGTGATGTCGTTGGCGATACGCATGACCGGATCATTCCACCGGGGGTGACGCGAGGCCATCGGGGGCTCCTGCCGCTGCGATCGATTCGCAGGAGCGTCGAGTCGGCGCCTCACCGCTCCGGGCACCTCGCCGGTGACGGGTGCGGATCAGGACCCTGAGGGCTCCCCCGCAATGACCCCTGGCTTCGACGAAGAGCCGGAATCCTGGGACATATCCCCCACGGACAGCCCACCGGCGGCATCCTCGTAGGAGCGAGGATCCTCGATTGGCTCGAGGTGGGTGTGCACCACGAGGCCGGGAAGGTCGACGGACAAGGATTCCTCGATCAGCTCCAGCAGGTCATGCCCTCGAAGCACCGTCCACGCGCCGGGCACGAGAACGTGCATCGAGACGAACCGCTGGCGGCCCGACTCCCGTGAGCGGATTCCATGGACGGCGACCCCTGGGTGAGCATCGACGATGTCCTGCAGTCTCGTCACCACCCGATCCAGATCGGCCTGAGGCATCGACCGGTCCATGAGTCCGTGCAGCGAGCCCCAGACGATCCGGCCTCCCATCCACAGGATGTTCACCGCCACGGCGATCGCGACGAGTGAGTCCAGAGGAAGCCAGCCGGTCAGCGCCACGAGAGCCACCCCGACGACCACTCCGATCGAGGTCCAGACGTCGGTGAGCAGGTGCTTGCCATCGGCGACCAGCGCGAGGGATCGATGGCGGCGTCCAGCCCGCAGAACCAGCAGGCCCACCACGCCGTTGATCACCGTCGCGACAACGGTGATCACCAGGCCGATGCCCAGATCCTCCAAGGGCTCGGGCCGCAGGAGCCGCTCGACCGCTGTGTAGATGATCAGTGCCGCAGCAGCGAGGATCATCAGCCCCTCGACGGCCGCAGAAAGGTACTCGGCCTTGCCGTGCCCGAAGGGATGAGCAGGGTCCGGTGGACGACTCGCGACGCGCAGAGCAAGAAGCGCAACCAGGGCTGCGACCAGATTGACGACCGACTCGAGGGCATCCGAGAGCAGGCCCACTGAGCCCGTCACCAGATAGGCGGAGCCCTTCAGCCCGATGGTCGCCACGGCCGCGCCCACGGAGAGCCACGCCCAGCCGGTGAGCGACGGCATGGCCGCTCTCTCGTGCGCGTGGGCGTGCATCACGCGAGAGTAGGTGACGGGGGCCTGTCCCGAGCAGCGGGGTCGACGGGTCACACCTGTGACGATCACTCGGCGATCCCTGACTGCCTCCTAGTCTTGGGGCATGAGCAGCCAGCCGATCCCCCAGGCCCCGCAGAAGCGCCCCACGAGCGTCCTCGTCATCGAGATCATCGGCTACGTCGGCGTGGCCTTCTGGGTCATCATGACCCTTCGGGCCTTCCTGACCGGATCGTCCTCCGCGTGGATGGTCCTCCTGCTCGCCCTTGTTCTCGGTTCAGCCCACGTGGTCATCGCCGTCGGGGCCCGCCGGCGCATGCGCATCGCGATCGCCGCCATGTGGTTCGTGCTCGTTTCCGACTCCCTGCTGACGATCTTCGTGGACGTCAAGGCGCTGGCCCTGGTCCTGGCGACCGTCGCGCTGCTGCTGCTCGCGCGGTCCGCCCGCACGTGGTGGAACTGATCCCACGCTGCGGTGACGGCCCCGCCGGATGGGCGTGCAGTCCATCGGCGTCTAGAGGTGGTGCGTGCGGGGCGCCGGTTCGTCATCAGGGATGATCGCCTCCTCCCACCAGCCCGGCGGCTCGGGGCGGGTGCTGTAGGTCAGTTCGAGGGTCGACTCACCCGGGGTGGCCACGGCCTGCGGGGCCGCTTGGACCTGCCGGGCCACGACAGCCTCTCGAGTGATGTTGAAGAGGGTGAGGTCCTGCGTCTGCACGACGGGGCCGTCGAAGACCTCCGTGACCTCCTCGAGAATGGGCACGACGACGGCGGGGACGAGAAAGGTGTGCCACAGAGCCCCCATTCGCGGCTGGACGAGGGAGAACACCTTGCCCGCGGTCTTCGGGACGGTGTGGGTGGCGGTGATGGTCCGGAAGCGCTCGATGCTGTCGCCCGTCACGGCGGCGAGGGTCGCCGCTGAGGGGAAGCACTCGTGGATGAGCAGGTCCGTGCCCTGCGCGGCGTGGACCAGCGGCCAGCACGGGTGCGTGTCGCCCGAGAAGACCATGCTCACGCCAGCGAAATCGACGCGGTAGCCGACGGCACCGTGCAGGTTGTGGATGACCGGGAAGGCGGTGATGGTGACGGCGTTCGTCTCGTAGACGACGGACGTGACCGACGCGTCGAACTCCGCCCCGACGAGCACCGTCGACTCGTTCGACGCAAAGCCGCGCGTGGACTCGGTGTCCCACGCGCATGCAGCCTCGATCGCGTCCAGGGCCACCTTCGTGCCGAACTTCGGCTCGGACCCGTCCCCGCCCCAGACGTGCAGCGGTCCCTGGCGCCCAGCTTTGCGGAAGCTGCCGAACAACGTGATCAGGTCGGCGGTGTGATCAGCGTGCAGGTGGGTCAGGAACACCTTGTCCAGGGAGTTGATCGGCAGGCCTAGGCTCATGAAGTTGGCCAGGGAACCGCTGCCCACATCGAAGATGAACAGGTCGCGCTCGGCGTTGCCCACTTCCACGAGGATGGAGCCGGAGGCCTGCGCCCGCGTCGGCGGCGGATTCCCACTGCCCAGGACGGTCACGCGGAGCTCACCATCTCGAATTGGCTCGCTCCCGGGCACGTACACCTCTGGGTACGGCTGCACGGGCTGGCCGACCATCGGAGTCGTCGCGATCGCCCTCGTGCCACCCAGGTAAGCCAGATCGGTGTACGCAGCTGACGCCATCTGTGACATGGCCACCCTCCCTCGCGCGGAAGCTGAGGACTCGTTACCGCCACAGCACTCTCGATGGTGTCACCCGACGGACCCGGAGTCGCGCCAGAGTGAGGTCGGTCGCCCAGACGAATCGCGGCCCAGGCCGACACAGGCCGCCCCAGCCTCAACAGGCCGCCTTCTCTCCTCGCGCACCGGCCATGACATGAGTGAGGGGCCCGGCACCCGGCCGAACCCCTCACTCAGGTCAATCTCACCGTCAGCTGCAGCCCGACGTGCTCCCGCAACCCTCGCACACATAGCAGGATCCCGACGGCCGCATCTTGATGCCACAGGTCATGCACAGGGGAGCATCGGATGCCTGGCCCGTGATCTCCTCGAGCAGCTCGGCGCTGGAATGTGCCTGGCTGACCCGGGGTGCCTTCGACGTCCCCGCCTCATCGGCCGCTGCCTCGGCGATCACCTCCGCGTCCGCGATCTCCTCGACCTGGAGATCGACGGCACTCTCGGTCGCGCCATAGTTCTGCGCCACCGTGGCCGCACGCTCGTCCGCCGTGAAGATGCCGAGTGCCTCCCGCTTGTCGTACGGCAGGTAGTCCAGCGCCAGGCGGCGGAAGATGTA
>DMPC01000033.1:23197-23936 GCA_003456155.1 Actinomycetota bacterium | reverse complement strand
TCCATGATCGACTGGCTGATCCGGATATCCGGATCGTCGGTCATGCCTGCCGGCTCGAACCGCATGTTGACGAACTTGCTGACAAAGGCCTCCAGCGGCACGCCGTACTGCAGGGCGATGCTGATGGCGATCGAGAAGGCATCCATGACACCGGCGAGCGTCGAACCCTGCTTGCCGAGCTTGAGGAACACCTCACCCAGGCCGTCGTCGGGGTACGAGCCGGCCGTCATGTACCCCTCGGCGCCCGCCACGGAGAAGGACGTCGTGCGGCTCGGACGGGTCTTCGGAAGTCGGCGACGAACGGGCTGCCCCGCCAGGACGGCCTGGACCGCCTCCGCCGTGGCATCCACCAGCTCGTCGGCCTTCTTGGCCTTGGCGTCACTGAGCGGCTGACCCACCTTGCAGTTGTCGCGGTAGATGGCCAGCGCCTTGACGCCCATCTTCCAGGCCTCGAAGTAGATCTCCTCGACCTCCTCGACCGTCGCCGTCTCGGGCATGTTGACGGTCTTGGAGATCGCCCCCGAGATGAATGGCTGAACGGCCGCCATCATGCGCACGTGACCCATCGGGGTGATGGAACGCTGCCCCATCGCGGTGTCGAAGATGCTGTAGTGCTCGGGCTTGAGTCCCGGAGCATCCACCACATGACCGTTCTCGCCGATGTACTCGACGATCGCCTCGACCGTCTCCTCGGTGTAGCCCAGACGGCGCAGTGCCCGCGGAATCGTCTGGTTGACGA
>DMPC01000033.1:22005-22946 GCA_003456155.1 Actinomycetota bacterium | reverse complement strand
GTCGCAGTCCATCATGAAGCCGATAGTGCCGGTGGGGGCGAGAACCGAGGCCTGCGCGTTGCGCCAGCCGTTCTGCTCACCGGTCTTCAGGCAGGCTTCCCACTGCTTCTCCGCCAGCCGGAGCACATCGCCGTCGAGGCTGCTGACCGTACGGACGTTGTCGTTGGCGGCCGCGTGCTTGCGCATCACCCGCTTGTGGGCGGACTCATTGCGCGCGTAGCCCTCGTACGGACCAACGATGCCAGCAAGCTCGGCACTGCGCTTGTAGGCGGTGCCCGTCATCAGGCTGGTGATGGCCGCCGCGAACGAGCGACCGGCATCGGAGTCGTACGGCAGGCCGGTCGCCATGAGCAGCGCCCCGAGGTTGGCATAGCCGATTCCCAGCTGGCGGTACCGCCGTGTCGTCTCACCGATCGGCACCGTCGGGAAGTCAGCGAAGCAGATGGAGATGTCCATGGCTGTGATGACGAACTCGACCGCCTTCGCAAAGCGCTCGGCATCGAAGGTGTCATCGGGCTTGAGGAAGGTGAGCAGGTTGAGCGACGCCAGATTGCACGACGAGTTGTCCAGGCTCATGTACTCCGAGCAGGGATTGGACGCATTGATGCGACCCGTCTCAGGGTTCGTGTGCCAGTCGTTGATCGTGTCGTCGTACTGGATGCCGGGGTCGGCGCATGCCCAGGCAGCCTCGGACACCGTGCGGAACAGAGCGCGGGCATTCACCGTCTCGACGACAGAGCCGTCGGTGCGGGCGGTGAGGCCGAATGGCTCGTCGTTCTCCACCGCGTGCATGAACAGATCGGACACGCGGACGGAGTTGTTCGCGTTCTGGTACTGGACGCTCGTGATGTCCTTGCCGCCGAGATCCATGTCGTATCCGGCGTCACGGAGCACCCGGATCTTGTCCTCCTCGCGAACCTTGGTCTCGATGAACTCCTCGA
>DMPC01000033.1:14623-21836 GCA_003456155.1 Actinomycetota bacterium | reverse complement strand
GATGAACTCCTCGATGTCCGGGTGATCGATATCGAGAACGACCATCTTGGCGGCCCGCCGGGTTGCGCCACCCGACTTGATCGTCCCTGCCGATGCATCCGCACCGCGCATGAAGGACACCGGGCCGGAGGCGGTGCCACCGGATGACTTGAGGAGCTCCTTGCTCGAGCGGATCCGGGAAAGATTCAGCCCGGCACCCGAGCCGCCCTTGAAGATCAGCCCTTCCTCCTTGTACCAGTTGAGGATGGAGTCCATGGTGTCGTCGACGCTGAGGATGAAGCAGGCACTGACCTGCTGCGGCGCCGTGGTGCCGACGTTGAACCATACGGGCGAGTTGAAGCTGAAGACCTGGTGCAGCAGCATGTAGGTCAGCTCATGCTCGAAGATGATCGCGTCATCCTCGGTAGCGAAGTAGCCGTGATCGCGGCCCGCCTTCACGTAGGTCAGCACCACGCGATCGATGAGCTGACGCAGACTCCATTCCCTCTCCGGGCTGCCGATCGCGCCACGGAAGTACTTCGTGGTGACGATCGTCGAGGCATTGACGCTCCAGAAGTCCGGGAACTCGGCGCCGCGCTGCTCGAAGACGATCTCGCCGGTCTTCCAGTTGGTCTGGACGACGTCACGACGCTCCCACGTGACCGCGTCGTAGGGGTGCACCCCGGGGGTCGTGTACAGCCGCTCGACGGTCAGCCCGGCGTTGCGCAGGGTGTTGTGGACGAAGGTCTCGCGATCGGTGATGTCGCGATCGTTGCTGGTGATGGTCATGCGTGGTGCCTTTCTTCCGCGAGCGGTCAGGGGTGGGAAGCCTGGATGGATCAGGTTGTGCCAGTGCCCGAAGTCCGACGAGCGGCCCCTTGGGCGACGTCGGGCTCCTGGCCGATGGGATCACCCTCGGCTCGGAGCAGGGCTATCTCAGCCTCGAAGTCCTCGAGGGTGTCGAACGAGCGGTACACGGAGGCGAAACGCAGGTAAGCGACCTCGTCGAGCTCACGCAACGGGCCGAGGATCGCCAGCCCTACCTCCATGGCAGGAATCTCGGCCTGACCCGACGCTCGGAGGATGTCCTCGACCTGCTGGGCAAGCAGGGCGAGGTCGTCGTCGCCGACCGGCCTGCCCTGGCACGCCTTGCGTACGCCACTCACGACCTTTGCCCGGCTGAACGGCTCGGTGACGCCCGACCTCTTGACCACATCGAGTACCGACGTCTCCGTCGTGGTGAACCGGCGACCGCACTCGGTGCATTCGCGGCGGCGACGGATGCCGAGGCCGTCGTCGAAGGCACGCGAGTCGACCACTCGCGACTCATCGCTCTTGCAGAACGGGCACCGCATCGTGATCACCTCCCCTTGCCCTCGTTCGATTCCACAGTTCCGACACATCCGCCACTTGCGTCACACCCGTAAGCCTTCGGCACCCCCGCTGGGGATGCCCATGGGGATGACCTGTGGAGAGCCTGTTGATGCCTGACCACAATCTGTTGATGAATCACAGCCTTGTGACTACTACATCTAGGGGTTGAAACGTAGACCCTGGTGTCGACTTTGGCAAGACTTCGCGTCGGCGAGTCGTGAGGGGGTTGTCAGCCGGTTGGGTCGGCTGAGGCGGGCGCTGACTCCACAGGCGCCGAGGGGATGGGTGAGGGGGTCGACTCCGGTGACGGCCTCGGCGCGGCCCGATCCACGGCCTCCGCCACCACCTGGGCACGAAGCCGGTAGCCCGATTCGCCGTAGTGGATGCCGTCTCGCCGCCACGCGCCCCTGGACCGAGCGGCCTTCTCCCACTCGATGACCGACACGTTCGGACGCGTGGCCGCGATGGAGCGGATGAACCGGTTGAACCAGCCGGCCCGCGATCGGGTGAACGCACTGTGATCGACATCGAGATCGATCCAGAGCACCTCTCGCCGCGGACCCAGGCGATCCAGCAGGGTTCGCACGCGGCGCTCCGTCGTGGCGGTCGTCTCCCATGAGATGTCGTTGGTGCCCAGCCCGATGACGACGACCCCGGGCAGCTGATCCAACTGGCGAGCACGGGCCACCTGCTGCAGGCCCCAGTCCAGGCGCTTGGATCCCCAGCAGCGGAAGGTCGGCGTCCATCCGCGGGAGCGCAGGAGCCGCGCCGTCTGGACTCGAGACTCCCGGGTGAGGGAATCGCCGAGGATGAGGACCCGTCGACCCTCGCCGGGTGACCCTGACGCGGGATGGCCCGGCCACACGGGACGTGGGCACGCGTCCCAGGGTGGATTCCGCGGCCAGGCGCGGTCCACACGATCCGGTGGCCCGGAGGGAACGGTGGCCGGTGAGGAAGACGCCGATGGCACCAAGGGCACCAAGGGCACCACGGGCACCGATGCGGCCGACGCTTCCGGCGATGGGCCCGTGGCTGTTGCCGCTGCTGCGGGCCACGAGTGGGACAGTGCGTTCGTTCCCGCCGAAGCGGCGGAGGAGTCTTCCGAACGACCGGTCAGCGTCCATGCGGCCGGCTGCAGCATGACCGCGGCAGCGGCAGTCACCACCGTCGCGAGGATGGCCGTCACGGCCACCCGGCCCCCCGGGAGACGTCCACGAGACACCGGCACCGCTCAAGGATAGGTGAGGCATTCCCGAGGTTCCGACGCTCAACCGGAGGTCGGGACGATGATCGCCTGGCCGGGGACGACGGCGCTCTCCCCCAGGCCGTTCAGCTCGCGGATCACCGTGATGGTCGCCCGAGGGTCCGCCTGCGGGGCGATCTGCTGAGCAATCTGCCAGAGGCTCTCTCCTGCCTGCACCACCACGATCCCCGTGGCCGGGCCCGCAGCGGCACCAGCAGTGCCGGCATCAGCGGAGACCGATCCCAGGACGACCAGCAGGGCCGCGAACGGCACGGACACGAGCACCCCGAGCACCATCCGGCCTCGCCGCGTCAGGTGCAGATCGCTCCCTCGGCTCACGCGAGCGGTGGTGTGCGGGCGGGACTGCGGAGCTCTCGGCGTCTGCCTCGTCCGGGACGGGGCGCTGCTGAGGCGCAGACGGGGGGTGATGGCGGGGGGGAAGGTCTCCGCGAGGGCCATGTTCGTGCCTTTCCGTGTGGGGAACCGTTCGAACGTCTGTTCGATCGAACACCTGTGCGATTTCTAGCATCCGGGACACGCCGCGTCCAGCACATTCGAACATATGTTTGATTCTGCGTGTCGCGGCGGCTACCGTGGCCCCCGTACCGTCCCGCGGGGGTCTGACACCCGCCGACCACACAGGAAGGCTCCCCATGACCGCGCGCATCACCGAACTGCCGGACGGCCCCCGGGACTCCCAGGGCCTGACCCCACGCCAGCTCGCCATCCTGCGCGTGATCCGCGAAAGCGTGGAGCAGCGCGGCTACCCGCCCAGCGTCCGGGAGATCGGCGAGGGCGTGGGCCTGACGAGCCCCAGTTCCGTCGCTCATCAACTGGCCAGCCTGGAGCGGCTGGGCTACCTGCGCCGTGATCCGCACCGGCCCCGCGCCCTCATGGTCGCCGACCCCTCGGCCCCTGAGCTCGAGACCGCCGACACCGACGACCACGACGCCACCACGGCTCCCTCGGCGGCTGGGCATCACCTGCGCGCGGTCGCGGATGTGGCCGAGCCGCTGCCCGAAGCGGCCTACGTCCCCCTGGTCGGCCAGATCGCGGCCGGCGGCCCCATCCTCGCCGAGCAGCACGTGGAGGCGGTGTTCCCGCTGCCCCGGGATCTCGTCGGCTCAGGCGACCTGTTCATGCTGAAGGTCGTCGGCGACTCCATGGTCGATGCCGCCATCTGCGACGGGGACTGGGTCGTCGTCCGCCAGCAGAGCACCGCGGAGAACGGCGACATCGTGGCTGCACTGCTCGACGACGAGGCCACCGTGAAGACCTTCAAGCGGCGCGACGGGCACGTCTGGCTGATGCCGCACAACCCGGCCTACGCACCCATCCTGGGTGACCACGCCACCATCATGGGACGCGTCGTCACCGTCCTTCGGCGGGTCTGATTTCTCGCTCAGCTCGTCATCACGCACGATAGGGCCATGCGCGCTGCCGGACTCATCATCGCCTGCTGCCTCGCGGTGGGATGTGCGCCGGCCACGAGTCCCCCGGGGTCCGGAGCGCAGGCGGCGGCCCCGTCAGAAGCTGATCCCGGAGAAGCCCCCAGCCCGTCACCGACTCCCGCACCGGGATCAGTCGCGCCCACCTCCCCCGTCGCCAGCGACTCATCGGCCAGCGTGACGGCCACGAGCCCGACAGCGACCGCCCCGTCTCTCGGCAGCACTCCCGAGCCCAGCAGTTCAGCCCCGATGAGCATCCCCGTCGGCGCCTTCGTTCTCGGCGACTCGATCAGCCTGTCCATCGCGCCTGCCCTGTCGCGCTTGGGTTATCCCGTCACCGGACGCGTCGGGCAGTCCGCCAGCGATGAGTATCTCCGCGACCAGCTCTCGACCCCGGCCGCGCAACAGGCACCCGCCTGGGTGATTGTGCTCGGCACCAACAACCGTGGGGATGAGACCGACCTGGCGCGACTCGATGACTGGCTGCGGACCATCCGTACCGCACGCGCGGGCAAGCCCCGTCAGCCCGTCTTCTGGGTCACTCCCCATCGCCCGGAGGAGTACTCCGGCGGCATGAGCACGCACACGCTCGACGCCTTCAACGAGGCACTCCGCGAGGAGGCCCGGCTGCGGCCTTGGCTCCATGTCGTGGACTTCGCGACCCTCGCCCAGCAGAACCCGCAGTGGTACGAGCTCGATGGAGCACGACTGCATCCGGACGAGGAGGGGCAGCAGGCACTCGTCACGCTCATCGCAGGAGCTGACGCCCCCGACGCGCCCGCCCCGGCACCCATTACCGAGATTCCGCGTCCCACCCCCAAGCCCACGGCAAGTACCCCGGCCGATCCTGCACCGCAGGGGCCGGAGTTCACGGACATGGAGTTCAGCAACGGCTGAGCAGCAGGCTCAGAGTCAGCCGGCCTCGCCCTGCGCCAGACGCGCCAACGCCCCCAGCACCACCGAGCGGTCGGTGGTGTACCAGAACGGTGGCAGGCTGCGTCGCAAGGTTCGCCCGTACCCGGCACGTTCCAATCGGGGATCCAGGACAGCAACAACTCCACGATCTGCAGCGCTGCGGATCAACCGGCCCGCCCCCTGCGCCAGCAACAGCCCGGCCTTGGGCACCGACACCGCCGCGAAGCCCGATCCCCCGGCCTCGTCCACCGCACGCTGTCGGGCCGCCAGCAGCGGATCATCCGGGCGCGGGAACGGGATCCGATCGATGACCACGAGGATGCAGGCCTCCCCCGGAACGTCCACGCCCTGCCACAGCGACACCGTGCCGAGCAGAGTGCTCGACGGCTCGTCGACGAATCGCTGCACCAGGCCGGCCACGGCATCGCCTCGCTGCTGGACGAGCAGGGGGAGGTCGGTTCGCCCGCCCCAGCGCACCCGCAGATACTCGGCGGCACGCTCCACGGCGCGCCAGCTGCTGAAGAGGGCCAGGGTGCGTCCGCCCGCCGCCTCGATGAGGTCGGCCAACTCGTCGAGGGCCTCCATCGGGATGCCGTCACGGCCGGGCGGCGGGAGATGATCCGCCACATAGAGGATTCCCTGACGGGCATGGTCGAAGGGGGATCCGACGTCCACGGCGATCGTGGAGTCATCGAGCCCCACGGAGGCGAGCAGGGGCGCAAACCCGCCGCCGACAGTCAACGTGGCACTCGTGAGCACGACGGGACCGGCATCGAACAGTGCCTGCCGAAGCAGACCCGACACCGACAGCGGCGCGAGGCGTAGGACCGGTGCCCTGCTGCTTCCCTCGCCCGGATCGATCCACGCCACATCAGAGTGATTCATGCCGAGCAGTGCACCGGCCACGTCGTGAACCTCGTCCAGCGCCCCGAGAACCCGCTGTCGGGCAGCCTGGACATCGGCGTCGACGGCCTCCCTGTCCGCCGAGACTTCTGCGATCGCCTGATGGAAGGCATCACGAAGGCTCGTCAGAGCCAGGAGCAGATCGCGACTCCACGCCTCGACGCGCGTCGGCCCGCTCATGCTCGACGCCGCAAGCCGAAGCGCTTCCTCCCACCCTTCGACCGCCGTCGCAAGGCGCTCCCCTGTCTCCGGATCGACCATGCGCCGAGCCCCGGCCGCGGCTCGCTCCGCCAGGGCTGGTGACAGTTCACGGGTCACCGCACCCGTCGCCCGATCGACCAGTTCATGCGCCTCGTCGATGACCACAACGTCATGCTCGGGCAGCACGGGGATCCCCTCGAGCGCATCAATGGCAAGCAGCGCGTGGTTGGTGACCACGATGTCCGACTCCATCGCCTGCTGCCTGCGCAGGGCCGTGAAGCACTCCTCACCGAAGGCGCAGCGCGACTCCCCCACGCACTCATGTCGACTGACGGAGAAGGCGCGCCACACCCTCGGATCCAATTCACCCGGGTAGTCGTCCCGATCCCCCGTGGTGGTGGACTCAGCCCACTCGCGCAGTGCGCGCGCCTGCTTGCCCAAGGCGCTTGCCGGAGCGTCAAACAGTGCTTCCTCTCCCTCATCCGCGACGTCCGAGCCCCTCAGCTTCTGCAGGCAGATGTAGTTGTTGCGACCCTTCAGGACCGCGAACGTGACGGGACGATCAGTCGCCAGCGACTCGACCACACGAGGCAGATCGCGCTCGACGAGCTGTCGCTGCAGAGCGATCGTCGCCGTCGCGATGATCACTGGCCCACCATCATCCGACACTGCGTGCAGCGCAGCAGGAACGAGGTAGCCCACCGACTTGCCCGTTCCGGTGCCAGCCTGAATGACGGCATGCACGCCTTCACTCATCGATCGAGCGACCAGGCCAGCCATCTCCTGCTGCCCGTGCCGTTGCTCACCATCCAACGACCGAACGACCGCAGCGAGGGCATCGAGCAATGCGGGAATGTCCTTGGAGGTCGAGTCCTCAGTCACCGTGGCCGCCCTGGAGCGACACCAGCTCGCCGGCAAGAGCCTCCGGGACCCGCGCGCGAAGTCGGGTGCCGAGCTCGCCATGCTCCTCGCTGAGCACCTCTCCCGTGCGATGAGCGCGACTGATCAGGTCACCGCGGGCGTATGGAACCTCGATGTCCACATCCACCAGCCCCGATGGCAGATCACGCTCGATGGCGGCCAGCAGGTCGTCCATGCCGAGTCCGGTGCGTGCGGACACCACGACCGAGTGAGGTTCGCGGCGCATGAG
>DMPC01000033.1:9029-14258 GCA_003456155.1 Actinomycetota bacterium | reverse complement strand
CCTCCACCAGCTGGTGCGGCAGGTGTCGGACGAACCCCACCGTGTCGGAGATCGTGTACTCGCGGCCACCCGGAGTCTGGGTCTTGCGCACCGTGGGATCGAGGGTGGCGAACAAAGCGTTCTCCACCAGCACGCCTGCCCCGGTGATCCGGTTGAGCAGGCTCGACTTGCCCGCATTCGTGTAGCCGGCGATCGCCACGCTCGGAGTCCCGGACCGATGACGCGACGCGCGCTGCGTGCTGCGCGCCTTGGCCATCTCGGCGATCTGCCGCCGGAGCTTGGTCATCTGAGCGCGGATACGCCGACGATCGGTCTCGATCTTGGTCTCTCCAGGCCCACGGGTGCCGACTCCGCCACCCCCAGAACCACCACCACCCGCGCCACCACCCTGACGGGACAACGATTCGCCCCATCCTCGAAGGCGGGGCAGCAGGTACTGCATCTGCGCCAGACTCACCTGCGCCTTGCCCTCCCGACTTCGAGCATGCTGCGCGAAGATGTCGAGGATCAGCCAGGTGCGGTCCACGACCTTGACCTTGACCACCTGCTCCAGTTGGCGAAGCTGCCCGGGTGTCAGTTCCCCATCGCAGATCACGGTGTCGGCACCGGTGTCCACGACGATGCCCCTCAGTTCCTGCGCCTTGCCCGAGCCCAGATAGGTCGCGGGATCCGGAGAGTCACGCCGCTGGATGACTCCCTCGAGGACGACGGAGCCGGCTGTCTCAGCGAGCAGCGCGAGTTCACGCATGCTCCGCTCAGCCTGAGTGACCGTCCCCTCCGTCCAGACTCCCGCCAGCACCACGCGCTCGAGCCGCACCTGGCGGTACTCGACCTCGGTGATGTCCTCCAGCTCTGTCGACAGGCCCGCGATGCGCCGAAGCGCCGATCGCTCCTCGAGCTCCAGATCACCGGTGCTCGGCACCGAGTCGTCGTCCCACGCGCTGTCTGAGGTGTCCATCGAGCCCAACTGTGCCATGCCCCGCCAGCACATCCGACCAGTCGCCCATCTGCGTATGGTGAGAGCCCAGCTCGCTAGTCCGGCAGCAGCGCCGTCCCGCGTGCCACGAGGTCGGCCGGACCGGTCAGAACCATGGATCCTGCCGCCGTTTCCGTCACAGAGACCGTCCCACCGGGGACATCCACCCGATAGGTGGTCTCCCCACGAAACTCCGGCTCCAGTCGGCGTCGGGCGGCCCACGCGACCGCGCAGGCTCCCGTGCCACACGAGAGCGTCTCTCCGACACCGCGTTCGTGGACGCGCATGGCCACGTGACGATGTCCGCGAATGACGACGAACTCCACGTTCGCACCCGAGGGAAAGACCCCGGCCGGCGAGAGTCCCGGGGCGCGGAGCAGACTCCCCGCGTCACCGAGATCGTCGACGAATGCCACCGCATGGGGATTGGGCACGAACACCGGCACGGCGGGCCACGACCTGGCGTCCACCTTGACGCACGAACCCTCGAGCGACGATGTGGCCCCGCCCATGTCGACGCTGATCGAGCCATCGGCATTCAGAATGGTGGTCCGCAGCCCGCCTCGGGTGGCCAGCGTGACCTCCGCATCCTCGACCAGCCCCGTCGAGTGCAGGTACCGGGCGAAGACCCGTGCCCCGTTCCCGCACATCTCCGCCAGTGATCCATCGGCATTGCGGTAGTCCATGAAGAACTCCGCCAGACCTGCCACGTCAGCGAATTCGGGAACGTGCTGTGTCCGCACGACACGAAGGATGCCGTCGCCCCCCACGCCACGATGACGGTCGCAGAGCCACGCCACCTGATTCGGTGTCAGCGACCTCGTGCCCTCGACATCGGGGATGAGGACGAAGTCGTTCCCCGTGCCGTGGCCCTTCACGAAGGGCAGCTCGGTGAATCCCGTCACGGGACCAGCCTAACGAGCAGCGGCCGCCGCAGCCGTCAGCTCATAGGCCTCATCCACCGACAGAAGAACCCTGGGCCACGACTCCTGCGGCGGATGAGCACGATTCCTCTGCGTGATCGCCTCGAGCAGTGGCCGATCCCACCCGAGTCGGATCAGTGCACCGACCATGCCGGCGTCATCCGCCGCCACCAGGCCCTCGACGCCGTCGTGGATGAACTGAGTGCTCCCGGACTGGGCGCGGACGATGACTGGAAGCCCGCAGGTGCGCGCCTCCAGTGCCGCCAGGCCGAAGGACTCCTTCACTGATGGCTGCAGGTACACGTCCGAGGAGGCCAGCACCTCACGAACGCCGTCACGGTCCAGTCGGCCGGTGAAGGTCACCGAGGAACCGAGCCCATGCTGATCGGCGAAGCGTCGCGCCCGCTCACGCATCGGCCCGTCGCCGACGATCGTCGCCGTGACGTCGGCAGTTCCCGCGAGCCCCTGACGGGCCAGCGCGATCATCCGCAGCAGTGGCAGGGTCCGCTTCCGCGGCGCCAGCCTCATGACCGTCGCAACACGCAGGAGATCCGGCGATGCTCCGTGAGGCTCCACCGACCACGTATCCGGATCGATCCCGTTCGGCAGGACCAGCACTCTTCCCGCTCGCGGCACCGCCTCCTGCACGCGAGCAGCGGCCAGGTCGCTCACGGCGCTCAGAGTCACCCCCCACTCATGCCAACGCGCCACGGCATCGCTCAGCCCGAAGGCAGGTCGCGCCAACTGTCCCCAGACGCTGTGCACGGTGACGAGAACCGGAAGGCCCAGCTCTCGCGCGGCTCGAACGGCACCCCAGGCGAACGGGGAGATGACCCCCGCATGCACGTGCACCACGTCGACCGGATCATCACGCAGGACCTGAGCCACCTCGCGACGGGTTCGGGGATGGATCGGCAGGTCGAAGGGGACCGCGGCAGCGAGCCGGTGGACGACCACACCGTCCACGTCATCAAGCATGACCCGATGGCCATCAGCGCCAGCCGTCGCCGTGATCACGCGCACATCGCGGCCGGAATCGCGCTGCTGGACGGCTAGAGCCCTGACCTGGGACTCGATGCCACCCGTTCGAGGGGCGTAGCAGTCACTGACGTGGGCGATCCTCACGACTCAGGACGGTACGCCACGCTGACGTGGCCCGCGACACTGCGCCACAATGACGGCATGTCCCCGCGGAACCTCGTCTTCGTTCATGCGCACCCTGACGACGAGGCTCTCCTGACTGCGGGCACGATGGCACGCGCGGCCAGTGAGGGTCACCGGGTAGTCCTCATCGTCGCCACGAATGGTGAGGCGGGCCTGGCGTCAGCCACCTACGCGGGAGATCTCGGTCGGGTGCGACGCAACGAGCTCGAGCGGTCCGCGTCTGCCCTCGGTGTCAGCCGCATCGTGACCCTGGACTACCAGGATTCGGGCCTGCTCGGCGAGATACCGACAGGTTTCTGCCATCAGGACGTCGAGACGGTAGCTCGGCGCATCGCCGAGGTCTGCACCGACGAGGCCGCCGACATCCTGGTGGGCTATGACGCAGCCGGAGGCTACGGCCATCCGGACCACGTCCACGTCCATCGTGCTGTGCGCACCGCCCGCGGGATCGTCGAGCGACCGGTGCGGCTCTTCGAGGCGACCCTGCCACGCGAGCCGATCGCCCGAGCAGCCCGGCTCGCCGCCCGGTCGCGTCTGGCGCCCCCCGCCTTCGATCCGACGGAGTTCGATCAAGCGTGGACGCCGCGGTCCCTGATCACGCATCGGGTGGATGTCCGGCCCGTCATGGACCGAAAGATCGCATCACTGCGTGCCCATGCCTCCCAGGCCAGCGCTGATGGAACGACGCGCACTCTCGCCGTGCTCACCCGACTCCCGCGACCGCTCCGATCCATGCTGCTGGGAACAGAGTTCTACGTGGAGGCTGCCGAGCGCACGAGTGCGACGACGTCATCGACGAGACTCGGGTAGTCATAGTTCAACCAGCGGATCCGATCGTCGCGCCGGAACCAGCGCTGCTGTCGACGGGCGAACCTCCTCGTGGCCTCCACGGTCTGCCCCCGGGCCTGCGACTCGGTGAGGTCGCCTGAGAGGAAATCCAGCACCTGCTGGTAGCCGAGTGCCCGCGATGCGGTGGGAGTGGACCGAAGTCCCAGCCCCGCGAGCGTGCGCACCTCCTGTACGAAGCCCTGAGCCCACATCTCGTCGACGCGCCTGGCGATCCGCTCATCGAGGACGTCTCGCGGTATCTCCAGTCCGACCCGCAGGGTGTCGAAGAGGTCGACCGGCTGCGGAAGCCTCGCCACGAATGGCTGACCGGTCAGCTCGATCACCTCCAACGCTCGGACGATGCGGCGACCGTTCGAGGGGAGAATCTCAGCTGCGGCGACAGGGTCGACCTCCGTGAGCCTTCGGTGCAGCACTTCTGGCCCCAGGGTCTGCAACTCCGCCTCCAGATGCCCACGGATCTGTGGATCCGTGCCAGGGAAGCGCAGGTCGTCGAGTACCGCCGACACGTAGAGTCCGCTGCCACCCACGACGATGGGCAGGCTGCCCCCGCCGGCAGCCTCGTTGATCTCGTGCCGGGCAAGAGCCTGGAACTCGGCCACGGACACCGCGTGATCGGGGTCCCAGACGTCGATCATGCGATGCACAATCCCCTGCCGCTCAGCCTTCGACGGTGTAGCTGTGCCGATGTCCATCCCTCGGTACACCTGCATGGAGTCCGTACTCACGATCTCGGCCGTGCCCCAGCGCAGGGCGACAGCAACGGCGAGGGCCGACTTCCCCGACGCGGTTGGCCCGACGATGGCGAGGGTCCTCATGTCAGGACCGTCGCGCGGGCATCCCGAGCATGACGCCCCCTGGCTCCCCTTGAGCAGCCTCGCCTGCATCGCCTGCACGGGTCCGTCGCACGGCAACGACACGATCGGCCACCAGATGGTGGGGCGCCGCATAGGTCACCTCAGCTGTAACCAGATCGCCCGGTCGAGGGACTCCATGAGCAGGATCCACTGCGACATGGACCAGCCGATTGTCCGGTGCGCGTCCGGACAGCCGAGCCGTTCGGGCGTCCTTGCGCCCCTCGCCCTCCGCGATGAGCACGTCCAGGACACGACCCTGCTGCCTTCGGTTCTCCTCCCAGGCGATCTCGTTGACCAGCTCGACCAGCCTGTCGTAGCGCTCCTGCACCACCTGCTTGGGCACCTGATCGGGCATCGTGGCAGCAGGCGTTCCCGGGCGCTTGGAGTACTGGAACGTGAAGGCACCGGCGAAGCGAGCCTCCCGAACCACGTGCATCGTCTGCGCGAAGTCCTCCTCCGTCTC
>DMPC01000033.1:8416-8721 GCA_003456155.1 Actinomycetota bacterium | reverse complement strand
ATGTGCAGCTGCGGCATGACGTTGGCAGTCTCGGCCATGGCCGCGATCACATCATCGGTGAAGTCTCGGGGATGCGGGCTGGTGAAGCGGACACGCTCGAGGCCCTCCACCTCTCCGCAGGCGCGAAGAAGCTTGGCGAACGCGCCGGCGTCACCGAACTCCGCTCCATAGGCATTCACGTTTTGGCCCAGAAGTGTGATCTCCAGAACGCCCTCGGCGACCAGCGCCTGGATCTCGGCCAGGATGTCGCCTGGTCGGCGATCCTTCTCCTTGCCACGCAGTGCCGGCACGATGCAGAACGTGCA
>DMPC01000033.1:5973-8242 GCA_003456155.1 Actinomycetota bacterium | reverse complement strand
AACGTGCAGGTGTTGTTGCAGCCCACGCTGACCGATACCCATGCCGCATAGGCGGAGTCGCGCTTCGTGGGGAGAGTCGAGGGGAAGACCTCGAGCGACTCGAGGATCTCCACCTGCGCCTCCTGCTGGACGCGCGCGCGCTCGAGCAGCACCGGCAGGGCTCCGATGTTGTGCGTCCCGAACACGACATCGACCCAGGGGGCCCGAGCGAGGATGTCACCCTTGTCCTTCTGAGCCAGACACCCACCCACGGCGATCTGCATGCCCGGATGGCCGTCCTTCACCGGCACCAGATGACTCAGGTTCCCGTAGAGCCGGTTGTCGGCATTCTCCCGCACGGCGCAGGTGTTGAACACGACCACATCGGCCTGCTCGCCCTCGGTCACCGCAACATAGCCCGCATCCTCGAGCAGGCCGGAGAGCCGCTCAGAGTCGTGCACGTTCATCTGGCACCCATAGGTGCGCACCTGGTAGGTGCGAGGGGCCGTCTCCGCAGTCACGAGTCGAATCCTAGGCGCTCGTCCAAGACGCGAGCGGGATCGGATCTCCCGACCGAATCCACCACCCAGAGGGTGCGAGTCTCGGAAGATGTCATCGACGGGCTCGGCGAGGACGAGGGCTACGGCGTTGAGATGGTCTAGCCTCCCTGCTGCACCTGCGCGTAGTACTCCTCCTCGGCCGCCTTCCTCGGGAACAACGCCAGGACCAGCACGAGGCCAAGGATCGTGAGCACCAGTGCAACGAGGATTGCCCACGACTTCCCCGCCGTGAAAGCCGTGGATGCCGCAGTGAGCACCTGCTCCTGGAGGCTGCTCGAGTACTGCTGGGACGCCTCGACCGCACTGGTGAACGACGAGGCCATCTCATCGGCAGCCTGGTCCGTCAGCTGCCCAGCCTCGTCTGGCGGAAGTCCAGCGACGTCGGCGCGGATGTGCGACGCGTACGACGCAGCCAGCAGGCCGCCCATGATCGCCTGCACAACCGCCCCACCGAAGTCCCTTGTCAGGTCGAGGAAGCCTGAGCCCATGCCCGCCCGGGCTGGCGGGACAGAGCCCATCAGCGCGCGGGACGCGGGCGTTGCCGCAAGGCCCACGCCCGCCCCGACCAGGCCGTAGGCGAGGAGCACCCAGCCCACGGCGACGCCCTCACGCCACGTCACGAGCATCACCGCGAAAGCCAGAGCAACACTGATGAGGCCCAGCATCAGACTCGCTCGTGATCCCGAGCGATTGATGATGCTGCCGGCGAACTGACCGCCGATTGCGCTGAAGACTGCCGACGGGACGACGACCAGTGCCGCAGTGAGGGTGCTGTAGCCCAGCACGTTCTGGGTGAACTGCTGGCCGATGAACATGGCCCCGATGAGGGAGCCGAAGGTGATCGCACCCGCGACGAATGCGACCCAGAAGGTGCGATGCCGCGCGAGCTGGAGGTCGACGAGTGGCCGGGGCGCCCTCGACTGCCACCAGAAGAACAGTCCGAGGGCAGCGATGGCCGTGCCCATCGTGGCGAGCCATCCGGGAGTGATACCCGTGTCGGCTGTCTCGATCGCGATGATCAGACTCCCGATACCGACCACGGAGAGCACTCCACCTCGGTGGTCGATCCGGAACTTCTCCTCGTGCGCATGCCAGGGCAGGACGATCAGGCCGACGATCAGCACCACGATCACGAGCGGCACGGTGATGAGGAAGACCGATCCCCACCAGAACGACTCCAGGAGCCAGCCTCCGACGACGGGCCCGAGGGCGGCGAACCCGCCCCCGACGCCAGACCACAGCGCGATCGCCTTGACGCGGGCCCGCCCTGAGTAGAGCGCGGAGATGAGGGACAGCGTCGTCGGGAACAGCATCGCTGCCGCGATGCCGCCGAGCAGGCGCGCGACCGCCAGCACTTCCCCGTTCGGCGCGTATGCCGCCAGGAAGGCTGTAGGGATCGTCAGGGTGCTGCCGATGACGAACAGCAGCTTGCGACCATGCCTATCGCCTACGGCACCGAGGTAGAGCACGGTCGCCGCGAGCCCGAGCGCGAAGGCATCGGCGATGATCGACAGTTGATCCTGATCGGCATCCAGAGCTGCGCCGATTGTCGGCAGTGCGACGTTGGCGATGCTGAGGTTGATGTTGGCGACGATGGCACCCGTCACCAGCGCGAAGAGAACCCACGCGCTGTGCTTCGGCTTCGTTGGGGCAGAAGAAACCGGCTGAACGGACGTCACGACGCCACCGTACCGACGAACGAGGCGCCCAGTGGCCGCTCGTGGTGCCCA
>DMPC01000033.1:0-5781 GCA_003456155.1 Actinomycetota bacterium | reverse complement strand
GCTCGTGGTGCCCAGTGGCCGCTCGCGGTGCCCGGGCCCGGCTGCCATGCCCTGCCGCCTCCCGTGGACAGGGCAGAGATCAGCGTTGAGCGGCGCCGACGCTTTCAGGTTCGTCGTCGGTGATCTCATCCTCGCCGGGCTCGATCTGCACTCGAGGGAGAACCCGATCGAGCCAGCCAGGAAGCCACCAGTTGACCTTGCCAAGCATGGACATGAGTGCCGGAACGAGCACCAGACGAACGATGAATGCGTCGATGATGACCGCAGAGGCCAACGCAAGGCCGAACAGCTTGATGGTGCTGTTGGTGCTGGGCACGAAGGCCAGGAAGACGCTCGCCATGATCGCCGCGGCAATAACCACTACTCGGCCCGAGCCTGCGAGTCCTCGCCTCACCGAAGCCAGGTTGTCGCCGGTGCGCATCCACTCCTCCTGCATCCGTGACACAAGGAACACCTGGTAGTCCATGGACAGCCCGAAAAGGATCGAGAACACCATGATGGGCAGGAACGGGAAGATCGGACCCGTACTGGCGACACCGAGGAGCTCACTGAGCCAGCCCCATTGGAACACCGCTACCGTGATGCCCATCGCCGCGGCGAAGGACAGCAGGCTGGTGATCGCAGCCGTCAGCGGCACGACGATCGAATGGAAGAGCAGTACCAGTGCCAGGAAGCCCAGCCCGATGACGATGGCGAGGAAGATCGGAAGAGCATCGCCGAGAACCGTCGTGAAGTCACTCGTGATGGCCTGGGTGCCACCCACATAGAGCTTCACGCCAGTGGCCTCGAGCAGAGCAGGGTTCGTCTCCGTGCGGAGCCGGTCCAGGAGCTGCGTCGTGGCTTCGTCCTGAGGCGCCGTGTCCGGATACACGGCAATGGCCTGGATGGTCTGCGGATCGCCAGCCTGCCCAGACGCGGCGCTCGCCTGGGCGAGCTTGCCCAGGACCGGCAGCGCCTCGATGCTCGGGGACGTGCCGGCCACTCCTTCGGTCGCGGCGAGGCCAGCGATCACCTGTCCGAAGGCATCCGGCGACGTGGCATCCGAGAGGTCGGCGACCACGAGGAACGGGCCGTTGACCCCGGGGCCGAAGCCCTCTGCTCGCAGGTCGTAGGCGATGCGGGCCGACGAACCCTCCGGCTTGCCCGAGTCGTCGGCGAAGCCCTGCCGGAGGCTGAAGAGCGGGATCGCGAGGACGACCACGATGGCCAGTGCCAACAGCGCGGGGAGGATGGGGCGCTTCTGCAGCATGCGTCCGTAGTGCGCCCACGCTCGGCCCTCGGGGTGCCCGACCATGGAACCGGCCTTCTTTCCCCACGGCAGCCGCCAGGCGATCGCCTTGGTTCCCAGGAGGCTGAGCAGCGCAGGCAGCATCCACAGCGCGGACAGCATGACCGCGAGGACCGTCACGGCGGCGCCCACAGCGAGGCCGTTGAAGAAGTTGATGCCCAGGACGAACAAGCCGAGGAGAGCGATGATCACGGTGCTGCCGGCGAACAGGACCGCTCGGCCAGCCGTCTCGACGGCCTCCATGGCCGCACGCTTCGGCTCGTGACCGTGCAGCAGGCCCTGCCGGTAGCGATTCATCACGAAGAGTGCGTAGTCGATGCCCACGCCGAGACCGATCATCGCGGCCAACGTCGGAGCGAACGTCGCGACGTCGAGGAAGTTCGCCACGAGGAGGACGCCCATCTGCCCCATTGCCAGACCGATCAGGGCGACGACGATCGGCATGCCCGCTGCCACGATGGAGCCGAAGGAGACCAGCAGGATGATGATCGCGACAAGCAGGCCGATCGCCTCGCTGCTCGGTGGCTGCTGGCCGGCGAAGTCCAGCACCTGCCCTTGGGCACCGGCCCGCAGGCCATCAGAGTTGAGCCCTTCGACCGCGGCAATGATTGCCTTGGCGTCCTCGGCGCCCACCTCCAGCTCACCCTCCGGACCCGTGGTGAAGCTCACCTGCGCGTACGCGACGGTTCCGTCCGGGCTGATGGTGGAGAACTGGGAGGCCAGAACCTGGAGATCCTCGGGGGTGAGCGAGGCCATCGCCGACATGTCGAGGGCAGGGGCAGGGCAGCCAGTGCCCAGGGATGCGCCCTGGGGGTCGAGGGGGTTCGTCACGCACGTCACGGAGTCGAGAGCGGCGATCTCCTCGAGCACGGGCAGCACCCGGGCCGCGACCGCGGGATCCGTTGCCGCGCCGGCCTCGGCCGACCACACGATGGTGGCCCCACCGTCCACTCGACTGGTGTCCGTGCCGCTCTGGACCAGCAGGTCCGTCGCGACCTTGGACTCCGTGTCGGGGAGATCGAAGGAGTCGTTGAGCTTCCCACCGAGCTGAGAGCCGAGCCCTACGACTGCGGTCAGGGCGATCAACCAGGTGATGAGCGCAACAACCGGACGACGGACAGCCCAGGCAGACAGGACGGGCATGGGGCCCCTTCCAGGATCAAGGAGGCCGCAGAGCCCCGAGGTCACCGGGCGAGCCCTGCTGGCCTCGCCCCGGACACCGCCATGGCGATGTCCACTCTCCGTAGCGAACGCCACTGTCCTCTATCTGTCAAATCAGGGGACGCGCACGTCCCCTATCGCTGCTACCGTTCCGGCATGTCCGTCCTGATGCCCGCACCGCGACGCCGCGGCGAGGTATTGAGAGACGCCGTGTTCTCGGCCGCACTGGAGGAACTCGCCGAGAACGGTCTGCGCGGCGCCTCGATGGATCGCATCGCCCGGCGCGCGGGAACAGGCAAGTCCGCGCTGTACCGACGCTGGCCCAACGCTCGGGCTCTCGCGCTGGACGTGTTCATCAGCACGATGGAGGAGAACCTTCCCACCCCGGAGACCTCCACCGGGAGTCTGCGCGACGATCTGCTGAACTCGATGACGACCCTGAGCAAGGAACTCGAGGGCAGCCTGGGAATCGTCCTGCGCGAGCTCATCTCCGAGGGCGCCCACGACCCCAGTCTCGTCGAGGAGTTCCAGGTCCGTTTCGGCCTGCCCAAGCAGGCAGAACTGGTGACCCTGCTGCAGCTGGCCATGGCTCGCGGAGAGATCCCTCCCCAGCCGATCGATCCCTATGTCCTGCAGATTCCCGCCTCGATGGTCATGCACAGCATGGTCATGACGGGAGCCTGCCCCTCCGCAGACGAGGTCGGCCACATCATCGATGCCATCGTGCTCCCGCTGCTCAAGCAGCCGAGGAAGCCACCGGCAGCCTGACAGCTCCCGTCAGCGCGATCACGTCACCCTGCGACGTCACTCCCCGGCCTGAGCGAAGGACTCCGCTCCCGCAACGCCCACCTCTGCGACATCATCGCCGAGCACCTCGAGGACCACGCCATAGGCGACCGCGCCTGAGTATCCGCGCCGCTGAAGCATGCCCACAAGTCGCCGGACGCGGACCTGGGGGTCCAGTCGCGACATGGTGCGCGCCTTGACCCGGACCAACTGCCGCGCACGCTCACGCTCCGAATCCGGGTCGATCCCCGACAGGGCAGCCTCGACAAGGACGTCCTCAATACCCTTGCGCCGCAACTCCTGACGCAACGCCGACGTGGCCACCCCTCGGGTGCGCTGACGGGACTCGACCCACATACGCGAGTAGGACGCATCATCAATGAGGCCCACCTCGACGAAGCGGTCGAGCGCCCGATCGGCAACATCCTCGGGAATGCCGCGCTTGAGCAGGTCTCCACGAAGGTCGGACCGCGAGCGTGGTGCTGCAGTCAGCCGCCGAAGCAGGATCGTGCGAGCGACCTGCTCGGGATCAGCCTCGGGCTGACGGTCGGCCGGCGAGCCAGGAGTCGGTTCTCGGCGCACGATAGGGGCTATTCGTCGATGGGAGCCGCAGCCACCGGTTCGACTGCATCAGCCGGCGCATCCACACGAGCACCGATGCCCAGCGACTCCTTGATCCGCTTCTCGATCTCGTTCGCCAGATCCGGGTTGTCCTTGAGGAAGGTCCGGGCGTTCTCCTTGCCCTGTCCAAGCTGATCGCCGTCGTAGGTGTACCAGGCACCGGACTTGCGGACGATACCCGCGTCGACACCGATGTCGATCAGGGAGCCCTCACGGGAGATTCCCTCCCCGTAGAGGATGTCGAACTCAGCCTGCTTGAACGGCGGAGCGACCTTGTTCTTGACCACCTTGATGCGCGTGCGATTGCCGACGGCCTCAGTGCCGCCCTTGAGCGTCTCGATCCGCCGCACATCGAGACGGACGGACGAGTAGAACTTCAGGGCCTTGCCACCGGTGGTGGTCTCCGGCGAGCCGAACATGACCCCGATCTTCTCGCGCAGCTGATTGATGAAGATGGCTGTCGTATTGGTGTTGCTCAGCGCGCCGGCCATCTTGCGCAGTGCCTGGCTCATCAGACGCGCCTGCAGGCCGACGTGGGAGTCGCCCATCTCTCCCTCGATCTCGGCGCGAGGCACGAGTGCGGCGACGGAGTCGATGACCACCAGGTCGATGGCCCCGGATCGCACCAGGGTGTCGCAGATCTCCAGAGCCTGCTCACCGGTATCGGGCTGCGAGACATAGAGGTTGTCCAGATCCACGCCCAGCCGCGAGGCGTAGTCGGGATCCAGGGCATGCTCGGCGTCGATAAAGGCCGCCAGGCCTCCTTGAGCCTGCACCTGGGCGATCGCATGCAGGGCGACCGTCGTCTTGCCCGACGACTCCGGCCCGTAGATCTCCACGATCCGGCCACGCGGCAGGCCGCCGATGCCGAGGGCAACATCGAGCGCGATGGATCCGGTCGGGATCACCTCGACCGGGGCGCGCCCCTCTTCACCGAGGCGCATCACCGAGCCCTTGCCGAACTGGCGCTCGATCTGGGCAAGGGCGGCGTCGAGAGCCTTCTCTCGGTCCTGGGCGGCGGTGGCCATGGCGTTCTCCTGTCGTGGGGTGGACATGTCGCGGGTCATGCACGAAGCACGCTAGGTGGCGGGTCTGACAGCGTCCTTCCCCACCGCCAGCCTGTGCAGGGCTGACCATCAGGAACGACACTGGGGAAACTACATCGAACGCATGTTCGAATGCTGGCGACACGCCGGAAGAGACATGAGGACCACCAGCACGGCCAACGGGATGAGGGCGGCAGCACACAGCCAGCCATAGGACGACACCAGGACGATGATGCCCGCGAGGGCTCCCCCGACCGCTCCCGCCGCATTCATCACCAGGTCGGACAGACCCTGCACGGCCGGGCGCTCGGTCTCCTCCACCTCGTCGGTCACGAGGGTGGAGCCGGCAATGAGCGTGCACGACCAGCCCAGGCCCAGCAGGAACAGCCCCACGCCGAGCATCGGCACGTTGTCTCCGGGGGCCAGCCCGGCAACGATGCAGGCGACGACGAGGATCCCGATGCCGGCCACGATGACCTGGATCCGACCGAAGCGGTCGACCGCCCAGCCGACGACGGGCGAGAAGGCGTACATCCCCGCTACGTGGACGCTGATGACCAGGCCGATGANNAGCCCAGGCCCAGCAGGAACAGGCCCGCCGCGAGCACAGGGATGTTGTTCCCTTCCGCCAGACCGCACACCACGCACGAGATCGCCAGGATCACGACGCCGGAGCCGATGACCTGGACTCGCCCGAACCGGTCGACCGACCAGCCCACCACCGGTGACAGTGCGTACATCCCGGCCACATGAACCGAGATGACCAAGCCGATCAGCTGCAGCGTGACATCGACATGCGCCATGTGGACAGGGGTCATCAAGATCGGAAGAGCGTCGTGTAGGGAAAGAGTGTAGATCTCGGTGGTCGCCGTATCATTA
>DMPC01000012.1:3903-4458 GCA_003456155.1 Actinomycetota bacterium | reverse complement strand
AGTGAGGTCATACCGAGTCCGTGAGTCGGGTGATCCGCTGCGCGGAGAGCACGATGGTGAAGCTGACCAGCAGGAGCAGGGCAGCAAGGGCGTTGATCTCGGGCGTGACACCGAACCTGACCATCGAGTAGATGACGATGGGGAGGGTCGGCGTCGTGGGCCCGTTGGTGAAGAAGGCGACGACGAACTCGTCGAGGCTCAGGGTGAACACGAGCAGTGCACCGGCGATGATCGCGGGGGCCAGGCTCGGCAGCGTGATGCGGGTGAAGGTCGAGACGGGGCCGGCCCCGAGGTCGCGGCTCGCCTCCTCCAGGCTCGAGTCGGTCTGGCCGAGTCGTGCGATCACGACCGCAGCGACGAAGGCCATGCCGAAGACGACATGGCTCAGCAGCACCGAGACCAGGCTGAGGGTCACGCCGAGCAGGCCGAACAGCGCGAGCAGCCCGATGGCCAGGGCTAGGTCGGGGATGATCGCGGGCGCCAGGGCATACGCCTCGACGATCGAGGAGCGGAAGTAGCGGGCCACGCCGATCGCGAGCAGGGTGCCCAGCACGG
>DMPC01000012.1:1163-3724 GCA_003456155.1 Actinomycetota bacterium | reverse complement strand
GGTCGCCCCGACCGCGACGATCATCGTGTTGATGAAGCCCTCGCGGATGAGCTCGTTGGAGAACAGCTCTCCGTACCAGCGGGTGGAGAAGCCCGTCCAGGTGAAGGGTGTCTTGCTCGCGTTGAAGCTCATGACGACGAGGACGGCGATGGGCAGGTACAGGAAGGCGTAGGTCACCACGAGGGGCACGCGAAGCCAGCCGAGCTTAGGCACGGGACACCTGCCTGCCGTTGATCCGACGGGAGATGTAGGCCTGGAGGGCGAACAGCACGACGAGCAGGCCGACGACGAACAGGGCGATCACCGAGCCGAACGGCCAGTCACGGGCTTCGAGGAACTGGTCGCGGATGAGGTTGCCGACCATCACGGTCTTGCCTCCGCCCAGCAGCTCGGGGACGACGAAGTTACCGAGGCTGGGGACGAAGACGAAGATCGCACCGATCATCGCGCCGGGCAGCGTCAGCGGCAGCGTGACGTCGAAGAAGGCGCGGGAGCGGCTGGCACCGAGGTTGCTGGCGGCCTCGACCAGCTGGCGATCGACTCGCTCGAGGGAGGCGTAGACGGGCAGCACGACCAGCGGCAGGTAGGCGTAGAGCAGGCCGACGATGACGGCGCCCGGCGTATAGAGCAGGCCGAGGGGAGCGCCGATGATGCCGAGGTCGACGAGGGCCGTGTTCACCGGCCCCTCGGAGTTCAGCAGGATGATCCAGGCGTAGGTGCGGATGAGGAAGTTCGTCCAGAACGGCAGCACCACGAGGATGAGGGCCACGGTGCGCCACTTCGGCGACAGCCGCGTGATGGCATAGGCGGTCGGGTAGCCGAGCAGCAGGGCGAGCACCGTCGTGGCGGCTGCGATGGCGATCGAGGTGCCGAACACCTTGAGGTAGACCGGCTCGAACGCGCGCCCGTAGTTGTCGAGGGTGAACTCCCACACCACCCCGCCGAAGCGCCCTCGGGTGAAGAACGAGTACACGAGGATCAGAAGCAGCGGCAGCGTCATGAAGAGCGTCGCGTAGAGCAGGCCGGGGCCCGCGAAGACGGTGCGCGCACTCAGGGCGCGGCGCCAGGTGGCGCCGCGCCCTGAGGAGCGTCCGTCAGATGAGGTCATCGTGACTAGCTGGACGTGACCTCTGTGGCGATCTCGGTGTACAGCGGGCCTGCCTCACCGAGGTCGACCAGCGACTCGCCCTTGAGCAGGTCAGCCGGCGTCAGGCCCATGTTCGGGTAGTCGGCAGCCAGACCGGCCACGGCCTCCATCGCGGGCGCGTTGGGGACCTTGTAGAGGATGTTCTCCGCGACCCAGGCATGGTTGGCCGGGTCGAGGATGTAGTTGATGAAGGCGTGCGCCGCCTCCTTGTTCTTCGACGTCTTCAGGACGACCATGGTGTCGGCCCAGAGGTCCGAGCCCTCCTGGGGAACGACGAACTTGATGTCGGGGTTCTCGGCAGTGCCGTAGTTGCACCAGCCATCCCAAGCGACGACCATCGTGGCCTCACCGGAGACCAGACGCGAGTAGAACGTGGTGTCGTCGTAGGCGAGCAGACCCGGCTTGGCCGCGATCAGCTTCTCCTTGACCTGCTCCATCTCCGCCTCGTCGGTGGTGTTCGCCGAGAAGCCGAGGGCCTTCTGGGCCGGCAGCATGAGCCAGCGCTCGGTCGCGAGCGCCGTGACCTTGCCCTTGTTCTCCTCGCTGGGCTCGAGGATGTCGTTCCAGCTCGTGGGCTCGTCGACGAGATCGCTGCGGTAGCAGATGCCCGTCGTGCCCCAGGCGTAGGGAACGGAGAACTTGTTGCCCGGGTCGTAGGACAGCTCCTGGGCCTCGGGGTAGAGGTTCGTCAGGTTCGGCACGAACTCCGGGTTGATCGGCTCGACCAGGCCCGCCTCGTTCAGCGCCTGGGCGAACTGGCCGGAGACGAACGCCACGTCGATGCCCGAGTCGCCACCGGCCGTGAGCTTGGCCATGATCTCCTCGTTGGTGGCGTGGTTCGTGATGGTCATCGGCGCGCCGACGGCGGACTGGAACTGCGCCGCGAGGTCCTCGGGGTAGTACCCGGCCCAGTTGGAGACCGTCAGCGACTGCTGCGTCAGGTCCGCATCCGGGTTGAGGTCCGCGCCCTCGGTGCTGCCGCCCCCGCACGCAGACAGCACCACGGCCGCTGCAGCAGCGCCGGCGACCACCGTGGCCGCCCTACTGATCCTTCGATGCATGGCTTCTCCTTATCGTGCCCGCCTCTGGATGCGGGTCCTACATGGACGTTCAGGTCATGAAACAGCATCGAGCCCTCGTGTTTCCGGAACTTGATGAACTTGTTGAATCTCAATTCAGTTACTTCTAGGGTCGGCACGTGAGCCGGAGGAGCGGCCGGAAGGCCGACCTGATCGTGGCGGCGCAACGCGCCATCGCCCAGCACGGCACCTCCGTGCGGCTCAACCAGATCGCCGACATCGCCGGAGTGACCTCGGGGGCCGTCCTCTACCACTACCCCGAGGTCGAGGACCTCCTCGTCGAGGCCAACCGCGCTGGGATGGACCGCTTCTACAACGAGCGCCTGGAGGCCATC
>DMPC01000012.1:0-844 GCA_003456155.1 Actinomycetota bacterium | reverse complement strand
CTGCTGACCAGCCTGTACGACCGGCAGGTCGGCATGTACTCGGGGATCCTCGAGGTGGGTGCCGCCACCGAGGTGTTCACCCTCCGCCAGCCCGCGCAGACGATCGCCCGAAACCTGGTCGCGCTGGAGGATGCCTACGGGTACCGCATGATGGCCAAGCACCCCACCATCGACTACGCCGCGGCTGTCGAGCTGATCTTGGACTACGCCCGCATGGCGACCGGGCATCCGCTGATGGCCGAAGTGCCCAGCACCCTGACATCATCGATGAACCTCGACCTCGAAGGGCACACTCCATGACCGATCGTTCGCTGACCATCCTGTTCTGGCCCGAGTCGGCCTACGGCCCGACCAACCAGTGCATCGGCATCGGCAAGGTCCTGCTGGACCGGGGTCATCGGGTGGTGTTCGCCGCGGAGTCGTCATGGAAGGGCCGCCTGGCGCCCCTCGGGTTCGAGGAGGAGCTCGTCGACCTCGCCGCGCCGCCCGAGGGCGACAGTGGTGATGAGGATGCCGGCGCCTTCTGGAAGGAGTTCATCCGCGAGACGGCGCCGGAGTTCCGCAAGCCGACGATCGACCAGCTCACGACCTTCATCCTGCCAACGTTCCAGGCCCTCATTGACGGAGCCGTCTACTGCGAGCCGCGGCTGCGCGAGATCATCGAGCGGGTCAAGCCCGATGTCATCGTCGAGGACAACGTCATCTGCTTCCCGGCAACGGTCACCGCTGATGCGCCGTTCGTGCGGATCGTGTCGTGCAACCCGCTCGAGATGAAGGGCCCGGGGGTGGCTCCCGCGTTCTCGGGGTACGCGCAGGCTGATCCCGCATCGTGGGCTGCCTTCCG
>DMPC01000151.1:10610-11257 GCA_003456155.1 Actinomycetota bacterium | reverse complement strand
CGCTCGTGCAGGAAGACGTGGGCGAGAAGCAGGGTCGCGGCCGGGTACAGGGAGCCGATGACCCCGACGACCAGCAGCTCGCCCTCCGCTGCTGCGAGCTGGAACAGGCCGTTCGCCGCGGCGTCGAGGACCCCCGCTGTCGTGGCGAGCAGCCAGGGGAAGGGACGCCAGGGGCCGGTGCCGGACCGCGCAAGGAGGATGAGGGCGAGGATCACCATGCCCACCGTCGACCACCAGCGGCTGAACGTCGCCACCCACACGCCGGACCCCTCGGGGGCGATGCCGAGCCCGACCAGGAACAGCCCGATGAACAGGCCGGCTCCCGCAGAGAGCAGCAGGCCCCTCATCGTCACCCGCGCATGCGGCCCGGACTCTCGGCTGACGAGGATCACGGCGACCACCGCCAGCACCATGCCGATGACGATCATGGTCGTCAGCGACTCCCCGCGAACGATGCCGGCGACCACGGGCACGGCAGCACCGCCCAGCGCCGTCAGCGGCGAGACGATGCCCATGGGCCCGATGGCGAGCGCCGCGTAGAGGAGGAACATCGCGATCGTTCCCACGACAGCCGTGTAGACGGACAGCCACAGGACACCTGAACTGATCGTCCCCGGGACGATCAGCAGGGCGAAGAGCGTGAGACC
>DMPC01000151.1:0-10328 GCA_003456155.1 Actinomycetota bacterium | reverse complement strand
AGGAGCGCCAGAAGCGCAGGCATGTGCGACCTCCGGAGGTGCGCTAACGGTCGTGCCCTATAGAGGCAGGCCCATCACTCTGGCAGACCGAGGTCGGCTTCGGGTGGGTGGCCTTGAGAGGCACCCATGCGGACGTTCGTCAGGAGATTCGATGAAGATCGATGGAAGCCTTCAGCCCGCGACTGGGAACTGGCGTCCTGGGACGCTCCTGGGTGTCCAGCGCTCGATACTCTCGTGGCGTCATGCCTACCTCGTAACGAAACTGCCTGTTGAAGTTGGCAAGGTTCGTGTACCCACTTGCCGCAGCGACAGCCGCCACGGGGTCGCTTGTCGATGTCAGCAGGCGGCACGCGTGGGCGATCCGCAGCTTCTTGACCATGTCGCTGAAGGTGACTCCCGATGCGCGCTTGAAGTATCGGGAGAAGGAGGGCTCGGACATGTGGGCGAGGGAAGCCGCCGTGGAGAGGCGGATAGTCCCCGTGAGGTTCTCAAAGATGTAGTCGACCCCGGCTTCCACGGTCTGCTTCGCCTGTGCGTCACTGCTCGGATCGACCCACTGCGGTGCCAGTAGAACACGTTCAGAACTGGGGGCTTCGGCAAACACCCAGAGCAACTCAAAGAGCAGGCCTACCTGACGTACGCCGGATGCCTGCACGCACTCCTGCATGATGCTTGCGGCTACCTCTGCGCGAGGGCCCGTAAGACTCAAACCCTGCAGTGACAGATCAAGGACCGCGGTGACCTCGGTCAACTCTGGGATAAGCAGCATGCAGCCCCGCACCCATTCGTCGGTGAACTGGATGACCCAGTCGCGGTCCTCCGAGACCGTCCCGGGTTCGATGTCGCTGACCCAGTCGTGAGGCAGGTTGGGCCCCATGATGGAGATCTGTCCTGGTTCGAAGGTGCCGATGTGATCGCCCACAATGACACTGCCCCGCGTCTTGGAGATCAGATGGATCTCGTACTCAGGATGTGAATGCCACCCGCAGATCGGACTTGGGTAGTCATGCCGGAGTGAGCGCAGCGAGTGCTGAGGGTGGGGCGGAATGATCTCGTGGGGGGGCCTCCTGCCCACGTAGGTCTCGACCACTCGCTCTGAGCGCAGTGACAGGCCCGAGTCCCCAGCTACCTTCGCCATGCGGCCCTCCGTTCGCACTTAGATACTTTCTCGACACCCCTGATACTTTCTTGCACCATCCGTCATCCTCGTTCTCTCCGTGATAACCCTTGCGTTTCAGTAGGTCGTGACGAGGTCTCGTTACCACATCGTTACCACCGGCTTGGTGGGGCCTGCAAAAAAGTATCGAAAAGTGATCGGAAGAGTTCTTGTTCCCTCCTGTTCAGCATGGAACGTTCTCGTCACTCACCTCGAATGCAGTTCACCTGGGCGGCACTTGAGGAGAACATCTCGGAACGGGTCCGGGGTGACACGCTCACACGGGTTGGAGAGTCAATGCGCAGGAACAGGAGAGTTGTCTGGCTGGGCGCCGGAATGGCCGCCGCAGCCTTGGCGCTTGCAAGTTGCTCCTCGGGTGGAGATTCCGCTGGCGAGGCATCGGAGGCTCCGGCGGCTGAATCGGCGGAGGTGGCTGGCGAGACCGCGCCTCCGGCTGAAGAGGCCGCAGCAGGCGAGGAGATCGTCCTGAACGTGGCGACGGTCAACAACGGCCAGATGAAGGACATGGAGTCCCTTGCGCCGGAGTACGAAGCGGCCAATCCAGGGGTCACGATCAACTTCCAGGTTATGGAGGAGGGCGATCTGCGCAGCGCTGTGACTGCAGATGTCGCCAGCGGCGCCGGCCAGTACGACATCGTGACCATCGGTGCGTACGAGACGCCGCAGTGGGGCGCCAATGGATGGCTCGTCAACCTGACGCCGTACCTTGAGGCCGATGCCGCCTACGATGTCGAAGACATCCTGCCGCCGGTTCGCAGTGCACTTTCCTTTGATGGGGCGCAGTACGCCGTTCCTTTCTACGGAGAGTCATCGATCCTTATGTACAACAAGGAAGTCATGGACGCCGCAGGGGTAACCATCTCGAACAACCCCACGTGGCAGGAGATCCGTGAGGCAGCCGCCAAGGTCAAGACGGACAGCATGGACGGCATCTGCATGCGCGGCAAGCCCGGTTGGGGCGATCTCTTCGCACCACTCACCACGGTCGTTCAGACCTTCGGTGGAAACTGGTACGACATGGACTGGAACGCCACGGTCAACACACCGGAGTGGAAGGAGGCGGTCACCTTTTACAAGGAGATGCTTGACGAGTCCGGTCAGGCGGATCCGGTTTCGTACAGCTTCAACGAGTGCCTGACAGCCCTGAAGAACGGGGAAACGGCCATGTGGGCGGACGCCTCTGTCGCAGCGTCAATGCTTGAGGCGGATGATTCCCCGGTTAAGGGCAAGATGGGCTACGCGCACATGCCTGTCGTCGAGACGGCGGAGTCGGGCTGGCTGTGGAGCTGGAACCTGGCCATCCCCGCGTCGACCAAGCAGGTCGACGCTGCCGCCGACTTCATCATGTGGGCGACCAGCAAGGACTACCACCAGCTGGTCGGTGAGAAGCTCGGGTGGTCCCTGGTCCCGCCGGGTGCCCGCACCTCAACGTATGAGATTCCCGAGTACAAGGACGCCTCCGCCGCATACGGCCCCATAACCCTTGAGGTCATGAGTGCGGTCAACCCAGTGCAGCCCGGTGTCAACCCGCAGCCGTGGGTGGGTGTCCAGTACGTCGCCATCCCCGAATTCCAGGACGTTGGCAACCAGTGCGCCCAGCTCGTCGCGGACTACCTTGCTGACCGGATCTCGGTAGACGATGCCCTGGCTCAGTGTCAGGACATCGCTCAGGCAGCGGGGGACGCTCAGAAGTAAGTCACGCGCGCTTTCTGGGTGGGAAGGTTTGGGGGTCGGCTGCTAATGCAGCCGACCCCCAAACGCCCGTGCTGATCAAGAAGGGGATGCACATGACGACTCAGGTGGATGAGCCAGGGAACCGGATGCTTCCTGAGGCTCAGACACGAACGGCAACTGACCGCTGGCTGTCACGCGGTCTCCTGCTCCCGGCTCTCATCTTCGCCATCCTGCTGACGCAGATCCCCTTCATCGTCACGATCATCTATTCGTCACTGCAGTGGAACCTGCTCAAACCGGCAGACTTCGGATTCACGGGTTTTGATAACTACGTCACCGTTTTCCGTTCGGGAGATCTTCTTCCGGCCATCATCGCCACGGTTCTGATCACCGCCTTGGCGGTGATCCTGTCTCTGCTCCTCGGCCTGCTCTTTGCCATTCTTCTCGACCGCCGCTTTCGAGGCAGGGCAGTGGCACGGACCCTGATGATCACGCCCTTCCTGCTCATGCCTGCTGCCGCCGCACTCATATGGAAGTACTCGATGTTCGACACGAACATCGGCGTCATCAATTGGGTTGTTGAGGCTCTCGGCCTCGACCCAATTGAGTGGTCTACCAACTACCCGCTTTGGACGGTAGTCATAGTTCTGACGTGGCAGTTCACGCCCTTCATGATGCTCATCCTCCTAGCTGGACTGCAGAGCCAGAGCAGGGAGATCCTGGAGGCGGCAGCGGTCGACGGCGCTGGCCCCCTGAAGATCTTCACGTACATGACCCTGCCCCACCTCAGGATGTACATCGAGATCGCAGTTCTTCTTGCGACCATCATCATCATTCAGGTTTTTGACCCGATCGCAATCCTGACGAAGGGCACAGGCGGAACCAAGACTCTTTCGTATCTTCTGTACGAGCGCGCCTTTATCGGCTTGAACGTCGGTGAGGCAGCCGCTTATGGCGTCATCGTCGTGATTCTCACGATAGTCGTTGCATCTGTTGCACTCAGGACGATGTTCAAGGTCTTCGTCGCCGGAGTAGAGCGATGATGCGGTCAGGTGAACGGCTCAGGGGGTCCCTCATCACCCTGATGACCTGGGTACTGGTCCTACTCTTCTTCTTCCCCGTGCTATGGATGGCGATCAATGCCTTCAAGTCTGAGAACGACGCTTCTTCGTCGACCCCGCTGATCATCTTCGCGCCCGACCTCTCCGGGTTCGAGAAGCTACAGGAACGCGGCATGGTCGACTACCTTCTCAACTCTCTCAAGGCAGCGGGGGGAGCGACAGTCGTTATCATTCTGCTGGCCATTCCCGCCGCATATGCGCTGAGCATCAGGCCTGTTCGCAAGGTCCAGGATTCTCTCTTCTTCTTCATCTCCACACGCTTCATGCCAATCGCAGCCGTGGCTCTGCCGCTATACATGATCCTGAAGACACTGGGCGCTCTCGATAGCATGTGGGCTCTAGTTCTGATCTATGCCGCTATCAACCTGCCCATCGCGGTCTGGATGCTTCGCTCGTTTCTGATGGAGGTTCCCATCGAGATCATCGAGGCTGCGCGCGTCGATGGAGCAGGATTCCTGCGGGAAGTGACTCGCATTGTGATTCCGCTGATTCTCCCTGGCATAGCGGCAGCTGCGCTCATATGTTTCATCTTTGCGTGGAACGAGTATTTCCTGGCAACGCTGCTCACCAGTGACAGCGCCCGTACGGTACCCCCGTTCCTGGGCTCTTTCGTCGATGGTCGGGGCCAGTTTCTGGCCGTCCTCTCTGCCGCTGCACTAGTGGCTGCTCTCCCAGTCATCGCTGCCGGGTGGGTTGCCCAGAAGCAGCTGGTGCGAGGACTTGCTCTTGGAGCGGTCAAGTGATTTCGGGCGTGGTTCCCTCAAGCCACGTGGATTCCCGAAATGTGCCGTCCCTGTCGTCGATAGTCACCGTTCCCTCATACGACCGCAGCGAGGTCCAGCCGGGGATCGTGCACATCGGCGTCGGGAACTTCCATCGGGCTCACCAGGCCCTCGTGATCGACCGCCTCCTCTCCGCAGGTCTCGCCCGGGACTGGGGAATTCGCGGAGTGGCCCTGCTGCCGTCGGACGAGCCCCTCGCCCGACGCATGCAGCAGCAGGACGGGCTCTACACGCTCGTGGAGAAGAGCCCGGACGGCACCTGGGACTACCGGATCATCGGCAGCATCCTCGAGGTGCTCTTCGCAGCGGATGACCTCGAGGCGGTGATCGACGCGATGGCGGATCCTCGTATCCGCATCGTGTCGCTCACCATCACCGAAGGCGGATACAACGTCGATCGGCTCACGGGCGAGTTCATGCCCGACACCCCGGCAGTCGCCGCGGACCTCGTGCCCGGCGCTGTGCCGTCATCGGTATTCGGCGTGGTCTGCGCAGCGCTGCGCGCACGGCGGGATGCCGGTGTTGCCCCCTTCACCGTCCTGTCCTGCGACAACATCCAGCACAACGGTGACGTGGCCCGGCGCATGTTCATCGCGTTCGCGCGGCTCTGGGATCCGGAGCTCGCGACATGGATGGAGGAGAACGTCCGCTTCCCCAACTCGATGGTCGACCGCATCACTCCCGTCACCGCGCCCGCCGATGTCGTGGCTGTCTCGGACGTGCTGGGGGTGAGCGACGAGTGCCCCGTCGTGTGCGAGCCGTTCTTCCAATGGGTGGTGGAGGACGACTTCCCGCAGGGGCGCCCGAACTGGGAGCAGGTCGGAGTCCAGGTCACCGACGATGTCACCCCCTACGAGAAGATGAAGTTGCGGCTGCTCAACGCGAGCCATCAGGGCCTGTGCTACTTCAGCCACCTGGCCGGCTACGAGTACGTCCACGATGCGATGACGTGGCCCGAGCTGCGCATCTTCCTTCGGCGCTTCATGGACGAGGAGGAGACCCCGACCCTGGATCCGGTGCCGGGCGTGCATCTCGATGCCTACAAGACCCAGCTGATCGAGCGGTTCAGCAACCCGGAGGTGCGTGACACGGTCGCTCGCCTGTGCGCGGAGTCGTCCGATCGCATCCCCAAGTGGCTGCTCCCGGCGGTTCGGGATCAGCTGGCTGCAGACCGCTCCGTCCGGCTCTCGGCCGCGATCGTCGCGAGCTGGGCGCGCTACGCCGAGGCTGTGGACGAGAACGGTGCGCCGATCGACGTGGTCGATCCACTGCGCGACGAACTGGTCCCGATCGCGCAGCGACAGGCCGGGGCCCCGACCGCGTTCATCGACCATCGGCGGCTCTTCGGTGACCTGGTCGATGACCCGAGGTTCCGCGAGCCCTACCTTGACGTCTTGGGGCGTTTGCATCGTGACGGTTCACGAGCCACGCTGGCGTGGCTGGTGGCGGACGAAGGAGTGGAATGAGCGAGCCCGGCGATATCCCGACCGTCCAGCGTGTGAGTGTCCTGGACACGGACCTCAGCGTGCACGTGGAGCAGCGCCCGGTGCCGCGACCAGGGCCGGGCGAGGTGCTGGTGCGGGTGCGATCGGTGGGCGTCTGCGGAAGCGACATCCACTACTTCGAGCATGGGCGCATCGCGGACTTCGTCGTCGAGTCGCCGCTGGTCCTCGGCCACGAGTCGTCCGGCACTGTCGTGGCCGTCGGGGCGGGCGTCGATGACCTGCCGGTGGGGACGACGGTCGCGATGGAGCCGGGAGTGCCGTGCGCCTCGTGCGAGCAGTGCCGGGCGGGCCGCTACAACCTTTGCCCGGACGTGCAGTTCTTCGCGACGCCGCCGGTCGACGGGACGTTCTGCGAGTACGTCGTCCTGCCGCGCGCGTTCGCGCACCCGGTGCCTGCCCATGTGTCCTTCGACGCAGCCGCCCTGGTCGAGCCGCTGTCGGTCGGGGTGTGGGCGTGCCAGAAGGCGAAGGTGCGGCTCGGCACGCGCGTTCTCGTCACCGGTGCCGGGCCCGTCGGGATGATGGCGGCTCTCGTCGCGCGGGCGAACGGTGCCTCCGAGATCACGGTGAGCGACACGAATCCCGATCGCCTCGGTCGCGCGGCGAGCATGGGCTTCGCGACCGTCGACCCGCGCACGACGTCGCTTCCGGATGCCGTGATCGCCGATGTGCTGCTGGAGTGCAGCGGGGCCCCGACGGCGATCGATGCGGGGATCCGCGCCGTGGCCCCGGCCGGGACCGTCGTGCTGGTGGGCATGAGCCCGAGCACGATGGTCGAGCTTCCCGTGGGCGTCATCCAGGGTCGGGAACTGTGGGTCACCGGAACATTCCGGTACGCGCACACCTACCCGACAGCCATCGACCTGGTGTCGTCCGGTCGCGTCGATCTCGACGCTCTGGTGTCCCGAAGCTTCGCGCTGGAGGAGGCCGAGCAGGCGCTCACCTACTCACGCACGGATCCCGCCGCGATGAAGGTGATGGTCCACGCCTGACGCGCCGTCCCACGACACGGCGCTGGTGCCACCCGGACTGGCGTCCGGCGACATCAGGCCGGGCAGGCGGTCTCACGCAGTGCCTCCGGAATCGCGAACGGCGTGCCGGGGGAGCAGGCCTCCTCCGGCGACGTCAGGATCCATCCGTCTCCCGTGCTGCGCAGCAGGAAGGAGTCCGTGGTGGCCTGCTCACCGGTGAGGACCCGGGTGCTCGTATAGGCCCAGTCGGAGTCGCAGGCCAGGGACTCCAGACCGTCGAGCTCGGCACCGGCTTCGGAGAGGATGTGCTCGACCTCGTGGGTGATGCCGTCGACGTCGCAGGAGGCGTCGACCGCGGATCCGCTGCAGGCGGTGGTGAGAGCCCCGGCGAGCACGGCCAGGGTCACCAGCGCGGGTCTGACGGGCGTGGGCACGGCACCAGCCTGTCACGCGGACTGCCCGAGAGCCGTGAGGCCGCCCCCGAGTTCCTCCGTGGGGAGGCGGCGATACGACGGATTTCGTTGTCATTTGCCCTAGTTACCTCAGCAATCCTGAGATAGCCTGCCCCAAGACGACGAAACTAGTCAGGAGACATCATGATCGACGCGCTGCCCCTCAATGACCCCGCGACCTGGCGTCACCTGCCTGCCACCTCGACCCCGGTGGATCACGCCCGGGTCGCCGAACTCATGGCCGCGGAGTGGGAGCGGTTCACCGCCAGCACCCCGGGCTCCGGTGCGCACAATGAGCGCGCCAGCAAGAGCCTGCCCCTCGGCGTCACCTCTTCGTTCCAGCACTGGGATCCGTACCCCATCTCGATCGTCTCGGCGCGGGGCGCTTGGCTGACGGATGTCGACGACCGCAAACTGCTCGACCTGTCGATGGGTTTCGGTGCCATGCTCGTCGGCCACCTCAACCCCGCGATCGTCGCGAGTGTGAATGAGGCGCTCGAGAAGACGGGCACGCTCTTCGTCACTCCGTCGCCGAGCGCGACCGAGGTGGCCGAGCGATACCAGGAGCGCTTCGGTCTCGACCGCCTGCGCTTCACCAACTCCGGCACCGAGGCCACCATGTATGCCGTGCGCACGGCGCGGGCCTACACCGGTCGCAAGGCCATCGTGAAGCTTGAAGGCGGCTACCACGGGGGCTACGACGGACTCTCCGTCTCGGTCAAGCCCGCGGTCGCCGACGCCGGGCCACAGGCCGCTCCGACTCCCGTCACACCCTTCGACGTCGAGGCCGGCACCGTCTACGTGGTGCCCTACAACGACATCGACCGACTCCGGGAGGTCTTCGAGGCGCACCGCGGTGAGATCGCTGCACTGGTGATGGAGCCGGTCATGGAGAACATCGGGATCGTCCTCCCCGATGCCGGGTACCTCGCCGCTGTCCGGACCGCATGCGACGAGTTCGACGTCGTCCTGATCTTCGATGAGGTGAAGACCGGCCTCACCGCGGGCTATGCGGGTGCGGCGCGTCGCCTCGGAGTCGAGCCCGATCTCATCACCTTGGCCAAGAGCATCGGTGGCGGCCTTCCGCTGGCTGCATTCGGCGGCCGTGCCGAGGTCATGCAGGCCGTCGTCGACAACCGCATGGCCCACTTCGGCACGTACAACGGAAACCCGCTGGTCATGGCCGCTGCCCGCGCCGTGGACGAGGTGTGCACGCGAGAGGCGCTCGACGCAGCCGAAGCGGTCAACGACGGTGCCCTGCGGGCGATCGACGCCATCATCGCCGAGTTCGACCTGCCGGCCCACACGGTCGGCCTGGGCGTCAAGGGCGCCGTGACCTGGTCGCCGGCTCCGGTGCGCAACTACCGTGACTACAAGCGCACCGACTTCGAGATCGCTGAGCTCAGCTGGCTGTGGGGAGTCAACCGTGGCGTGCTCACGCCCCCGGGGCTCGATGAGCAGTGGCTCGTCTCCCTCGCGCACACCACGGCCGACATGGACCTGCTCGTGGCGACGTTCCGGGAGCTTGCTGAAGCCCTGCGCGCCTAGGACCCACCTCTCCTCTCGGGCGTCGCCCGCATCATGGCGACGCCGGAGGCCTCCATGTCACGGCTTCGTCGCGTGATGCTTCTACTGTGGAGCAGAGAGACCGACGCGGAAGGGTGGCGCAGGAGTGGACGCTGTCGCAGGGTTCAATGGAGGCATGGTTCGCACCGTCCTGGTCGTCGAGGACGACGAAGCCATCCGCCTGGTGCTCCGCACGAACCTCGAGGACGAGGGCTACCGGGTCCTCGAGTCCGGAACCGCCGAGCAGGCCCTGGTCCTGATGATGGACGAGAAGGTCGACGTGGTGCTGGTCGATCTGCGCCTGCCGGGAATCCAGGGGCTCGATCTCGTGCGCAGCCTTCGGGCCACCAGCCAGGTGCCGATCATCATCGTCACCGCGCAGACCGACAGCCACGATGTCGTGGCCGGCCTCGAGGCCGGGGCCGACGACTACGTCACCAAGCCGTTCGTGGCCAAGGAACTCATGGCGCGGATCCGTACGCAGCTGCGGCGTGCTCATGCGAGTGACAGCGACGAGGCGGGTCCCGATGCGCCGGCCCAGGCGCTCGTGTGCGGGCCCATCGAGCTTCGCCCCGATTCCGCAGAGGTCCTGCGCAATGGCGAGCCGCTACCGGTGTCACGGATCGAGTTCTACGTCCTGACCGAGCTGATCACGGCGCGAGGTCGCGTGCTGAGTCGCGACTACCTTCTGCGCAAGGTCTGGGGCTATGGAAACGCCGGTGACGGCCGCGTCGTCGACAACCTCATCTACCGACTCCGCAGCAAGATCGAGGAGGATCCGGCGAATCCGCGACTGCTCACCACCGTGCGCGGATTCGGTTACCGGATGAAGTCATGACGCAGGCGGCGACGCGACCATGAGGCTGGGGCTGCGGACCCGGGTCGCCGTCGCCTTCGCGGTGCTCTCCTTGATGGTCGGCGGCGCGGTCTCCGTGACGACGTATGCCGTCGCATCCTGGTACCTGGTCAACCAGCGTGAGTCGGCCGCGCTCACCCGGGCCGCGCTCGACTCCCGGGCCGCGGGCGCGGCACTGCTGGCCGGCCTCTCGCCCAGCGAGGCCCTCGTCACCATCCCGTCCG
>DMPC01000083.1 GCA_003456155.1 Actinomycetota bacterium | reverse complement strand
GCAGGACCGGCTCGTCCTGGGGCGTTCGGTGACGGCCTCAAGCACCCGGGCGCTGCGCTCTGTCGGCGCGGTCGTTGCCTCCGATCTGCCCGAGACAGTGGTCCATCAGCTGCACGCGTGCGGCGTCCTCGTCGTCGACACCGCCGACGGGCTTCCGGCCCCCGACGATCATCTGGGCTGGCAGGTCCGCAGCGTCCACGAGCGACGCCATGCCCTCCGTCAGTACGGTCCGACGGCTGCCCTGGGCGACTGGCCATCGGTGAGCGTGCTGCTCGTGACGCATCGCGCGGATTTCCTCGACCATGCGCTCGCGCAGCTGAGTCGCCTGTCCTACCCGCGGCTCCAGATCGTGGTCGGCGCGCACGGCGACCAGGTCGATGCGGCGGCCATGACGGATCGCCTGCGCGACCTGCCGCATCCGGCGGTCGTCGTGGCGATCGACGGATCCGCGACCCTCGGGGAGGCGCTCCAGCGCACCGCTGATCGTGCCGAGGGAGACCTCGTGACGAAGATGGACGACGACGATCACTACGGCTCCGAGCACATCTGGGACCTCGTCCTGGCGCGGCAGTACTCGGGCGCCGAGGTCGTCGGCAAGGCCCTGGACTGGATCCACCTCGCGTCGTCGGATGTCACCGTCTTCCGGCCGACCTATCCGGCCGAGAAGTACGCGGACTTCGTGGCGGGGGGCACCATCCTCATCTCCCGCGGTGATCTCGCGAGCGTCGGCGGCTGGCGTCCGGTGCCCAGGTCGGTCGATCGAGCCCTGCTCGACCGGGTGCTTCAGGACGGCGGCCTCGTCTATCGCACGCACGGGCTGGGCTACGTCTACTCGCGCCGCGCGACCGGCCACACGGCATCCGTCCGCGACGAGCACTTCCTCACCAAGGTGGAGCGACCCTACGAGGGCCTGCTGCGCCACGAGGCGTTCGGGACGGCCTCATGAGCGGCACGCACTGGCCCCGCGTCTCGATCGTCATGACGGTCATCAACGAGGAGAGGCACCTCGCAGAGGTCATCGACCGGCTGCTGCAGCAGGACTATCCCGGTGAGCTCGACATCGTCGTCGCTGTGGGTCCCTCGCGTGACCGCACCCGCGACGTTGCTCAGCAGGTGGCCGACTCCCATGAGCACGTCACCGTCGTCGACAACCCCTCGGGTCGCACGCCCGCCGGGCTCAACGCCGCCATCGCCGCGAGTACGGGGGAGGTGATCGTCCGGATCGACGGTCACGCCATGGTGCCGCGCGACTATGTGCGGACGGGAGTCCGGGTCCTGCAGGAGACCGGCGCCGACAACGTCGGCGGGATCATGGCAGCCGAGGGCACCAACGACTTCGAGGATGCCGTTGCCCGGGCGATGACCTCGGTGTTCGGTGTCGGAGGTGCGTCCTTCCACGTCGGCGGTGAGGCCGGTCCGGCCCTGACCGTCTACCTCGGCTGCTTCCCGCGGTCCGCCCTCGACCGCGTCGGGGGATACGACGAGACCATGGTGCGCGCCCAGGACTGGGAGATGAACCTGCGGATCCGGGAGTCTGGGGGACTGATCTGGTTCACCCCCGAGATGCAGGTCACGTATCGGCCGCGACACACCTTCCGCGGCCTTGCCCGGCAGTACCACGACTACGGCCGGTGGCGACGCGAGGTGGCCCGCCGTCACCCCGACACCCTCTCCCTGCGCTACCTGGCCGCACCAGCCGCGGTCTCTGCCGTCGCGCTGGGCGTGGTGGTCGCAGGTGTGGGAGTCGTGACGCGGCATCCCGCACTGACCGCGCTGGGCCTTGCCGCACCGGTCGGCTACGCGCTGGCCAATGCAGCCGCGAGCGTCCTGGCATCGCAGACTCCGACACGTCTTCGTGCGGCGGCGGCGCTGCGGCTGCCCGCGGTGTACGCGACGATGCACGGCGCCTGGGGCCTGGGCTTCCTGCGTGGCCTGCCGGCCGACGAGCGCGGCGACGCGGCAGGCGGGTGACGCGGTGTTCGGGCGCAAGGCGATGACCTGGTCGGTCGTGGTGGCGGCCCCGCGACCGCCGGACGGTGACCTGTGGGGTGACACCGTGTTCGCCCGCGATCTCGTCGCCGCACTGGAGCGAGCCGGCCAGCACGCCAAGGTCGTCTTCCGCGGTGGTGCCGAGTCGCAGGGCCGTGAGTCCGATGACGTCGTGGTCGTACTTCGCGGGCTGCGTCGCGTGGTGCCGAGACGGGGCAACGCGACCTGGCTGCTCTGGGTGATCAGCCACCCCGAACTTGTCGAGCCGGACGAGCCTGCTCAGTACGACGCGGTGTTCGCGGCGAGTACGCAGTGGAGTCGTGCCGGGGAGTTCGGCGTGCCCGTGACCCCGCTTCTGCAGGCGACCGCCCCGGAGCGCTTCACTCCCGCCGCGGCATCTCCCGACACCGGCCCGGACCTGCTCTTCGTGGGCTCCACTCGAGGGGAGTACCGGCCCGCGGTGCGCGCTGCGGTCGAGGCCGGGATCGACGTGCAGGTGCACGGGGTGGGGTGGGAGGAGTTCCTCCCACAGGAGCGCATCGCGGGGGAGTTCCTCGACCCGGCCGACCTGCCGGCCGCCTATGCGTCCGCCGGTGTGGTGCTGAACGACCACTGGCCCGACATGGCGCGCGAAGGCTTCCTGTCGAACCGGCTGTTCGATGCCGCGGCGACCGGCACCCGCGTGCTCTCGGATCCCGCGGCCGGCATGGACGAGGTCTTCGGCGACGTCGTCCGTACGGCGGGCGATGCGGAGGAGCTCGTCGCGATCCTTCGCGCCGATCGGGAGGTCGCTTTTGCGGGGCGTGAGGAGCGTCGGGAGCTGGCTGACCGCATTGCGCGGGAGCACAGCTTCGATGCCCGTGCTGCGGTGCTCATCAGTCGAGCACGCGAACTGCGGGGACGTCGTGCAGAAGGAACCGGCGCTGCTAAAGGTGGGCGTTCGCGCGGCTGAGATCCTCTTCGAAGTCGACCTCGACCGCGAAGAGGTCCTTGATGTCGAAGGGCACCACCTGGGCGCCGTCCTTCTCGATCATCAGCTCGACTCCGCGCTCGAAGTAGTCGAGGTCCTCGCACTCCGCGAGGCGCTGGATGAGCAGGGGCTTGTCCGAGGCACTCACGTAGTTGATCCCGACCGCCTCGCCAAGGGCATTCGTGACCTGCTTGGAGAGACCGTCGACGTACCCGCTGGCGTCCACGGTGTACTTGACCTCCTCCTCGCCGACGACCTCGGTATTGACGCAGATGAAGGACTGCTCGGCATCGATCAGCGACTGCACTCGCGTCAGGACGGCCGGATCGAAGACGACGTCACCGTTCATCCACAGCACGCCGCCGGGTGCCGACAGGCGAAGCGCCTTCATCAGGCTCCGGTTGGTGTTCGTCTGGTCGTAGACCTCGTTGTAGACGTAGGTGACGTCGGGGAACGCCTCGAGGATCAGCTCGAGCTTGAAGCCGACCACCGTGGTGATGCGCGGGTCGGTGAACGA
>DMPC01000011.1:15759-17013 GCA_003456155.1 Actinomycetota bacterium | reverse complement strand
GTGATGGCGCTGGTCGAGATCCAGGCGGGCCCGCACCGCATGGTCTCGCTGATGAGCCGCGAGGCAGCCGAGGAGCTCGGGCTCGAGCCGGGAGTCCTCGCCGCCGCGGTCGTCAAGGCCACCAACGTCGTCGTCGAGGTGCCGAGGTGAGGCCGTCCCGCGTCCTCGTGAGCATCACCCTCGGCCTCGCCGCACTGATCGCCTTCGGAGCAGCACAGTCGGGCGCCGCCCCGGCCCAGGGGCCCACCAGCCCGTCGATCCCCGCGAGCACCATCACGGTGTCCGCCGCCTCCTCTCTCACGGATGTCCTCCCCGTCATCGCCACCGCCTTCGAGAAGCGGTATCCGCAGATCGACGTGCGCTTCAACTTCGGCGGCAGCCCTGCACTCGTCGAGCAGATCCGTGCCGGCGCTCCAGCAGACGTGCTCGCCACCGCCTCCGAGGCGACCATGGGCAAGGCGGTCAGCGCAGGACTTGTCGGCCGACCCCTGCTCTTCGCCAAGAACACCATGATGATCGCGACCCCACCCGGGAATCCCGCCCGCGTGAAGTCTCTCGCCGACCTGCCGAAGGTCAGCGTCGCCCTCTGCGAAGTCGCTGTTCCCTGCGGCACCGAGGCCCGTGACCTGTTCGCGAAGAACGGGATCACCGTCACGCCTGTCACGCGCGAGCTCGATGTCCGAGCTGTGCTGGGAAAGGTGATGGCCGATCAGGTCGACGCCGGCATCGTCTACGTCACCGACGTGAAGTCGGTCGGCAGCAAGGTCACCGGAGTGGCCATCCCTGCGAACCAGAACGTGACCACCACCTACCCGATCGCGACGGTGCGGGAGTCCTCCCAGCAGGCGGCAGCCAAGGCCTTCGTCGACTACGTCCGGTTCACCCCGTCCGCGCAGGGCATCCTGCGCGCGTGGGGCTTCGCCCGGCCCTGACAGCGATGATCCGTCGACCGCTGTTCCTGCTCGTCCCCGGGCTGGTGGGACTGGCCTTCATCGTCATCCCGCCCCTGGCACTGCTCGTCCAGGCGCCCTGGGCATCGATGACCCAGATCCTCACCTCGGACGTCACGCTGTCCGCCCTGCGCCTCTCGCTCATCGTCTCGCTGGTCGCCACCGTCATCGCGTTCGTCGTGGGCACCCCTCTGGCATGGCTGCTGGCCAACGAGGCGCTGCCCTGGACGCGCCTGTGGCGTGCCCTGGTGATCGTCCCGCTCCTGCTGCCCCCGGTCGTCTCCGGCGTCGCGCTGCTGACCGC
>DMPC01000011.1:5658-15475 GCA_003456155.1 Actinomycetota bacterium | reverse complement strand
ATGCCCTTCCTCGTCATCACCATGGAGGGTGCGTTCCGATCGGTGGACCGCGAGGTGGAGGAGGCGGCGACGGTCGATGGGGCCAGTCCCCGCCGGGTGTTCTGGCGCATCACCCTGCCTCTCGTCGGCCCCTCCCTCGTCGCGGGCACCGTCCTCGCCTGGGCGCGGGCGATCGGCGAGTTCGGTGCGACCATCACGTTCGCCGGCAATCTCGAGGGCGTCACCCAGACGATGCCCCTCGCGGTCTACGCGGCGCTGGAATCCGATCGCGACGTGGCGATCGGCATGAGCGTGATCCTCGTGCTGATCTCGGTCGGCATCCTCGTCGCCCTGCGCGGCAACTACCTGCCCCGGTCACGCCGCGCCGCGTAGTGGCGGACCTCGGAGAGTAGGGAAGAGTGGGCGTGTGCCAGCCCCCATCACCGACCTGGTTCATGAGTCCTGGGCGCCGACCCTCGCGCCGATGCAGGAGGTGTTCACCGAGATCGGGGAGTTCCTCCGCGCGGAGACCGCTGCGGGGCGTCCGTGGGCGCCCGCCGGCTCGAACATCCTGCGCGCCTTCCAGCAGCCGATCGACGACGTCAGGATCCTGATCGTCGGCCAGGACCCTTACCCCACGCCGGGCCACGCGGTCGGCCTGAGCTTCTCGGTCAACCCCGACGTGCGGCCGCTGCCCCGCAGCCTGCAGAACATCTACCGGGAGCTGCAGGACGACCTCGGGGCGCCGGCACCGGCGAGCGGCGATCTCAGCCCGTGGGCGGATCGCGGCGTGCTGCTGCTCAACCGGGTCCTGACCGTCCAGCTCGGAGAGCCGGGCAGTCACCGCCGCCGCGGGTGGGAGCAGATCACCGCCACTGCCATCGACGCCCTGGTTGCGCGGCCGGACGAACCCCTCGTAGCGATCCTCTGGGGGAAGGATGCGCAGTCGCTCGAGCCGATGCTGCCCGACGTCCCCATGGTGGCGTCGGCGCATCCGAGTCCGATGTCGGCCGATCGGGGCTTCTTCGGCTCGCGTCCGTTCAGCCGCGCGAACGACCTGCTCGAGGAGTTGGGCGCGGACCCGATCGACTGGTCGCTGTGAGCATCGCCTGATTCCTTACGGGGGCGTCAGAAAGACGCAGTCGACTGACGCGCCCGTGAGGAATCGGCGTCAGGCGGGCAGCGGCGGCACCCGTGAGCGCGTCGCGGTCAGATATGTGCAAGAATGCGCATGACTGCATGCGTAGCCACCCCGACCGGGCCATTCGAGGAGCGATCATGAGCGCCACACACGATGTCCACGCAGAACACACCCATGCACACGGTCCGGAGTGCGGTCACCGCGCCGTCGAGCACCAGGACCACGTGGACTACCTGCACGACGGCCATATGCACCACGCACACGGTGATCACTACGACGAACACGAGCTGACACTCCATGTCGAGGCCGAACGGCATTCTCACCTTCACGGCCCCGAGTGCGGCCACATGGCGATCGCTCATGGAGATCATCTGGACTACGTGCACGGTGAGCATCGTCACGCGGCTCACGGTGATCACTACGACGAACACTGAGCTTGCGGCCATCACCCAGCCTTGAGTCGGCAGGGGTGTCTGGAGAAGGATGGGCTGGTGGGCGTCGCACCCGATTCACCTAACCGAGAAGAGGTCAGCCAGACCTATAAACCTGTGGCTGACCTCTTCTCGGCGATGGCTTCGCCCATTCGCGCAGCGATCCTGCACCAGTTGAGCGTGGATGACCGATCCGTCGGAGACCTCGTTGCGGTGCTCGGACTGCCGCAACCATTGGTCTCGCAGCATCTGCGCACCTTGCGCTACGCAGGCTTGGTCGCGGTCGAGCGGGTCGGGAGATCCTCGATGTATCGACTCGCGGACGATCACGTCGCACACATCTTCCTCGACGCGTTCCAGCACAGTCGCGAGGAATCGGACCAGTAGGAGGAACGGGCGGTCCAGGCGTCAGACACGTCCGTCTCTGCGGAGGATGTCAGCGACAACGACGTCAATGCCCCGCCGATCGATCTCCTTGATTCCGCGGGTGCTGACCGTGAGAGTCACATGCCGACCCATGCTCGGCACCCAATAGCGCTTGCGTTGAATGTTCACGTCAAAACGCCGCTTGGTCTTGCGATGCGAATGCGAGATGCGATGGCCGAACCCCGGTGTGGCACCGGTGGCCTGGCAGATACGGGACAAGACGGACTCCCCTTCACACTCGTCGCGCGGTCGTGATGGACACCTCGATGTCCACGGTCAAGGCTGAAGTGGAGGCAGCTGAGCGCTCCAGCCGGTGTGTCACCGCCGCGCACATCGCTTCGAGTCGTGCTCCCGCTACCTCGGCCGCCTTCACGTGAACCGGCGAGACCCTGAACAGCATGTCCACGGCATCGGCTGCATTCGTGACGGGCCAGGTGTAGGTGTGCTTCGCCGTGGCGACATCTGAGAATCCGTCCCCCAGCATCCCCTGTACCAGCGAAGCGTCGCCCCACTCAAGCGGATCAGCCACTCCCCGCGGTGCAGGCGGCAGGTGATCCGCGATCACGGCCGAGATGTCGGCCACAACACCCGAGGGGCTAAGTGACGCCAGAGCAAGGACTCCACCCGAGCGAAGACAACGACGCGCCTCGTCCATCGCCGCCTCGGGTTCGAGTGAGAACATGATGCCCAAGGAGGACGTGATGGCGTCGGCATAGCCATCCGTATAGGGGAGATCCTCGAGAATCGCCTCGTCCCAGCCGATCACCAGGCCCTCGGACCGCGACTGACGCTGCGCCGCCGCAAGTGCAGGTGCACACAGGTCAACGCCACGAGCGGCCCAGCCGCGACGAGCCAGACCGCGGGCCACCGTTCCGCTTCCGGTGGCCAGATCGACCGCACGACGTCCGTGCCCATCCCCAACCAGGTCCACAACGCAAGCGGCGAGGAACTCAAGAAACGGCTCCAGAGCCGAGCGATCACCACGCGACCACAGATCTGCGATGGCCTCACGCTGTCGACTGTCCATACCCGCTCCCCGACCCTTGGTCCACCTGTACGAGCCAGCATAGTTGCTATTGAGAATCGTTATCAACTAGTCTTCCGTAAGGACACGATCAGTCCCAGAAGGGCACCTCATGAAGGCGAACATCCACCCCGAGTACGGCCCTGTCGCCTTTCGCGACATCTCCACCGGGAAGGTCTTCGTGACTCGGTCAACTCTGGTCACCCGTCCCGGAGCCCGGACAGCCGAGATCGATGGCGTCGAACTTCCAGTCTTCGACGTGGACATCACGAGCGACAGCCATCCCTTCTGGACAGGCCGCAGCAGAGTCGTCGACACCGAGGGCCGCATCCAGGCCTTTGAACGTCGATACGGCAGCACGGCGTGAGGATTCCGCTCGTCGTTGTCACCGGGATTGACCGGGTGGCGATGGACAGCACACTGCTCTCCCTTCAGTGGGATCTGCCCCGCGCCGTCGTGGTGAGTCACTCCATCGATCCGGTGCTGCAGACTCTGACCCGCACGGTCAGCGACACTCACGGCACCGTCGAGAGCGCCCACATCGATCTTGAGCATGCCTGCGTCGGATGCGCTCTTCGTGAGGACCTCCTCCCCACTATCGAGCGCCTCGCGCGGGATAGACGCTGGCAGACGATCGTCGCCTCGCTGCCCGTGGGAGCGGAGGCCGAGCACCTCAGCCATGCCATCACCCGCGATCCCCAGGTGGCGCGGCGCGTCAAGCTCACCGCCGTGATCGCGACGGTCGCCACGACAGCCACCGTTGATGACTACCTGGGCTCATCCTGGCTGCGCGACCGTGGCCTGCATTCCGGACCCGACGATGACCGCGGATTGGGGCAGGCCGTCTGCGGCCAGATCGAGTATGCGGACATCGTCGTTGCTCCCGACCAACCCGATCCCGAGGTGTGGGATCTGCTCCAGGCCCTGCACCGGCCCACGGCTCAGGCCCTAATCGGAATCGAAACCATCGATACGCAGGCGCTGCTGCAACAGCGGCACAACGCGCAGGATGCCTACGCCTGGCGCATGCCGCGATCGTTCCAGCCTGTTCCGCTCCTCCGCGCAGACCACGCCTGGCGGCTGGATCTCGTCTCACCGCTCGCATGCGACCCGGATAGCTTTCTCGAGCAGCTGAACGTGCTAGGAGAAGGCCCCTATCGCTCCCGGGGGTGTTTCTGGGTTCCCAGTCGCGCCTCGACCGCCAACCTGTGGGACGGCGCCGGAGGCCATGTCAGCATCGGGCACCACTCACGGTGGGGTAGCGCGACCCCCCTGACGCGCATCGTGGTCACGGGCGTTGGAGAGGCGCCTGAGAACTTCCCCCTCGCTTTCGCCAGCATGCTCTTGAGCGACGGTGAGGCGCTGCTGCGAAACAGCGGGCAGCACATGACGGAGGACGGTCTCGAGCCGTGGCTCGGCGGCATCAGCCGAGCCAGCTAGCCACCCCGGAACCACTAGCGCGCGCTCAGACAGCCGACATAGCCGACCCGGCAGGCCTGGCCGCCGAGCTCTCACCTCGATGTACCCAAGGACGCGTTGCGAGTGCAGCGAGCGCAACCTCCGAGACCGCGAGGACGGCGATGGTGGGACCGGTGGGCAGAGAGAAGTGATAACTCACGAGCAGTCCGCCGACAGCAGCCACTGATCCCAGCGCGCACGCGAGAGGCATGGAGTGGCTGAGCCTAGGAACAACGAGCCGCGCGGCCACAGCGGGCGCCGTGATGAGCGTGATGGCCATGAGCACTCCCACACTGGTCAGGCCAACGACCACGACCATCGAGAGCACGACGATGAGGCCGGTATCCAGCAAGCCGACCCGCACACCCACCGTTCGCGCGTGGGTCGAGTCGAAGGTCGAGATTCCGAGTACGGGACCGAGGAACCAACCGGTGATCACGATGACGACGGCCATGACGACCTGCACCGCGACTTCACCAGCCGTTACCGTCAGAGGGTTGCCGAACAGAACATGCGAGAGGGCACGGGGGTCGCCCAAGAGCCCCACCCCGATCACGCCCACTGCGAAGAGTCCCTGACCCACCACGCCGATGGCGCTGTCCTCAGGTACCTTCACCCGGATCACCAGCAGAGCCACGATCAGGGCCATGAACAGACCCGCCGCGATCCCACCAACGACAAGAGAGACACCGACGAGCGCCGCCGCCGCTACACCCGCGAGAATCGCATGGCTCATGGCGTCGGTCAGGTACACCAGGCGCCGCGATACCGCCCAGACACCGATAGCAGGGGCCGCGATGCCGACCGCGAGACAGCTGATGAGCGCGCGCTGCATGAAGGAGGTCTGGAAGGGGTCGATGATCAGCTCGACAGGTGTCATGGCGTCGATCTCCCCTTGGACATCACGGATCCGACAAAGATCTGCTCGACTCCCTCAGCGTTCAGAACGAGCGGCGTCGGGCCATTAGCGATGATGACCTGATCCAGTGCGATCGTGCGGGGAAACACCTCCCGAGCAATGGCCAGTTCGTGCATAGCGCAGAGCACGGACATCCCCCTCATGCTGAGATCAGTGATGGAGTCGGAGAGCGTGGTGGCACTCACGCTGTCGAGACCGGCAAAGGGCTCGTCAAGGAGGAGGATGCGCGGCTCCTGGGCAAAGGCGCGCGCCAGAAGCACTCTCTGGGCCTGACCACCCGAGAGAGCCCCCACAGGCCGATCTCGCAGATTCTCGATGCCGAATCTCTGCAGTGCCTCCCGAGCACGGTCCCTGTCTTCCGCGCTCGGGCGGCGCCATCGACTGCCACGAGCACGGCACCCGGCCACCACCACCTCCGCAACGGTGAGGGACAGCTCCCATCGCGCCGATGAGCGCTGAGGGACGTATGCGATGGGTGCCACGCCATGCCCGTGATGACAGTGGATGCCATGGACAATGACATTGCCAGCGGAGTGCTCGAGACCGGCGAGCGCCTTGAGCAGCGAGGACTTTCCTGCGCCGTTTCGCCCGACCAGTGCAACGGCTTCGCCCGAGGCCATCTCGAACGAGACATCGTGAACCGCTACGTGACCGCCGTAGGAGACACCGAGACCGGTGACCTCCATGGCGGGATGCCCACTCGATCCAGCTTCGTCATCCACGCGGATGCCTTACTGACACTGCAGCCCGGTGGCGAGTCGCTTACCATTGTCCTGCATGACGCTGACGTAGTCCTCACCCGGCGCGGTCGTCTCCTCGGGATCGAACTCCAGCGCCGAAAGCAGGTCGACTGAGGCACCGATCTCTGACGCGACCGTCTCCGATAGGTCGCGGGGCAGCTGCTCCTCGAAGAACACCGTGGTGACGCCTGCGGCTTGAGCACCCTCGGCGATCGACTGGAGTGTCGCCGGATCAGGTTGATCATCGGGACTCACTCCTGCGATAGCGAGCTGCTCAAGACCATAACGCTGCGCCAGGTAGTTGAAGGCCGCGTGGGAGGTGACGATGGTGGTTACCCGACAGTCGGTGAGGTCGGCAGTGAGCTCCTCATCCAAGGCGGTGAGCCTCGCCACGAGGGCGTTCCGGTTGGCAGCGAACACCTCGGCCTGCTGGGGATCAGCTTCCGTCAGGACGTCGGCGATCTGATCGGCCATGGCGATCATCTGGGTGGGATCCAGCCACACATGTGGATCCTTGTTTCCCTTCAGGGACTCCTTTCCCAGGTCGGCCGGGGCAGCCAGCAGCGTGACTCCAGGTGAAGACAGGAGATCAACAGTGGTGGTGTCCGCAGCCAACTGGGCAACGGCCTTCTCCACGTCCGGCTGGAAGTCCGACCCCAGGTAGAAGACGACGTCGGAGTCCTGCATGGCCTGACGTGACTTGGCGTTCAGGACCAGGTCATGCGGCTCCTCGCCAACGGGGGTCAGGCCTGTGACTGAGACCGCGGGCCCCCCGATCTCCCGAACCAGCCACTGGATCGGGTAGAAGTTGGCGCTCACACTCAGGGATGCGGCATCAGTGCGAGCGCTCCCCTGCACTGTCGACTCTTCATCACCGGAGGAGCATGCGGCGAGCAACAGCGTGCCCGAGACGAGCCCGACCGCCGCCACCTTGACGATGGAGGGACGACGTGTGGAGCGGATCGACGGCTGAACCTTATTGACGATGATTCCCATAATCATTAACTTATCACATGGGGCTCCGGAGGGAAGCGCGTGACAAAGACCACCCGATCGCGGTCCACTCGGCAGAAGACGGCCATCATCGCCGCGCTTGTCGAGGCGGATCAGTTTTGCTCGGCCCAGAACCTGCATGCCCGCCTCCAAGGGTACGGCGAGCGCGTGGGGCTCACGACCGTCTACCGCTGCCTTCAGGGCCTGACCGAAACAGGGGAGCTCGACGCCATCGTTGCGTCGGACGGACGCACCCTGTACGCCCGCTGCGGCCAGGGTGCCGGGCATCACCACCACCTCATCTGTCGCCAATGCGGCGCCTCGAAGCCCGTGATGGCGGCCGCGGTCGAGAGCTGGTGCGCACACCTGGCCACGCAGCACGGGTTCACGGAGGTGACCCACTCATTCGAGGTATTCGGCATCTGCCCGCAGTGCAGCATGCCCACCGCTGCGGCCACGTAGCACAGGGAATCGCGGGGACGGTGGCCGCCGAGAATCAAGCCGACCGCTTGCCGCGCTTCTGCGGCCGCTCCCGCTTTTGCGGACGGAACACGTTCAAGGACAGCGCCGTGGGCATGGTGGCCGCGCCCGGGCCTCCACCCAGTACCCACGAGATGACGTCATCGAGCGTTCGCGGATCCGATGTCCACCCCAGCCAGACCGGACGAGCCCCCTTCTGCCGCGCGGGACGTGACGGCGTCACGACCATGACGTCCTTGTGGGAGCATGGCCCCAAGCAGTCACTTGTGCGGATGACTACCCCCGGGAGCTGCTCCCGGAGCGCCAGCAGGATCTCCTTCGCCCCTGGGGGATCCTGCTTTCCGCAACAGCAACCGCGGCAGACTGTCAACGAGCAGTCCGTCACGACGCCGGCTCCACCTCAAGCATGGTCACGGCACCACTCGCATCGGCGATGCACAGCCCCGTGGCATCGGGAGCCCAAGCCAAGCAGGCCACGGACGCGTCCGACTCCGAGACGAGCGAATTTGGGCGCTTCTGCTTTGCGGGGACTCCATCCTGCACCACATAGGTATGGCACAGTCCCGATTCCCAGCCGACCGCGAGCAGCGCCTCACTCGGGTTCCAGGCGAAGCAGCCAATCGCATCCGCCTCGTCCCCGGCGTCCGAGACGAGGAGCACTGGAGCGCGACCCTCGGGCCCCGGGCCTCCGAAGTCCCACACGCTCACCTCCGGTGCCCCATCGTTGGCGAGATAGCGTCCCGAACCGTCGAAGGCGACCCGCCTGATCTTGAAGGGGTAACCCTCCATCTCCAGTCGGGTTTCCTTGTCGGACCGGAAGACCTGCAAGGTTGCGTCCTGATTCCCTGAGACGATCCAACGCCCGTTAGGGCTGGAGCAGATCGCCAGAAGTGAGCCAGTGAAGGGCTTGAACACGACATTGCCGCCCTTTCGCGGCTCGACGATGTGCACGCCGCCGTACGCCGCAACCGCGATCCGATGTCGCCCACCCAGCCAGGTCAGATCGGTGACAGTGCTCGGGAACTGGTCGGAGTGCCACAGGAGCTGCCCACTCTCATCGAACACGTCAACATGACGACCCGAGGCGATTGCCAGTCTCTCCTCGGTCACCCATCGGGCGACGGCGCACCAGGCACCCTTCACGAGATGTCGGGGCTCCTCACGTCCAATGCGCCACAGCCACGCCCCGAAAGGTCCCGTGACGGCTACCTGCTCTCCCGATGGACTCACGTCTGCGTGAAGAAGCCCTTCCTCGATCCTTATGCGGCCAATCTCGTCGCCCGACCGCCAGTCCAGCGCGAGGACGGTTCCCTCTGCGCCCACGACGACTGCCGTAGCATTCCCCATCGCGATGGCAACAGGTTCATCGGGAACGCTCGCGTGCCAGCGCGCCCGCCCGGTGCCGGTGAGATCCGTCGTCATCCCGACACCTCAGCTGCGACGAGGCATGAGCGAAACCCTGACTCCAGCTCTTCTCGATCCAGATTGCGCCCAATGAACACCAGCTTGTTCTCGCGCTCCTGCTCACCCCAGGGAGCCCCCTCGGCTGCATCGATGAGCATGTGAACACCCTGAAAGATGAATCGGTTTGGTGCTCCCTCAACCGACAGGATTCCCTTGGAGCGGAAGATGTCCACACCCTTGGTCATCAGAAGCTCACGCAGCCAGTCGTTGAAGAGGTCCTCGTCGACGGATCCGCTGCTCTCAATCCCGACGCTGGTGACCGTGAGATCGTGCTGATGGTCGGTGTCCTCAAGAAAGCTCGGGTCGTCGAGGAGGATCCTCCCCAGGTCGAACGCCCCGACATCGAGGATCTCGTCGAGGCGAACATCGGCGAAGGATGCGCGGATGATGCTGACAGGCGCATTGATGGACCGAATGCGGCTCTCAACCTCGGCGAGCTGAGACTCATCAGCCAGGTCCACCTTGTTGAGGACGATGCGATCCGCGAAGGCGACCTGCTCAACAGACTCGTTCTCCACGCCCTCCGGCTTGACTTCGTCTAGATGCGCGAGCGCGTGATGCGCATCCACCAGCGTGATGATGGCGTCCAGGCGGCACGTCTGCCTCAGTTCGTCATCGACGAAGAAGGTCTGCGCCACCGGTGCGGGATCGGCAAGGCCTGTCGTCTCGATCAGAATGCGATCGAAGCGATCACGGCGCTTGACGAGGGCTCCAAGAATACGGATGAGATCGCCACGAACGGTGCAGCAGATGCAGCCGTTG
>DMPC01000011.1:4115-5475 GCA_003456155.1 Actinomycetota bacterium | reverse complement strand
CGTTGTTCATCTCGAAGATCTCCTCCTCGGAATCGATGATCAGCGCGTCATCGATTCCCACCTCTCCGAACTCGTTCTCCACGACAGCGATGCGCATGCCGTGGTTCTCCCGAAGGACACGGTTCAACAGGGTGGTTTTGCCCGATCCGAGGAATCCCGTGAGAACCGTGACCGGGATCCGTGAGTCGTCAATGACTGATGGCATGGGTGTTGCCTTCCGGGTTGAGAGTGATCGCTGTTCCGAGGGCATGAGGTGACAGGTCAGCCACCCCACCGGGGAAGATCCATGACCGGAATTGACTGCCAGGAACGGTGACGATGGTGGCGGTGCCCGAGGGCAGCTGCGCTCCCGCGACGGACTGCTGGATCACCACTTCACTGCCCGGCCGCAGATTGAGTCCGGATCGGACGACCGCCGCGAGGCGCGCGACATCCGACTGGTACACGGGCCCCAAGCCATCGAACCTCGTCGAGCCCGAAGGTCGCAGAGGCGCCACCCCCTCCACTCGAGTGGGCCAGGCGCCCTCGAGGATCAGGTCATCCACGTGGCGCCAGGTGAGAACTCCCTTGTCGAGGAGCCCCACAGACGCGCCCAGGGCTCGAGCAAGTTCGATGCTGGATGTCAGGAGCAGCGCAGCGACCGGCTGCTCCTGGACCTCCCTGAGAAGCTCGACGAGGCCTGTCTGATGCCTCGGGTCCAGCGTGGTGCAGGGCTCGTCCAGCACGAGGACATCCGCACTCGAGAGCAGAGCTCGCGACAGCAGACTCCGACGTCGTTCGCTGCTGGACATGCGTGGGCTCATCGCGGTGGAGCCGTCCTCAAGGGCCAGGCGGGTGATCACCCGCTTGTGCCACGAGGGGGCAGCAGGTCTCCGACTAGTCGCTTCCCGATCGAGTTGGAGGTGGCCGTCAATAAGGGCAGCCACTCTCGCGTCACCGATTGCCTGCCACCGCTCGGCAGTCAGGCGCACCTCGCCGCGCAGGGGATCCATCTGGCCGGCAGCCACCCGGGCCAGGGTCGTCTTGCCTGACGAGTTCGCGCCGAGGACGACCGTCACGCGACGAGGGGGGACCTGCAGGCTGATGCTCTCCAGAACCTCGATCCCCTCGCCATAGGCCGCATGGACATCGATGAGCTCCAGACGGGCACCGCCGGACAGGGAATCGCAGGTGCCTCCTGCTCTCAAGACTCCTGCGGACACTCATCACACGCTAGAAGGAATGAGAATCATTGTCAATTAGTCGGACCTTTCCTCCTGCATTTCGGTGCCGAGACCTTCCGGAATCGGGACTACCGTGCCGGCCTACGTCCCGATCTCCGCAGGTCTCGGCGCGGGCGTCAGGCGGGCAGCAGGCCCCG
>DMPC01000011.1:0-3779 GCA_003456155.1 Actinomycetota bacterium | reverse complement strand
AGCATCCACAGCAGCGAGTACAGCCCCGGCTTGGACTCGACGTTGGCGTAGTCGAGGAACCCGTAGCCGACGATCAGCCAGACGGTCAGTGCCGCCAGCACCACGCCGGTCACCCACGCCATGATCCGATAGCGGACGAAAGCGCCGTTGAGTCCCTTCACGACCAGCCTCCCGGAACATCGTCGATATGCGGCGGGTCCGCACCCGGACGCTGGCAGGTGATGCCGGCAACCGCGACGCCGAAACGTGCTGCGGCCACGAGCGCCTCCATGTTCGCCACATCCGAACGGCCCAGACCGTGGTGCATCCACCAGGCGAGGAACCCGCCACTGAACGAGTCCCCCGCCCCCACGGTATCGACCACGGGGACCTTGGGCACCTCGATGACCGCCTCGGCGCCGCCGGACAGCACGCGCACCGAGTTCGACCCGTCCGTGAAGAGCACGACCGCACCCGAGGATGCGGCCAGCTCCTGCGCAGCCCGGGCCGGCTCGACCGCGGGGAAGAGGAACTCGAGGTCGTCACCGCTGACCTTCACGAGGTCGGCGCGAGGCAGGATGGCGCGAAGGGCGTCCTGGAAGACCGAGGACCCCGTCATGACCGAGGGCCGGCAGTTCGGATCCACCATGACGAGCTGATCGTCCGATGCCGCGCCCACGAGCGCGACGGACGCATCCGCCAAGGGCTGCAGCACCAGCCCCAGCGTGCCCACGTGAAGCGCGCGCACCGACGGATCGAGATGGGCCAGGGCCATCTGGGGCGTGACGGAGGCCGCGGACGTGCCCTCCATCATGAACCGGTAGGTCGCAGCACCGTGCTCGTCGATCTGCGCGATCGCCAGCGTGGTGGGCTCGGGGACCTGGGCCCCCAGGCCCAGGATCACCCCATCGGCCTCGAGCAGGCGCATCATCCGTCCCCCGAACGCGTCGGTGGACACCCCGCCGAGGAAGGTCGAGGAGATGCCGAGACGGGCGATGGTGCGCGCAGTGTTGAGGGGGGCGCCCCCGACGACGGAGGTCACCTCGCCCTGGGGGTCCACGATGATGTCGACGAGGGCCTCGCCGAGGACGGAGATCACCCGATCAGGCTAGTCGACGCTCCCGGATCGCCCCGCCTCGATCCGCAGCCAGCGCACGTAGAGGAAGGCACCGAAGGCCGCGAAGATCCACCACTGGAAGGCGTAGAAGAAGTTCTGGAGCGGGAAAGGCACGTCGGCGGTCTGCACCGTGGGCGGCACGGGCATCGGTGCCGGGGCCGGACTCGGCTGCTGGGAGGTCAGGACCACGAATGCAGGAGGCACCTGCTCTCCCCAGGCGCGCTCGAGCGAGTCACGGGCGATCGCGGAGATCGCCTCGGCGGTGGCCGGGGCACCCGCATAGAAGATCTCCTCCGGCTGGAGGATCCCCTCGACCCGGACCTCACCGGACGGGACGGCCGCCGCCGCTGAGTCCCCCGACTCGACCCAGCCACGCAGCACCGGCACCAGGGTGCCGTCAGAGATCCGAAGGCCCGTCACAATCCAGGAGCCCGGCTCGCCATCGAGCGATCGACTCACGACCACGGCCTGCCGATCCACCTCGTACTGGCCGTCAGCGAACACCGGCCTGCCGATCGACTCGGCCGGAAGGGGCTGCGTGACGGGGTCCCCGAGCGCCTCCCCGACCGCGATGGGCTGAGCTGCGGCCGCCCGCTCGGCGACCAGGATCGTCTGCGTCCGATCCCACTGCCACCGGCCCAGCAGGGTCGCCCCCACCATGAGGGCGACGAGGAACAGGCCGATCACCAGCCAGCGAGGGGTGAGGGCCAGACGCAGCATCGACATCGTCAGTGGCCGGACGTCCCGGGCTTGTCGGGCGGGGTCTCGTCCGACTGCGCCTCCTGGGCCTCCCCGCGCGCCACGGCCTCCTCGGTCAGTTCACGATCCATGGCCTGCTCGCGGTCGTCCCGGCCGGCCGGCAGGGACGTGTCGATCTTGCGCATCTGCTTGTTCATCGACTTCCACAGGACGAACAGTGCGATGCCCAGCACCAGCAGGAAGATCCCCGCGATGGGCAGCGCCCCGCTGATCAGGGCCTGCTGCTTCTGGGGATCGACCGGCTCTTCAACCAGCAGCCCCTGAGCCATCACTGTGGCGAAACTCCAGGTCATCGTGGGTCCTTCCTCAGACCGGCGAACAGATCGCTCTCCGGAAGCTCGGTGTCGACAAGGGATCGCGCCAACTCGAAATCCTCCGTGGGCCAGATGCGCTTCTGCATCTCCAGCGGCACTGCGAACCACATCCCCTCGGGGTCGATCTGGGTTCGGTGAGCCAGGAGAGCTGCGTCGCGCACGTCGAAGAAGTCGGAAGCGTCAACGCGCGTCGTCACGCGATCGATCGAGTCGTGCCCCTCACGCCAGCCGTCCAGCCACTGCGCGTACGGAGACTCCAGGCCAGCACCAAGGAGGGCCTCGTGCAACGCGATCACGCGTGCCCGGGTGAACTGATGGTTGTAGTAGACCTTGAGCACCTGCCAGGGCTCACCCAGATCGGGGCGGTAGGACGCATCCGCAGCCGCATCAATAGCGGCCATCGTCGTCTCGTGGGTGCGCACGTGGTCCGGATGCGGATAGCCGCCTTCCTCGTCATACGTCGTGACGACCTGCGGACGGAACGAGCGGATCACGGCGACCAGCGGAGGAACCGTCTCCTCGACGGGAAGGTCCGCGAAGCATCCTGGGGGCAGGGGAGGCAGGGGATCGCCCTCCGGGAAGCCCGAGTCCTCGAACCCGAGCCAGGCGTGCTGGACACCCAGCACCTGCACGGCCGCAGCCATCTCACCCATGCGAACCGTGTGCAGGCCATGGAGATCCACCTCGGGCTGGGCCGCAGCGTTCAACACGTCGCCGCGCTCTCCTCCGGTGCACGTGACCACCATGACATCGACGCCCTCATGACGGTACATCGCCATCGTCGCGGCACCCTTGCTGGACTCGTCGTCCGGGTGCGCGTGCACGGCCATGAGGCGGAGCTCGGGGATCACAGGGATAGTCTCCCCTACGTGCCCTCGCCCTTCTCCCGGGACCAACTCAGTCCCGAGATGCGCGAGCGCTACGGCCTCGATCGGCGACCGATCGGCACCTGGGTGGCGGCCGGCGCCCTGATCCTCGCCTTCATCGGTGTCCTGGGGGTTCTGTCCCTCCAGATCAATGCGAACCCCATCGAATTCCGTCTCGTGGCGTGGAGCGTCGCATCCCCCGAGCGGGTCGATGTCACCTTCTCCGTGAACCGGCCGGCTGACGCCGAGGTGATCTGCGTGATCCGCGCTCAGGACGAGAACCGGATAGACCTGGGCTACGCCACCGTGACCCTGCCCCCGGGCAGTCGGGACGAGCTCGTCGAGTATCCCCTCCGCACGCTGGCACCGGCGTTCACCGTCGAGCTGCTCGGCTGCTCCGTGGACGGGCCTCCGGGGGTCGTCCCGCCGCAGTTCCCGCCCGGGGTCGTCATGCCGGACCAGCCTTGGGCCGAGGGCTGACCCCCACGAGGCGGGCAGGGGTGCCGGTCGGCGTTCGATTCGGAGCCGGCCCGGACCGCGGGTAGCCTCTTCTCTTATGACGGAAACGGACATCACCTGGCTGACCCAGGAGGCCTATGACCGCCTCCAGGAGGAGCTCGCCGACCGTGAGGGCCCGACTCGCGAGAACATCAAGAACCGCATCGCGGCCGCCCGCGAGGAAGGTGACCTGAAGGAGAACGGCGGCTACCACTCCGCCCGCGAGGAGCAGGGCAAGAACGAGGC
>DMPC01000096.1:36062-36475 GCA_003456155.1 Actinomycetota bacterium | reverse complement strand
ATGCTCTACGCAACCCTGGTGACCGGTGCCCTCGTGGTCCCTGTGCTCCTGGCGCCCGCGACCTCTCCCCTGGTCGCCCTGGCGCTCCTGACCGGAGTGCTCGCCATCGGCCCTCTGCGTGCCGTGCTCGGTGGGGCCACGGGCCCGCAGCTCATCCCCGCGCTGAAGGCGACCGGGCTGCTACTTCTCGTCTACGGGCTGGCCCTCGGGGCCCTTCTCGCGCTGGCCTGACACCTCGGCGGCGGACTCCTCGCCGTCGTCGATGTCCTCAGACCGCGTCGAGGCGTCGATGCGGGCATTGATGCGCGAGAAGAACCCGCCCGCGGCGACGCCGACCCTGCCGCGCTGCCGATCGAGCACGACGACGCTGATGGCACCGGAGATCAGGATCGCGGCCACGGAGGACCACAGCG
>DMPC01000096.1:31046-35722 GCA_003456155.1 Actinomycetota bacterium | reverse complement strand
GCCTGCATTCGATCAGGAGGTGGATGTGCTGCGCGTTGCCGGGGGCATCCTCGCGGTCGCCTTCTACATCTACTGCATCATCGATGTCCTGCGGACCCGGTCAGGTGAGACCCGGTCACTGCCCCGATGGCTGTGGCTGATCCTGGTGATCGTCCTCCCCCTGCTCGGCGGCATCCTCTGGCTGCTCCTCGGCAGGGTCTGGAGGGGGCCCGGCTCAGGGCGCCGTCGTCGTGGTCCGGTCGCGCCCGACGATGATCCGACGTTCCTGAAGAAGCTCGGCGACGATGCCTGGAGCCGCCGGATGCAGCAGCGGCGCGGAAGCGACGAGACACCCTCCTAGACAGGCCCGCCGGCTGATTCCGCCCGCCGGGAGGAGCGGCGCGAGTTCAGACGCCGGCGTACGAGTGCAGGCTGTTGACGAAGATGTTGACGCCGAAGTAGTTGATCAGGAATGAGACCCAACCCGCCAGCACGATCCATGACGCGCGATCACCCCGCCAGCCGGCCGTCGACCGTGCGTGCAGGTACGCCGCGAAGATCACCCAGGTGATGAAGGCCCAGGTCTCCTTGGGATCCCAGCCCCAGTAGCGACCCCAGGCGTTCTCGGCCCAGATGGCGCCCGCCACCACCGCGAAGGTCCACAGCGGGAACGAGAAGGCCACGACCACGTTGGTCAGCCGCTCCAGCCGCGTGCGGGTCGGCACATGGGCGGCCCATCCCACGACATCCTCCGTGCCCTGGCGCCTCTCGACGCGACCCCGGGCCAGGGCCAGACCAGCCGTGGCCGCCGCAAAGGTGAAGGCCCCGAAGCAGATGATGGCCGCCGCGACATGGATCACCAGCCAGTACGACTTCAGCGCGGGCACGAGCTGGGCGGCCTCGGTGTACAGGACGGTGACCGCGAGACCCAGCCAGAGCAGGGTGGGCAGCACGACGAAGAGGCCGAGCCAGCGCAGGTCACGACGAATCGACATCACGAGGAAGACGCCCAGCACGCCGAGCGCAGCCGAGATCGAGAACTCGTACATGTTGCCCCAGGGCACACGACCGGCCCAGACCCCGCGCAGGACCACGCCGATGAGCAGGAGCACGAAGGCGAGCCAGGTGAGGGACATGCCGATGTTTGCCGCTCGGCGACCGGCCGTCATCGGTGGCGGGGGCTCCTCGCGCGTGAGGAGCGCGGTGCTGCCCGAGCCCTCGATGCGCGCCGCCGATGCAGCGACGGGACGGACGCGACCGCTCGCGAACGACACCGCGAAGGCCACCATCGCCAGAGCCAGGGTGACCATGGTCGCGTAGACCGCGGCATTGCTGGCCTCTGCCAGCTGGACGCTGCTCACTGAGGTGTCCTCCTTCGACTGTCGCCCGATGCCCCGAGCCGGGTGGCGAGGCGCTCGACATCGGAGTCCAGGTCGACCCCTTCGGTCCTGCCGAGGGATGCGATCTCCACGAGCGTACCGCCGCTCGGCGATGTGCTCACCCGCACCCACATCCGCCGGCGCCGGACGAAGAGCGACAGCATGAGACCGACCATCGCGACGACGGACGACAGCAGGGCGAGCTCCTTGCCGGGGTCGTGGGCGATCTGGAAGGAGGACCACCGCTCGATGCCGACGAACTCGACCGACCCGGCGCCACCCGGGAGGTCCCAGCGGTCACCCGGGAGAAGGGACTCCAGCCCCACCTGCTCCAGGCCGGTGGTGTCGAGTGTGTAGACGCTCTGCGGGGATCCGTCGTCCATCCCCAGATCTCCGGTGAAGGCGGACAGGAAGACGGCCGGATAGTCGGGGGCCGGGAACACCGAGTGCGGCCCGAGTTCCTCGGTCAGCGCCGCCGTCGGAAGGAACAGGCCGTTGAACCCGAGCGACGGTTCAGCATCGGGGACCTTGATGACGCCCGTCGAGGTGAAGTTGCCGTCCTGGGGGAGGAAGACCACGGTGTCGTCGAACACCACCTCGCCACGTGAATCGCGCACGATCAGATGCGGGGCGTATCCATGACCGACCAGGAAGACCTTCGCCCCGTTCGCGATGAGCGGCTGGTTCACCTGGATCGTGACGGGGACCGGATCAGCACCCGGCTCCGAGCGATAGATGACATCCGCCTCGAACAGGCTGGGGGATCCGCGCTGGGCCTCGGTTCGCTCGAATTCGACGCGGAAGTCCTCCAGGGTGAAGGAGAAGGGAGCGAGGCCGTCCGGGCTCATGAGCCGCCCCGCACCCCACGCGTCGTACTGCGTCAGGGTGTTCGAGAAGCCGGTCCCCTCCCGGACGACGACATTGCCCCGCCAGCCCAGGAGGCCGCCGACGGCGACGCCGACGAGGATCAGGACCAAGGCCAGATGGAAGACCAGGTTTCCCGTCTCCCGCCAGTACCCCTTCTCTGCGGCAACCCACTCCCCCTCGGCCACCCGAGTTCGCCATCGACCCGAGCGCAGGGCCGCGGCAGCCTCGTCGAGCACGGCGGATGCAGGCCGCTCCACGACGAACTCCTCGTACGCCGGCAGGCGGCCGAGGTTGCGCGGGGCGGGCGGCGGCTGGCTGCGCAGCGTTCGGACGTGAACGCCGATGCGCGGCAGCACGCACCCGATCAGCGAGATGAACAGCAGCAGGTAGACAGCCGCGAACCAGGGCGAGGCGTAGACGTCGAAGAAGCCGAGGGCGTCGAGCAGCGGAGACGTCGCCGGGTTCTCCTCGATCCACTGGTCGACCCGCAGCGGGTTCGTCCCGCGCTGCGGCAGCACGGAGCCGGGGATGCTCACGAGAGCCAGGAGGAACAGGAGGATCAGCGCCGTCCGCATGCTGGTCAGCTGCCGCCAGAGCCACCGGGCGAACCCCACCGCCCCCATCGGGGGCAGCGACGGCTGATCGGGTTCGACGGCCCGGACGGGCGTCCCGGCGGTCACAGGGCCGTCTCGAATCCGGGCATCTGCACCCGCAACCACACGGTGAACTCGCTCCACACCCCGGTCACCAGAAGCAGGCCCACAAGGACCAGCATGCCGCCTCCGAGCCGCATGACCCACACGTAGTGCTCGCGCACCCAGCCGATCGCCCGTGCCATACGACTGAAGGCCAGCGCGAGCAGGATGAAGGGCAGTCCGAGTCCGAAGCAGTAGGCGAGCGACAGGATGGCACCGCGCAGGGCGCTGGCCTCGGTGAAGGCGAGCGTCTGCACGGCCGTGAGGGTCGGGCCGATGCAGGGCGACCAGCCGATGCCGAAGAGCAGGCCCAGAAGTGGGGCTCCCGCGACACCCCAGGCCGGGGCGCGGTGCAGGCGCCATTCGCGCTGCAGACCGGGGATCAGGCCGAGGAAGCCCAGACCCATGATGATGACCACGACGCCGAGGATGCGGTTGATGACGTCGGCGTACTGCAGCAGCAGGCTGCCGATGCCGCCGAACAGGACGCCGTAGCTCACGAAGACGACGCTGAAGCCGAGGACGAACAGGACGCTGCCGGCGAGGACACGGCGGCGGCTGCCCGATCCGTCGGCCAGTTCCGCTCCGGTCAGACCGGTGATGTACGACACGTAGCCGGGCGCCAGCGGAAGGACGCACGGGCTGAGGAAGGCGACCACACCGGCGGCGAAGGCGATCAGGAAGGCGATCCAGAGGGCACCCCCCGTCACCACCTCCATGAGGCCGTCCATCACTGCCCTCCGGACGCCTCGGCCTGCAGCGGCTCGATGAGCCCGCGGAGTGCCGACTCGCTCGCCTTGCCCAGCACACGACCCGCCACACGACCCTCGCGATCGACGACCAGGGTGGAGGGGATCGCCTGGGGCGGAAGACTGTCGCTGAAGAGCAGCTGGAGCTGGCCGTCGCGGTCGATGACGTTCGGATACGTGATGCCGAACCGCTCGACGAAGGCGCGGGCCGAGACGTCGGAGTCCCTCGTGTCGAGGCCCACGAACGAGACGCCCTGGGGCTCGAGCTCCTCGGCCAGAGCGGCGAGGGTCGGCGCTTCGGCTCGACAAGGGGCGCACCAGGACGCCCAGACGTTGATCACGACGACGTCACCGAGCTGGTCGGACAGCCGGAAGGTGTCACCGTCGAGGGTGGTGCCCACGAGGTCCGGCGCAGGCTGACGTTCCGCCTCCGGCACAAGAAGGATGGATCCGTCACCGGCCACGTAGCCGCTGTCGACCGACGAATCGACCGAACCGTCGACCGACGTTCCCGCGGCACTCTCGCCGCCGGTGCTGCAGCCAGCCGTCACCAGCATGATCACCATGATCAGTCCTGCAGGGCCGATGCGCATGAGCAGGACTCACGCCCCGGCGATCTTGCTCGCCTGCTCCAGCAGGTCACGCGACGGCTCGGTATAGGTGATCGCCGCGAGGGTGTCACCGCGGAACTCCAGCGATGTGAGCGAGGCGAGCGTGCACTGCCGGCTGCGCGGATCGTGCCAGAGACGCCGGTCCTCGGCGGCCAGCCGAGCGATCCAGATGGGCAGCTGGTGGCTCACCAGGACCGCCTCGTGACCGCGTGCCTGAGCGCGTGCGTCGTCGATCGCCGCACCCATCCGGGCCGCCACCTTCACGTACGGCTCGCCCCAGGAGGGAGTGAACGGGTTGTAGAGGTGGCGCCAGGTCCGGGGCTGCTTCAGGACGCCGTCGCCGACGCTGACCCGCTGCCCCTCGAAGATGTTCTCCGCCTCGATCAACTGGGGATC
>DMPC01000096.1:28836-30797 GCA_003456155.1 Actinomycetota bacterium | reverse complement strand
GGGGAGGAGATGACGTGGGACACGTCGTGGCCGGCGAGCGCATCGGCCGCACGAATGGCCATCTCCTTGCCCAGGTCGGACAGGTAGTAGCCGGGCAGGCGCCCGTAGAGCACACCCTCAGGGTTGAAGACCTCGCCGTGACGCAGCAGGTGGACGACGGTGCGCTCCTGGTCCGCCATGGTCAGGTGGCCCGACGACGAGCCGCGGTACGCCGTCGGCTGGGGCGCCAGGACCCCTCGCCCGCCTCGGCAGCCACCAGGCGCATGGCCTCGCCGTGCGCCGCGAGGGCGTCGACGAGGGCCGGCACCGTGCTCGCCTCTGCCAGGACATCGACGCGCAGGCCATGCTCCTCCGCGGCCTTCGCCGTCTGCGGGCCGATGCAGGCGACGATGGTCGTGTGGTGCGGCTTGCCCGCGATCCCGACGAGGTTGCGCACGGTGCTGCTCGAGGTGAACAGCACAGCATCGAAGCCACCGGTCTTGATCGCCTCGCGGGTCTCGGCCGGCGGAGGTGCCGCACGGACGGTGCGATAGGCCGTGATGTCCTCCACCTCCCAGCCGAGCTCGGCGAGTCCGGCAGCGAGGGTGTCGGTCGCGATATCCGCACGCGGCAGGAACACCCTGTTGATCGGATCGGTCAGCGAGTCGAAGTGCGGCCAATCGTCCAGGAGTGCAGCGGTCGTCTGCTCGCCGACCGGGACGACATCGGGGCGGACACCGAACTCAATGAGTGCGGCGACGGTCGCCTCGCCCACAGCGGCGACCTTCAGGCCAGCGAAGGAGCGCGCGTCGAGGCCGTACTCCTGCAACTTCTCGCGGATGGCGCGAACGGCGTTGACGGAGGTGAAGCCGATCCACTCGTAGCGTCCCTGGACGAGCCCGTGCACGGCTCGATCGATCTGCTGAGGCGTGCGCGGTGGCTCCACCGAGATGGTGGGAACCTCGACGGGCACGGCACCGTGCAGGCGCAGCAGTTCCATGATCGGACCGGACTGCTCCTGGGTGCGGGGGATGAGAACCCGCCAGCCGAACAGCGACCGGGTCTCGAACCAGTCGAGCTTCTCGCGCTGGTCGATGACCTGGCCGATCACCACGAGACCGGCACCCGCCTGCCTGGATCCCTTGAGGATGGACCGGATGGTGCCCAGTGTGCCGACGAGGGTGCGCTGGTCGACCGTGGTGCCCCGTCGCGTGACAGCGATGGGCAGGCTCACGTCGGCACCGGCGGCCAGGAGGAGGTCGGCGATCTCCGCGGCGCGGTCGGCCCCGTTGGTCAGGACCGTCGTGATCCGCGGGTCGATGAGCTCCGCCCACACCAGCTGGGTGTCATGCGCGTCGACGACGCGGACCTGACGCGTACGACCGCCGGTGAGCCCGAATCCCGCGTAGGCCGGGATGCCCGTGACCTCGCTGACGCCCGGCGCCACCTCGAAGTCCAGGCGGGCCCGGCGAAGCGCTCCCACCTCGTTGAGGAAGGAGCCGTCGAGGACAGGGTCACCGGCGATCAGCCGGACCGTCGCGCGGCCCGCCTTGGCCGCCTCGATGACGAGGGCACTGCGACCGGCCTGATCGAGCGGCAGACCAGCCGCATCGACCGCGACCTGGACCTCGGCCCCCTCCGCCGCATGCAGCCGGGCGAGATCGACGGCGTCCGCATCGGCCACGATGACCTCGGCCGACGACAGCAGCTGCACGGCCCGGACCGTCAGCAGGTCGGGGGCACCGGGACCTGCCGCGACAAGAGCGACGTGTCCCTGGGCCGGGAGTCGACGCGACTTGACGACCGGCGCCGTCTCCTCCACCTTCGCCACCGGCGTCGTCTTCGCGGGAGCAGCCTTCCTGGCGGGGGCAGCACTCTTCTCCGCAGCAACGTCCTTGGCAGGTGCGGCCTTCGCCGTCTCGGCCTTCTTCGGTGCCGCGGTCTTCTTCGCCGACGCAACGCCCTTGGCAGGAACGCCCTTG
>DMPC01000096.1:24439-28638 GCA_003456155.1 Actinomycetota bacterium | reverse complement strand
CTTGGCAGGAACGCCCTTGGCAGGAGCAGCCTTCTTCGCCGGCGCAGCGCTCTTCGCCGGAGCGGCCTTCGCCGGAGCGGCCTTCTTCGGTGCCGCGGCACCCTTGGCCGTCACGGCCTTCTTCGCTGCCGGGGGCTTCCCGGCGACTGTCCTTGTCATGCGTAGATCGCCTCTCCCAGCGACTCGGGGTCCATGGATGGGTCCTGCATCTCAGCGCGGCGCTGCTCGTGGAAGGCGAGGATCTGCAGCTCGACGGCCAGATCCACCTTGCGCACCTCCACGGCCTCGGGAACGGTCAGCACGGCGGGAGCGAAATTCAGAATGCTTCGGATACCGGCGGACACCAGGCGGTCGCACACATCCTGGGCAGCCTCCGCGGGCGTGGCGACGACGCCGATGTGGGCCCGGCCCGACGCGACGAGGGGTTCGAGGGCAGACATCGGCCCCACGGCGATCGGGGCCTCGGGTGAGCCCAGCACCTGGCCGATGACATCCGGGTGGGCATCGAGCAGCCCAACGACCTCGAACCCCCGGGATGCGAACCCCCGATAGGCGACGAGTGCCTGCCCGAGGTTGCCCGCCCCGACGATGACCACGCCCCACGGCTGGGTGAGCCCGAGCTCACGGGCAATCTGGTAGGCGAGGAAGCGGACGTCGTAGCCGACCCCACGCGTGCCGTACGACCCGAGGTGGGAGAGGTCCTTGCGCAGCTTGGCGGAGGAGACCCCACAGGCGGCCGCAAGCTCCTCCGAGGAGGCCGTCGAGATGCCCGCGTCGACCCAGCTGCTGAGCGCGCGGTGGTATAGGGGAAGGCGGGCCACGGTGGCGTCCGGAATCACGCGACCGTGCTGCGCGGAGGCGGCAGCCGAACGAGTCGGACGGACAGGGGACACGGTTCTCCAGGGGAAGCCAGTCAGGTGTCGATCGGGGCCTCGCAGCCGGCCGGAGTGCGGGGACGACGCGAAACCGATGCCTCCGTAGGTTAAGGACTCGGGAACGAAGTCACAAAGTTGACCGGACGTCCGACTCCGATTATCGGTGCATCTCCTCGGGAGAGCCACTCAGCGCCGCCCGCAGCCGCACCGGATCCACCCGCCAGAAGTCATGCGGCCGGCCGTCGACGAGCACCACCGGGATCCTGTCCCAGTGCTCGTCGAACAGGGCCGGGTCGTCCTCGATGGAGACCTCCGACCAGGTCTCCCCCGACTCCCGGCACACCCGTTCGACCACCACCCGGGCGTCATCGCACAGGTGGCAGCCCGGCTTGCCGATCAGGGTCACCCGCGCGCTCATGACCCGAATCCACCGTCCCCGTAGACCTCGCGCAGGCGCCCCTTGGCGACCTTGCCGGTTGCCGAGTGGGGCAGCGCCGCGACGATGCGGATCGTCGTCGGGCACTTGAAGCGGGCCAACTGCTGAGCGCAGAAGTCCGCGACCTGCTCGGGGGTGACCGACCCCTCGGCGCGCGGCACGACCAGCGCCATCACCGCCTCACCGGTGTCGTCATCCGTCACTCCCACGACGGCGGTCTCGGCCACGCCCTCCAGTCGGTCGATGACCAGCTCGATCTCCCGCGGATAGACGTTGAAGCCGTTGACCAGGATGACCTCGCGCCGCCGATCGACCAGGTGCAGGTCACCGTCCTCGTCGACATAGGCGACGTCGCCGGAGCGGAACCAGCCCTCGGCGTCAGGACCACCCTCCCCATGAGGCCAGTAGCCACGGAACACCGAGGGTCCCCGCACCCACAGCTCCCCCGGATCTCCCTCGTCGACCTCGCCGCCCGCCTCGTCGACCAAGCGCACCTCCACGCCCGGCAGTGGACGTCCGACCGAGCCCGGCCTGGGCTCTCCCGACACCAGCGTCGTCGCCACGACCGGCGCCGTCTCGGTCATTCCGTAGCCCTCGAAGATCGCCCGACCGGTCTGCTCCCGGAACTGCTCCAGAACGGGCACCGGCAGCGGAGAGCCACCGCTCGACATCAGGCGTACGGACGCGAGGGCGTCACGCGCCCCCGGTACTCGGCTCCATGCCGCGAACATCGCCGGAGCACCCGGCACGGACGTCACCCCGTGCTCGCGGATCATCGCCAGCGACTCCTGGGGATCGAAGCGATCGCTCAGGACGATGGTGGCGCCGGCCGACACCGCGAGACCGAGGGCCGTGTTGAGCCCGTACACGTGGAACATCGGCAGGACCAGCAGGACGACGTCATCGGCGCGCACCGCCGCGGGATTGTCGAGTGAACGGAGCATCTCGATGTTCGCCCGCAGAGCACCGTGGGTCAGCATGGCTCCCTTGGGCCGTCCGCTCGTGCCCGCGGTGAAGAGCAGCAGAGCGAGCGCATCGCCCGACGTGGCCGGTTCGGCCAGCACGCTCCCCTCGCCGGACGCCAGCAGGTCCCGCCAGGCCGAGCTGCCCACCGCGATGACCTCGCAGCCGGGCAGTGCCTCAGCCGACTCCTCGCCCACGCTGCGCGTCGACTCCTGCACGAGCAGCAGTCGCGCGCCGGAGTCGGCGAGAAGCACGGCGACCTCGGCGACGGTGTAGGCGGGGTTGAGCGGGACGCACACCAGGCCGGCCCGGGCGATGCCGTAGTAGGCGATCACGAACTCCACGCTGTTCCCGAGCAGGAGCGCGACCCGGTCGCCGGCATGCAGGCCGCGCTGGACGAGAGCCGAGGCGAGAACATCGACGGCCCGGTCGACGGCCTGCCACGTGAGGCGATCCCCGCCGGAGATCAGGCAGATGCCCTCCGGGTCACGCTCCGCTGACGCGCGCAGGAAGCCTGCGATGTTCGCGTTCATCGGCACTCCCGGGGACGGTCCATGGCGAACGGCGGTCGGTGCCCCGAGTGTGGCACACGGATCCATGGCGCTGGGTACTCTCCTCAGGTGGATCAGACGCAGCAGGGCGGGGATGCGCCTGCGGCGCGACGCCCGGACGTCCTGTCGCGCTACCGCCAGGCCGGCCTCGCCTCCGCAGACGCTGCAGGCACGCGATCCGCGGCTGACCTCCCCGCAGGCCAGGTGGCCGCCCGTGGAGCCGCCTTCTTCGACGTCGACAACACGATCATGCGTGGTGCCAGCCTTTTCCACTTCGCTGCAGGGCTGGCCCGACGCCACTACTTCAACGGCAGCGAGATCCTGGGCTTCGGGATCAAGCAGGTGAAGTTCGTGCTGAGCGGCTCCGAGGATCTCGAGGACATGGCCTCGGCCACCGAGGCGGCACTGTCCTTCGTGGAGGGTCGGTCGGTCGCCGAGCTGGCGCGACTGGGCGAGGAGGTCTTCGACGACAGCATGGTCGACAAGCTCATCCCGGGCAGCCTCGCACTTGCGCAAGGCCACCTCGACGCCGGGCAGCAGGTATGGCTCGTCACCGCGACCCCGGTCGAACTGGCCGAGGTCATCGCTCAGCGGCTCGGCCTCACCGGTGCCCTCGGCACCGTGGCGGAGGTGAGGGGCGGCATCTACACCGGCCGCCTCCAGGGGTCGCCCCTGCACGGCCTGGCCAAGGCCGAGGCCGTCCGGGCGATCACCCTGCGCGAGGGCCTCGACCTCGCCGAGTGCTCGGCCTACTCGGACTCCTCGAACGACATCCCGATGCTCTCGCTCGTGGGGCACCCGGTAGCCGTCAACCCGGACTCGACCCTGCTCGCCCACGCCCGGGAGAACGACTGGCAGGTACGCGACTTCCGCCGCCGTCAGCACGTCAAGCGCTACGCCCTCCCCGTGGCCACGGGCGCGGCGGGCGTGGCTCTGGGCATGGCCGTCGGCTACGTGGGTGCGCGCGTACGCCGAGGCTGATCAGCCGAAGGCCGACGGCCGCTCGACGAGCAGTCGGTAGAGGGACTGCTGGATCTGCTCGCGCACCTCGTCGGTCAGGTTGAACACCACCATCGGGTCATCGGCGGAGCCCTCGGGGTAGCCGTCGGTGGGGATCGGCTCGCCGAAGTGGATGTGCCACTTGCTCGGCAGCGGCACCATCCCGAGAGGTCCGAGCCAGGGGAACGTCGGGGTGATGGGGAAGTACGGCAGCCCCAGGATCCGGGCCAGCAGCCGTGCGTCGGCGACCATCGGGTAGATCTCCTCGGCGCCCACGATCGCGGTCGGGATGATCGGTGCCCCGGTTCGCATCGCCGCCGTGACGAAGCCGCCGCGACCGAAGCGCTGGAGCTTGTAGCGCTGGGAGAACGGCTT
>DMPC01000096.1:23938-24222 GCA_003456155.1 Actinomycetota bacterium | reverse complement strand
CCGACCAGCTCCCCCGCACGCAGCAGCCGCTCCGCATCCGGGTGGCAGGCCAGGGTGTGCCCGGCCTTGCGCGCCAGTTCTCCGATGAATGGGGTCTGGAACACCAGGTTGGCGCCCAGCATCCGCAGGTGCCGGTGCGCCGGGTGCTCATCGTGCAGAGCGACCTGGGTCATGACGGCATCGACCCCGATGACCCCCGAGTGGTTGGCGACGACCAATGCCGCCGAGTCGGCGGGCACGTTCTCCAGGCCGGTGACCTCGACACGGAACCAGGAGCGGTAGAG
>DMPC01000096.1:2830-23710 GCA_003456155.1 Actinomycetota bacterium | reverse complement strand
TCGAAGCCGAAGTCGTCGACCCGGTAGTCGCCGGCCAGTCGGCGCCGGATGAACTCGCCCCAGGACTCGTCGATGCGGTCGATCTCGGCGTCACTCCAGATCCCGTCCTCACCGGGCGAGGGGATGCTCCTGACGGCGCCATCGGGAACGGTCACGGACTCGCGGCCCCGTTGGGGCGGCTTCGCCGGCTCACCCTCCTCCCGGGGCTGCGGCCCGGTGTTGCCGACCAGTCGGGCTGCCCGGGAGGCGCTCAGTCGGCCAGCGGCGGAGTCGCCGGCAGGATCCGCGGCATCAGACATGGTGCACCGACCCGGGCGGGGACTGCTCGAGGGTGGCCGAGGGATCCTCGATCGATGCCGGTGTCGTGAGGGTCTGCGCGAACGACGCGAACGCCGCTGGCGTCGAGTGCTCCGGCACGAACGCCAGTCGCTCGTCGGCGGCAGAGGTGTCCAGGCCGCGGCCGTAGGTCAGGAACCGGACCATCTCCGGCGAGAGGTCGGCATGACCCCGGGGGGAGAGGGTGCGGCCGGTCCACGGCAGCAGGGCAGCGGGCACCGAGATCGACGGACGACGAACCATGCGAATGGCCTGCGACAGCAGCAGCATGCCTGCACCGGCGATGTTGAACGTGCCCGACACCGATCGGCGCACGGACGCATCAATGGCCCCCAGCGCGTCATCCTCATGCACGAACTGCATCCGAGGATCGAAGCCGAGCACGGTCGGTACGACGGGAAGGCTGAAGTAGGACGTGAGCCCTGTGCGCATGAGCGGCCCGACGATGTTCGCGAAGCGAAGCGTGGTGACCGTGACGTCCGGACGCCGACGGCCGAAGCCGCGAACATACGACTCGACCTCGACCGAGTCCTTGGCCCAGCCGGACGAGGGCCGGTGTCGAGGCTCCATCTCCTCGGTGAACAGCGCCGGATCCTTCGGACCTGAGCCGTACACGGCCGAGGTCGACTTGACGACCAGTTGGCGCAGGGCGGGAGTGCGCTGGCACGCGGCGAGCAGCTGCATCGTCCCGATGACGTTGATCTCCTTCATCGCCGACCGGCCGCCAGCCTGACGCGGCGTCGCGATGACTCCCATGTGGACGACGGTGTCGACAGCCGCCTCGCCCATGATCTTGGCGATCAGCGGGCTTCGGATGTCGGCCCGGACGAACGTGACACCGGTCAGCGCCTGCGCAGGGGCGACGACGTCGACGCCGATGACGTTGACCTCAGGATCAAGGGCAAGAAGAGCGGCCATCCGGCCGCCCAGGTGGCGGGAGACGCCCGTGACGAGGACGGTACGCGTCATCGCGACCCCCTGTCCTCGGACAGCCGGGGCCCGGGGCCCCGTCCGGCGGCTACTTCTTGTTGCGGCGCTGGACTCGCGTGCGACGCAGCAGCTTGCGGTGCTTCTTCTTGGCCATCCGCTTGCGCCGCTTCTTGATCACAGAGCCCATCGACGATCCCTTATCTCTCATCTCCAGCAGATCCACGGGCGGATCGCCGAACAGCATCAACAGCGGTACGTCAGCCTACCCGCGAGGGTTTCGGTGATCCGCAGGCGGTATCGCGAGGGAGCCCGCAGTCAGCGGGCGTGAGCGCGCCTGCGATCAGGCGGTCTCGACGAACGAGTCGCGCAGGTAGTCGGACACGGCCTGCTCCGGGACGCGGAAGGAGCGACCCACGCGCACGGCAGGCAGCTCGCCGTTGTGGACCAGCCGGTAGACGGTCATCTTGGACACGCGCATCATGGCCGCCACCTCGGCAACGGTCAGGAAGCGCACGTCACTCAGTGCACGATCAGGGGTCGTCGACATCTCACACCGAACTCTCTTCCCCGACTCGCACCGGCTTCCCCTCCGGAGACCACGACATCAAGGCTGTCGAAGACTAGTGGCCGATGGGGTGGCTGGGAAAGTTGATTCCCGAATTCGTTTCCGCCCCGGGCGGGACCGACCCGGCCGATGGTCGTCGACTAGAACCACAGGTCCGGCTCGGGATGCAGGCCGTGGTGCGGGAACACCGCCTCGCGCGTGGCCAGGATCGCGGCATCGACCGGGTCGTCCGGGTCGAACCCCTGGGCCAACGGCCGGGGCCACGGCTCGCGACCATCCGTCATCCGGCCCGGCGCCTGCCGGCCCAGTGCCTCCAGGACGAACGCGTGGAACCCCTCGGGCAGGGCCGTCTCCGGTGGGATCGGTGCGCCGAGGGCCTCGGCCATGAGGTGCGTCCAGGCACGGGGCACCACGTCGACCCACTCATAGCCGCCGCCTCCCAGAGCGATCCATCGACCTTCGGCGTACCGATGCGCCCATCGATGCAGGGCCGCGAAGGCCAGGCGCTGGCCGTCCAGCGACACCAGGAGGTGGGCCAGCGGATCCTCGAAGTGGGTGTCCACTCCCTGCTGGGTGACGAGCAGGGTGGGGGCGAAGGCCTCCAGAACCTCGGGCACCACGCCGTGAAGGGCACGCAGCCAGCCCTGGTCCGACGTGCCGGCCGGCAGTGCCACATTCACCGCCGACCCGAGGGCACCGCCGCCACCGATCTCGGTCGGCCAGCCGGTTCCCGGGTACAGCGTCGCTGGCGACTCGTGGAGGGAGATCGTCAGGACCCGGGGGTCGTCCCAGAACATCTCCTGAACGCCATCGCCGTGGTGCACGTCGACGTCGACGTAGGCCACCCGCTCCACGCCCTGATCCAGGAGCCAGGCGATGGATGCGCCGATGTCGTTGTACACGCAGAAGCCGGCTGCCGCGCCGGGCATCGCATGATGCAGTCCCCCGGCGAGGCTCACGGCGTGATCGACCCCACCCGCGTGCACGGCCTTCGTCGCCGCGAGAGTGGCTCCCACAATGCGCGAGGCCGCGCGGTGCATGCCGGGAAACACGGGGTCGTCCTCCGTGCCGAGCCCATGAGCCGGATCGAAGTAGTGCGGATCCTCGGACGCCCGCTCGACCGCCTCGATGTAGCCGGGGTCGTGCACGCGCAGCAGCACGTCGTGCCCCACCGGCTCGATGCCGGTCAGTAGGTGCGCTCGAGGAGACCGCAGCAGATCGAAGTCCGCTGCCAGCCGCATCGCCAGCTGCACCCGGATCGGGGCCAGGGGATGGCCGGGGCCGAAGTCGTACTCCGCGAGGCGCTCGTCCCAGACGATCCCGACCCGATCGCTCATGTCACGCGCCGGAGAGCTCTCGGCTGCGATCACGGGCCGCGGTCAGCGCAGCGACGACGGACTCGTCGACGGCTCGGTCGCCGAGCGTCGCGATGGCCGATGCCGTGGTACCACCGGGCGACGTCACGCGTCGACGCAGCTCGGCCGCCGACTCCCCCGACGTGTCGAGCAGCATCGACGCCCCGAGCAGGGTTCGATTCACCATCTGTCGCGCCACCTCGAGGTCCAGACCCAGCTCGACACCAGCGGCCGTCATCGCCTCCGCCAGGTAGAACAGGTACGCCGGACCACTGCCGGACACAGCCGTCACAGCGTCCTGGAGATCCTCGGGAACGGTCACCACCAGCCCCACGCTTTCCAACAGGAGCTGGGCGAGGGCAAGCGCCTCGGGCGTGCACTGCGAACCGGCGCTGATGCCGGTCACTCCCTGGCCGATGCGCGCCGGCGTGTTCGGCATGGCCCGCACCACGCTCACGCCCGCCGGCACCGACGCCTCGATGGTCGCCGTTCGGATCCCCGCAGCGATCGAGATGACCACGGCCCCCGCCTCCACAGCATCACCCATCCGTGCCAGCAGTGCGGGAGTGTCCTGCGGCTTCACGACGAGCACGACCACATCGGCACCCGCGAGGGCGTCGTCCAGATCGAGCACGGGGACACCCAGCGTCGACGCGAGCACGTCAGCCCGCTCCGGCTGCTTCTCGACGATGACGACGTCCGGGCGCGGGTCCAGCCGCAGGAATCCGACCGCGAGGGTCTCACCCATCACGCCACCCCCGAGGACTGCGATGCGCATGGTGCCCTGCCTCTCCTGTCGACCGGATCGCGTGCGGACAAGATCACGCTCAGCCGGGCAGCAGGGAGCGCAGGGCCCCCGTGATGCCGCCGGGCTGCTCGGGCAAGCCTGCCACGAGGCGCTCCAGCCATCTCTCCCCGTAGGGCACGTAGATGCGCACCTTCTCGCCCTCAGCCAGCAGCCGCTCCTGCTCTGCCGTCTGCCGACCAAGATAGAACGCGAACTCGTAGGTGTGCCGGGGTCGATCGAAACGCCGGGCCAAGGACTCCACGATGGCGATCAGGCGCGGATCGTGGGTCGCGAACGACGGCTGCCCTGAGCCGCGGAGCAGCGCCTTGGCGCAGCGCACGTAGGCCTTGTCGGTCTCGATCGGCTGACGGTAGGCGTCGGCCCCATCCGCATGCGCCCCCTTGACCAGACGGACCCGTCGATCGGACCAGGCCAGGGCTGTCCGCTCCGTGGAGCGCAGGATCGCCGGCAGGGTCACCCCGATGTCATCGCCACGGTCGACCAGCTCCTGGGCCCAGCCCAGCGCCTGCTCAAGGTCGGGCAACGGGCCTGTCCCGAGCTGCAGGGCGACGCGCTGCTCCCGAGCCTGAGCCGAGAGCTGCTGAAGCGCCGACCACGGATCCGCCCCGTGCAGGCCCTGCCCGAGGGACTCCGTGAAGACCGTGACCTCGCTGACGCCCGCGAGTCCGGCGGCCGCCACGGCATCGACGAGCGCGGCGTAGCCCGCACGCGCCTCCTCGGCCCGATCGAGGGAGTCGACTCCCGGCGCCACGCGCTCGAGGGCAACATGGAAGCCCCGGTCGGCGAGATCGGTGACCAGCGGCAGCACGTTGACGACATCCTCGCCACCGACCACTCGAGACACGACGTCACGCGCCACGGGGGTCCGGGCGAGCACTCCGGCCACTGATGGCTGCCGCGCCAGCGACGTCAGGGCCTCCCTGATCATGCCTCGCGCCGGGTCGGGTCAAGGAGCGCCTGGATGGACGGTCCCAGCAACCGCACGACATCGTCATCCGAGGCCGAGGCCAGCGGCTCGACGCGGAGCAGATAACGCATCGTCGCCATGCCCATCAACTGGGAGGAGATGACGGTGGCGCGCAACCGGGCATCCGGGACGCCGACGGCCGCGACCGCGGGATCGATGACAACGGTCGACAGGTACTCGCCGATGGCGCGAACCTGCCTGACCGCCTCGGAGTCGGCTGCAGCGCGGGCCAGCCCTGCCGGTGAACCCGGCACGCCATCGGTGCCCGAGCCCGCCGCGGGATCGGAGGCGAGCAGTCGGGTCAGGTCGGCACGGACCTGCTCGTCGCCCATCAGGGTCAGCACGAGGCGCACGAGGCGGCGTCCCATTCCGTCCAGGCCCGGTGCAATGAGCTCAGGCACTGCACCCGCAGGATCGAAGGGCAGGCGCATCGCCGCAGCGAAGAGGCGCTCCTTGTTCAGGTAGAGCGACCGCACGACATCCGGAGCGACACCCGCGGCCACCGCGACCGACTTCATCGTGACGCTTCCGTAGCCGCGGGCGTCGAAGGCCAGGCGGGCCGCCTGCAGCACGGCATTCGCAGCGTCCTGCGGGGAGACCGGAGAACTCACCATCGATCCAGCCTATGCCGCCGCGCGCCGCTCACGTCGATCTCGGGGCAGCCGGGCCAGGGCCCTGCCCCAGATGCAGCCGCGCGAACCGGAGAGTCTCCGCGAGATCGGCCAGTCGCGCCTCGTGGTCAGCGGCCTTGCGGGTGCTGATCTCCGCGATGACGGTGCCCTCGAAACCCGTGCCGGCGAGCAGGGTGAGCAGCGGCGCCACGGGCTGATCCCCACGCCCCGGCACAAGGTGCTCGTCGCGGTTGGAGTCCGTGCCGTCAGCGAGGTGGACGTGCGCCAGGCGCCGCCCGAGGTCGGTCGCCATCTCGATGGCGTTGCTTCGCGAGACGGCCGTGTGCGACAGGTCGAGCGTGGTGTGCGGATAGTCGTCATTGCGAACATCCCAGTCCGGCAGGTAGGCATCGACCGAACCCGGTCCCGCGCGCCACGGGTACATGTTCTCGACCGCGAATCGGACGTCCGTCTCCGAGCCCATCCGATGCAGGCCCGTGACGAACTCCCGTGCGTACTCGCGCTGCCAGCGGAAGGGCGGGTGGACGACAACCGTCCGCGCACCGACGCGCTCAGCGGCCCGCTGAGCGCGCTGGAGCTTGCCCCAGGAGTCGGTGCCCCAGACATGCTGCGTGATGAGCAGGCACGGCGAGTGGATCGCGAGAACCGGGACCTGGTAGTGATCCGACAGTGCCTTCAATGCCTCAGGATCCTGGCTCGTCGCATCAGTGCCGACCATGACCTCCACACCGTCGTACCCGAGGTACGACGCGACCTCGAAGGCGGCCGCCGTCGACTCGGGGTAGACCGACGAGGTGGAGAGCCCGACCTGGATGGCAGGGCGTCGGACCGCATCGGGGGTCATCGGGCGGCCTGCGGACGTCGCCAGCGATCGACGAAGAGACCGACGACCCACACGAGGACAGCTCCCACCAGGCCGGAGACGATCGCCACGATGGAGTAGCGCTCCGGACCCAGGGAGAGTGCGAAGAAGTTCGACAGGAACGGGATGAGCAGCACGGCGAGGAAGGCAGCCACCATCGAGGCGACGATCGCGATGCGGATCGCGTTCAACGGTCGCGCGGACATGAGGAGCACACTCGACGCCACGATGAAGAGCGTGACGCTCGCCGCCGCCTGGGCATTGACGAGGGGCTCGCCGACACGGAGGGCAACGCTGTAGCTCACCAGGGAGGAGGCAGCACAGATGATCCCTGACGGCACCGCGAACAGCAGGACTCGTCGCAGGAAACCCGGGCGGAAACGCTCGGTGTTCGGCATCAGCGCGAGGAAGAAGCCGGGAATTCCGATGGTCAGCGCACTCACGAGCGTCAGGTGACGGGGCAGGAAGGGAAAGGCGAAGGCGAAGAGGCCGGTCATCACGGAGAAGACGACCGAGTAGGACGTCTTGGTGAGGAACACGTCGGAGACCCGTTCGATGTTGCCGAGCACGCGGCGGCCTTCGGCGACCACACTCGGCATCACCGACCACTTGTCGTCGAGGAGCACGAGCTGGGCGACGGCCCGGGTCGCTCCCGATCCTGAGCCCATGGCGATGCCGAGATCCGCCTTCTTCAGGGCCAGCACGTCGTTGACGCCGTCACCGGTCATGGCGACGGTGGAGTCCCGCAGGTGCAGCGCCTCCACCATCTGCTGCTTCTGCAGCGGGGTGACGCGGCCGAAGACATTCGCCTCGTCGACGGGGCCGGCGAGCGCCTGAGGATCGTCCGGGAGCGTGCGCGCATCAACGGCCCGATCCGCGCCCGGGACGCCGGCCTGGGCTGCGATGGCCCCGACGGTGGCGGCGTTGTCGCCCGAGATGACCTTGACGGTGACCCCCTGCTCGAGGAAGTAGGCCACGGTCTCCGCTGCGTCCGGGCGCAGCTGTTGGCTGATGACCACGAGGGCCCTCGGCACCAGCCCGACCAGGACGTCATCGGATGACGGCATCCGGTCGGCCTGCGCGAGGAGGACGACCCTCGCTCCCCCGGCCGCCCGCTCGTCCGCGCGGGTCTGAACCTCGGCCGATGCCCCGGCGCCCACGATCTCCGGAGCCCCGAGGACCCACGCGCCATGCTCGCCGAGATCCGCAGCCGACCACTTGCGGGCACTGGAGAACGGCGTCGACGCGACCACGGTCCAGCCCGGATCGGGATAGGCGTCGGCGATCGCCTCGAGCGTGGGATTGGGGTTGGCCTCACTCGCGCCGAGCGCTCCGAGCACGGCGATGACCATGTCGATCGACGCACCTGCGATCGGCTCGAGATCCTGCACGCGCATGCCCGGCTCGGTGAGCGTGCCCGTCTTGTCGACACAGATCGTGTCGACACGAGCGAGCACCTCGACGGCAGGCATGTCCTGCACCAGCACCCTCTTGCGCGCCAGCCGGACCACCGACACCGCCATCGCGATCGAGGTGAGGAGCACCAGGCCCTCGGGGATCATCGTGACGATGCCGGCGATGGTCCCCCGGACCGCCTCGTCGAAGGGCAGGTCGGCTCGGACGAGCTGGGACCACAGCAGGAGCAGCCCGACGGGCACGAGGAGGAACGAGATCGCCCGGATGAAGCCGGCGATCGAGTCGCGCAGCTCGGAATTGGTGAGGTGGAAGCTCGATGCCTGCTCCGTCAGTCGCCCCGCGAAGGAGTCGCGCCCCACGCGGGTCGCCTGGTACAGCCCTGACCCGGCCACCACGAAGGATCCAGACATCGCCTCGTCATCCGGTGCCTTGTCGACCGGGTCCGCCTCGCCGGTGAGCAGGCTCTCGTCGATCTCCAGGCCCTCGGAGTGGAGCACCACGCCGTCGACGACGAGCTGGTCACCGGTCGTCAGGACGATGACGTCGTCGAGGACGACATCGTCCTTCGCCACGGGAGCATCGACGCCGTCGCGCCGCACCACCGGGCGCGCCTCGCCGAGCACCGAGAGCTGGGCCAGCGTTCGCGACGCGCGGTACTCCTGCACGATGCCGATCGCGGTGTTGAAGACGATGACGAAGCCGAACAGCGAGTCCTGGATCGGCGCGACCAGGAGCATGACCACCCACAGCGAGCCGATCAGTCCGTTGAACCAGGTGAAGGTGTTGGCCTTCACGATGTCGCTGAGGCTGCGGCTTCGGGCATCGGGGGCGGCGTTGACCTCCCCCCGAGCGACGCGCTCCGCAACCTCGGCCGCGGTCAGGCCGAGGGCCGGATCCGTCGCATCACGGGTCACGGTGCCATTCCGTCCAGCCGCTGGAGGATGATCCCCTCTCGCAGGGCCCAAGGGCAGACCACGAGCTCCTCGATCTCGAACAGGTCCATTGCGGCCTCGGCAACGATCGCCCCGGCAACCATCTGCGCCGACCGTCCCTCGGACACTCCCGGCAGCGCTGCCCGCTCCTGGGTCGACATCGCGGCCAGCCGAGGGACGACATCGCGCAGATCCACGGCGGTGAGCACCCGCGGAGTGTGGATGCCCTCGCTCGCTGCGGCTGCTCCGCAGATGCGGGCCAGCTGCTTGAACGTCTTGGACGAGGCGACCGCCATGCGCGGCTCGCCGACCCGGCGGATTCGGCCGACGACCTCAGCGATCGAGGCCCGGGCGTGGCGCCGCAGTTCCCGCACCGACTCCGGTGTCGGCGGGTCGCCGACCAGCAGGTCGCGCGTCAGCCGACCAGCACCGAGGGGAAGTGAGACAGCTGCGTCCGGCTCCTCGTCGGTGCCGGACGCGAGCTCCAGCGAGCCACCGCCGATGTCGAGGGCGAGGATGCGCCCACTGGACCAGCCGAACCAGCGCCGCACGGCGAGGAAGGTCATGCGGGCCTCATCCTCACCGGAGAGCACCGCGACGTCGAGCCCGGTGTCACGCCGCACCTGGTCGAGCACCTGCTCGCCGTTGCGGGCGCCTCGGATGGCGGAGGTCGCGAAGGCCATGATCTCGGTCGCCCCGAGGTCCTCGGCGAGCTCCTGGCCGCGGATGATGAACGCGATCAACTGCTGGACGGCGGCATCATCGATGCACCCGTCATCAGTGAGGTGCTCAGAGATGCGGAGCGGCATCTTGAGCTTGGATGCGGGAACCGGGGCAGCACCATGGTGGGCGTCCACCAGGAGCAGATGCACGGTGTTCGAGCCGAGGTCGAGCACGCCGAGTCTCACGGGAGGAAACTAACGCCCGACCCGGGGCCTTCGCAGCACCGGATCGGCCGTTCATCCCGACGTCACCCCGAGCACGTAGGGTGACGTCATGCCTGAGGTGCTCATCGGCTTTCCCCGTCAGTGGGTCGAGTTCATCGATCCCGCCGACCCTCGGCAGGTGATCAAGGCCGACCTCACGTGGCTCACGTCCCGCTGGACCTGCATCTTCGGTCGGGGCTGCCAGGGCATCGATGCGCGACGTCCCGACGCCGGCTGCTGCGTGCATGGGGCGCATTTCGCCGACAAGGACGACCGCAAGCGCGTCACGTCCTGGGTCGAGCGGCTGACGCCGGAGCTCTGGCAGCGCTACCGCACCGGGCACCGCAAGGGGTGGACGGAGAAGGAGGACGGCGCGATCAAGACCCGTGTCGTCAAGGGCGCCTGCATCTTCCACAACGATGCGGACTTCCCCGGGGGCTACGGCTGCGCACTGCATCACCTGGCTGCCGCCGAGGGCGTCTCCTTCCTCGAGACCAAGCCCGAGGTGTGCTGGCAGCTGCCGATCCGGCGCTCCTACGAGAAGCGCAAGGTCGAGGACGGCACGGAGTTGCTCGTCGTCGTCGTCGGCGAGTACACGCGCCAGGACTGGGGGGCCGGTGGTCACGACTTCCCCTGGTACTGCTCGTCCAACACCGATGCCCATGTGGGTGAGACCGCGGTGTTCGAGTCCGGGCGCGATGAGATCGTCGCGCTGATCGGCGAGCCCGCGTACGAGGAGCTCGCGCGCCTGTGCCGCGCGCGCCTCGTGCTCCTCGAGCAGGGCCGCTCCCCCCTCGGCCTGTCTCCGCACCCCGCCGACCCGACCCCCTGATCGCAGCCATGGCCAAGACGACGGTCTCCCCCTTCCGCTGCACCGAGTGCGGCTGGACGACCACGAAGTGGGTCGGCCGCTGCGGAGAGTGCCAGGCCTGGGGCACCGTCGAGGAGTCCGGTGCCGTGCGAGCCCGCACGACGGCCGTCCACACGGCCACGACACCCGCGGTGCCGATCGGTTCGGTCGACGTCGCCGCGGCGCGGGCAGTGCCGACCGGCATCGAGGAGCTCGACCGTGTCCTCGGCGGCGGACTCGTCGCCGGAGCCGTGCTCCTCCTCGCGGGCGAGCCCGGCGTGGGCAAGTCGACTCTGCTCCTGGAGACCGCGGCCACCTGGGCTCGCACCGGACGCCGCGTGCTCTACGCGACGGGAGAGGAGTCGGCCGCGCAGGTCCGACTGAGGGCGGAGCGGATCGGCGCCGTGGCAGATGCGCTGTTCCTCGCCGCCGACACCGACCTCGGGAGCATCCTCGGCCACATCGACGCGGTCGAGCCGACCCTCGTCGTCGTCGACTCCGTCCAGACCGTGTCGAGCACCGAGGTGGACGGCGCCGCCGGAGGCGTCACCCAGGTGAAGGAGGTGGCTGCCTCGTTGATCGCGGTCGCCAAGACGCGCGGGATCATCGTGATCGTCGTCGGCCATGTCACGAAGGACGGTGCCGTCGCCGGGCCGCGCACGCTCGAGCACCTCGTCGATGTCGTCCTCCACTTCGAAGGTGACCGGCACGGCCCGCTTCGCCTCGTCCGCGCGGTAAAGAACCGATTCGGTGCCGCCGACGAGATCGGCTGCTTCGAACTCGTGGACGACGGGATCGTCGGGCTCTCCGATCCCAGCGGGCTCTTCCTGGGCGATCGTGAGAACCCGGCACCGGGCACGTGCGTCACGGTCACGATGGAGGGCCGTCGACCTCTGCTGGCCGAGGTGCAGGCGCTGATCGCCCCGACCGCCACGCCCCAGCCGCGCCGGGTGACCTCCGGCCTGGACTCCGCACGTGTAGCCATGATGCTGGGAGTCCTGGAGCGTCGCGCAGGCGTGCGGCTGTCCCAGCAGGACTGCTTCGCCGCCACCGTCGGCGGGGTGCGCCTCGCCGAGCCCGCCACCGATCTGGCGCTCGCGCTGGCGATCGCCAGCAGTGCATCCGACCTCGCCCTGCCCACGGGCCTGCTCGCCTTCGGCGAGGTCGGCCTCGCCGGTGACGTCCGACCCGTGACCTCCCTGACGCGCCGGCTGGCCGAGGCCGGCCGGCTGGGTTTCACCGACGCGATCGTCCCGAGCAGATCCCGCGGCTCCGGCGCGCCGCCTGCCGGAATGCACCTGCATGAGGTGGGATCGCTTCACGACGCGATCCGGGTCGCCTCACGGCTGGCCCGTGCCAGTGATCCGGGAACGTCGGCCCTTCCCCGCTGACGCCGGAGACACCATGACTGCCGAGCCCACCGCCGAGGCACGACTGCAGGCTGCACTCGCCCTGGTCGCGCCCGGCACTCCCCTGCGCGACGGCCTCGAGCGCATCCTCCAAGGCCGCACCGGCGGCCTGATCGTCATCGGCTGGGACCGATCCGTCGAGCAGATCGTCAACGGCGGCTTCGTCCTGGACGTTCCGTTCTCCGCGACACGCCTGCGGGAACTCTCCAAGATGGACGGCGCGATCGTCATCGATCCGGACCGGAACGCGATCGTGCGGGCCGGGGTGCAGCTCGTGCCCGATCCCTCCCTGCCCACGGACGAGACCGGCACCCGGCACCGCACGGCAGACCGGGTCTCCCGGCAGACCTCGCACCCGGTCATCAGCGTCAGCAAGTCGATGAACACGATCGCCGTCTACGTCGGCGGTCGGCACCACCTGCTCGAGGAGTCTGCCCGGGTCATGGCGCGGGCCAGCCAGGCGGTGGCGACGCTGGAGGGCTATCGGGAGCGCCTGGACGAGGTCGACGCCGCGCTCTCCTCCCTCGAGATCGAGGATGCTGCGACGCTTCGCGATGTCTGCGTGGTCACCCAGCGCCACGAGATGGTCCGCCGCATCCGCGTGGAGGTGGACGCCCAGTTGCTCATGCTCGGCTCCGAGGGTCGTCTCCTGGCCCTGCAGGTGCACGAGCTCATCCAGGGCGTCGACACGTCGCGCCGGCTCCTCGTTCGCGACTACCTCACCCCGACCCTGTACCGAAAGAAGCGCGGGGTGGATCGGGCGCTGGAGTCCCTCGAGGCTCGGCCGGATCTCGTCGACCTGACGACCATCGCCGGAGCGCTCGGCTACCCCGATACACCGGAGGCTCTCGAGGCACCGGTGACGCCACGGGGATTCCGCCTCGTCACGAGGATCCCTCGGCTGCCCGAGGTCATCACGGACCGGATCGTCGGCCACTTCGGCACGCTCCCCCGACTGCTGGCCGCCAGCACCGAGGATCTCCAGCGCGTCGAGGGTGTCGGCGAGACCCGGGCTCGCTCCGTGCGCAACGGACTCTCGCGCCTGGCCGAGGCCAGCATCCTTGAGCGGTTCGGCTGACCGTCAGTTCTTGTTGCTGAGCCCGAACGGCGTCTGCTCGCTGCGGACCTTGCCGTTGCGACCCTCGACGTCATAGCGGCCGGCCTTCGCCTTGGCCCCCTCGCCTCCCGGACAGCCCTTCTGCGTCAGGCGACCGCTCCACGTGATGGTCGAGGCGACCGTCTGCCCCGACTCGAGGAGCGTCACCTTGGTCTTGTCGCTCGCGTTGCAGTCGTCGCTCGACCACACGTGGTAGCCGCCCGAGGTGATCTCGAGCTCATTGGCCTTCGGGCCCACATCGCGCGTGCAGGCCACCTCTCCGGTGTTCGTGATGGACAGCATCAGCCGCGGCTTCTCACCGACCCGATAGGTCGACGCATCCGTGGTCGCCGCCACCGCGATGACCGAGTCGGCGCAGGCCAACGGCTCGGCGGGCGTCGTCACGGCAGAGGTCGCCGTGCCGCCGGAATCCACGCCGCCCGACTCCGTGCCACTCGAATCCACGCCGCCCGAGTCCACGCCAGCGGTGTCGTCCACGACCACCTCGGTCCCCGTGCCCGTGGAGTCTGCAGCGGGATCTGCACCGGATCCCGAGAGGGCGCCGAGCAGCCACCAGGCACCGACCACGACCGTGAGGAGCACCACCAGGATCGCCGCCCGCCGCACCCAGTAGACCGAGGCCGGCTCGGGGCCGTTGGGGTGCATGAACGTGCTCACGGGACCACCGTAGTAGCAGCACCGAGCCGGGCGTGACACGATCCCTGCGTGGCAGCCCCGGCCTCCCCCACGGACGATTCCCCCCTCGTCCGGGCTGTCATCTCCTGGTTCGACGCCCACGAGCGACCCCTGCCGTGGCGCTCGACCACGCCCTGGGGCGTCCTGGTCAGTGAGTTCATGCTGCAGCAGACACCCGTCGACCGGGTACTCCCCGTGTGGGAATCCTGGATGGAGCGCTGGCCCACACCCGACGCTCTCGCCCGTGACTCGGTCGGGGAGGCCGTCCGAGCCTGGGGGCGCCTGGGCTACCCGCGCCGGGCCCGGCGTCTGCACGAGTCGGCGGTCGTCATCCGGGACGACCATGCCGGCGAGGTGCCCGACGACGAGCAGGCCCTGCGATCGCTGCCCGGGGTGGGCGAGTACACCGCGGCTGCCGTGCGCGCCTTCGCCTTCGGCCGTCGATCGATCGTCCTCGACACCAATGTGCGCCGAGTCCTCGTGCGCGCACGCGATGGCCAGGCCCTGCCCGCCGCACACCTGACCCGGGGCGAGCGCACTGCTGCCGACGCCCTGTGGCCCGCGCAGGACGCCGATAGCGCTCGCTGGTCTGCGGCGGTGATGGAGCTCGGCGCTCTGGTCTGCGCCGCTCGGGCACCGGCGTGCGATCGGTGCCCCGTGGCGGGCACCTGCCGTTGGCATGCTCTCGGCCGACCTCTGCCGGAGTCGGCTCCCCGGCGCCAGCCCCGCTACGAGGGCAGTGACAGGCAGGCGCGCGGACGCGTGCTCGCCATGCTGCGCGACGCCCATGGCCCCGTGAGCGCGGCGGAGCTTCGCTCGACCTGGCCGGACGAGGAGCAGTACCAGCGGGCCCTGGCCGGGCTGATCAGCGACGGACTCGTCGTGGAAGTGGCGTCGGGCCACCTCGCACTGCCGGACTGACGCCGCCCAGACTCGCGAGCATCCCGAACGGCACCCAGGCCATCGCCCACGCCCACCTTGGACGTCCATCGGACGTCCAAGGTGCGATTCCCGCTGGAGTCCGGGGAGGGGGCTGACCTGGAATGGAGGCACCCGCCGCAGGCGCCCGAGCCGCGGCCCCTCCTTGAGGAGTCCTCGATGTCCACCGTTACGCCCACTCGCTTGATCGCCGAGCCGCCCCTGCGCGCCCCGTTGCCCTCCCTGATCTCCTGGCTGGACTCCCTGTGGCCCGCCGAGCTGGACCTGGCCCTGCGCGCGACCCACGGCATCCGTGTCGAGGAACTGTCGCGCGACGGGGAGTTCATCCTGCGCGCCGAGCTTCCCGGGATCGACGTCGACAAGGATCTCGAGGTCTCGCTGTCCGGAGGAGTGCTCACGATCGAGGCGGTCCGCGAGGAGAGCACCGACGAGGAGCATCACTCGGAGTTCCACTACGGACGATTCCGTCGAAGCCTGATGCTGCCCAGCGGCGTCCAGCCGAGTGATCTGAGCGCCTCCTACGAGGACGGGATCCTCGAGATATCGGTCCACCTGCCCAGCGAATCCGAGCAGCGCCAGTCCATTCCCGTCACTCGGGGTGAGTGACATGCGGATGAGCGACGACCCGAGCCTTCGAGGAGGAACCATGCACGTGCCCGGCCGTACCGCCCCGTCCTTCACCGTCTCCATGCTCAGCACCTATCCGCCCACCGCATGCGGCCTGGCCACGTTCGCGTCCGCCCTCAGCGGCGCGCTCACGGCGCAGGGGCATCGGGTCGACATCGTCCGGGTGGCCGACGGGAGCATGGAGTCCGATGCCAGTCACCGGGTGGCCGGGCACCTGCTGCCCGGCTCGCCCAGCAGCGTCCGCCGGGCAGCCCTGGTGCTGTCCGAGGCCGACGTCGCGATCATCCAGCACGAGTACGGCATCTTCGGCGGTCGCGACGGCGAGGAGGTGCTCGATGTCATGAGGCTCGTCACCGTTCCCGTGATCACCGTCCTGCACACCGTGCCGATCGATCCCCAGCCCAACCAGCGCAGGATCCTGGAGGAGATCACCCGCCGCTCCGCACATGTCGTGGTGATGACGAGGTGCTCGCATGACCGGCTCGTCGGCCGATACGACGTCGACCCCGCATCGATCGTCACCGTCCCGCACGGCGCGATCGTCGCCGACGGATCGAGCCGACATCGCTCAAGCCCCCTCCACCCGCATCCTGAGGTGCTCAGCTGGGGCCTGCTCAGCCCGGGGAAGGGGATCGAGCGAGTCATCGACGCCATCGGCACCCTCAACGAGAACGGGCACCGTGTGCACTACACGATCTCGGGGATGACTCACCCGAAGGTGCTGCGCGCGCACGGGGAGGAGTACCGGGAATCGCTCGTCCAGCGCGTCAGGGACCGACGCGTCAGCCATCTCGTCCGCTTCGATCGCACCTACCGGGAGCCCCAGACCCTGGCCGACTACCTGTCGACAAGCTCCGTCATCGTCCTGCCCTACGCCTCGACCGACCAGGCCGTCTCCGGGGTGCTGGTCGACAGCATCGCTGCGGGACGCCCGGTGATCGCCACCGCGTTCCCCCACGCCGTCGAACTGCTCTCCACCGGCGCGGGGATCCTCGTCGGGCACGATGACCACGATGGCCTGGTTGCGGCTCTGCTCGCCGTGACCGGTGATCGCGATCTGCGTGAGGCGATGGCCACCTCTGCGCGACTGCTTGCCGACCTGCACAGCTGGCCGGCCGTCGCATCGGCCTACGCGGACCTGGCCTTCCATGCCCGTGTCGAGCAGCAGCTGATCACGGCGTGACCACCATGTGGAGCTATCACCTGCGGCACCTGGCCCACCTGACGACGCGCATCGGGATCTACGAGCATGCCCGGTACGCCGAACCCCGACCCGAGCACGGCTACTGCACGGATGACAACGCGCGACTGCTCGTCGTGGCGTCGCGCGAACCCGACGAGGGGGTCGCCCGCCGACTCAGCCGCACGGCGCTCGCCTTCGTCATCAACGCCCAGGCAGACTCCGGTCTGGTGCACAACCGGTACCAGCTCGAGGGGTACTGGCGGTGGGTCGACGATCCGTCAGTCGAGGATCACTGGGGCCGGGCGGTGTGGGCCCTCGGCGCGGCAGCCGCGAGCCATCCGCACTCGGGACTGCGGGCGATGGCACTCTGGGGCTTCGAGAAGAGCGGCCGGCAGCGCTCGCCCTGGCTGCGCTCCACGGCCTTCGCAGCACTCGGGGCGGCCGAGGTGCTCGCTGTCCATCCCAGGAATCCCGTGGCGCACCGACTCCTCGTCGATGCCGCAGTCGACCTGCTGCCCGCGGCCTGTCACGGCATCCCCTGGCCCGAGCGGCGACTGACGTACGCCAACGCCGCGATCCCCGAGGCCCTCATCGCGGCGGGTGCCGTCCTCGGCGCCCCCGAGGTGACGCGACGGGGGCTGGCCATGCTGGAGTGGCTGCTCCAGACGCAGATCCGCGACGGCCACCTTTCCGTGGTGGGGGCAGGCGGTCGGGACCTGGACGGGCACGGTCCGCAGTTCGATCAGCAGCCCATCGAGGTGGCCGCGCTCGCCGATGCCTGCTGGCGTGCATGGTCGGTCACCGGCGACCCGCAGTGGCGCGAGGGTGTCGCCCTGGCCGCCGACTGGTTCCTCGGGCGCAATGACGTGGGAGTTCTGATGGTCGACGAGCGCACGGGCGGAGGCTACGACGGACTCGAATCGGGCGGCTGCAATCTCAATGAGGGGGCCGAGTCGACGCTGGCCCTGATCTCGACAATGCAGCGCGCCTCGACCCTGGTCCCCCGCCTGCCGAGTGGGGCAGCAGACCTGCCGCGATCCCAGCCCGGATCCGCCGCCAGCCCCCGGTCACGGGACTCCCTGTCGATCGCGGGATGAGCCGATCATGACGCGACGGCCGCTGGCCCACGACACCGGCATCGACCTGTGTCCTGACCCGAGCCGGGTCCTGGCGCGTCCGTTCATCCCGGGTCTGGAGGACGTCGGACCGACGGGCTCCCGAGCGGGTGCAGTGATCGACCGCGTGATGCAGCTCGACGACGACCAGGTCCAACAGACCCTCGACGACGTCATGGAGCGCTTCGCCCACCGGCATCGCGGGATCCAACGGCTGTTCGCGGCCAACGCCGACCGCGTCCTGCCCCTGGTGACCGCGGGCGCACCCGTCTCGGGTGCGAGACGTCTGCTCATCGGGGCGTACTTCACGCACGAGTATGCGATCGAGGGCGCGGCCCTGGCCAACCCCTCGATGGTGCCGCACCCGATCCAGGGAAGTGACGGCTCCCTCCGCTTCGTCATGAGCGTCCGGTGCATCGGGGAGGGCCACCGGTCGGCGATCGGTTTCCGGACCGGGATGATCGACGCCGGTGGGTCGGTCAGTGTGAACCAGCCCTCGCACTACGTCACGTACGAGTCCGGTGAGCCGGGCATCCACAGTCGGCGGGTCTTCCATGCTCGACTCGACCAGCTCGGCCATGACTTCGATGAGCTCTCCCACCTGCTCGCGCTGCTGCCGGCGACCTTCGACGACGGCGAGCTGAATGCGGCACTGACAACTCTGGGGGACGGCTCCCCGCGGATCAGCCCCGATCTCGCCAGCCATGCGGCCGGGCTCACCCAATGGTCGTACCGCGTGGGATTCCCCGACGACACTGACGTCTCCGAACGCATCCTCTGGCCCCACGCGCCACCGGAGTACCACGGCATGGAGGACGCCCGGTTCGTGCGCTTCGTCGAGGACGACGGCTCATGCCGATACCTCGCCACCTACACGGCGTTCGACCGCAGCACCATCTCCCTGCAGTTGCTCGAGACCACCGACTTCCAGCACTTCGCGAGTTCCCCGGTCTCCGGCGCCGCCGCCATGGGGAAGGGCCTGGCGCTGTTCCCCCGCCGCATCGGCGGCCACTTCGCCGCCCTGACGCGGTCGGATCGGGAGACCAACAGCCTGGCCCTGTCCGACGATCTGCGGCACTGGACGGCCACCACCGTGCTCCAAGTGCCGCATGAGCCATGGGAGCTGATCCAGCTAGGCAACTGCGGCTCCCCCATCGAGACGGCCCAGGGGTGGGTGGTGCTCACGCACGGTGTCGGCCCGATGCGCACCTATAGCATGGGTGCCCTGCTGCTCGACCTCGACGATCCGACCATCGTGCTCGGTCGCACGATCATGCCCCTCCTCACTCCGACCGCGGGGCATCGGGAGGGCTACGTGCCCAACGTCGTCTACTCGTGCGGGGGACTGGCCCACGGCGACACCCTCGTGATCCCCTTCGGCATCGCCGATCAGCGCATCGGCATCGCGACCGTCTCGCTGGAGGAACTGCTCGCGCAGCTGCGTGAGGATGGCAGGTGACGGCGTGGCGATGATCGGTCAGATCTGAGTGACCTGACCACCATGGGCTGCCAGGACGAATGCCGGTCCGACACAATGCACCGTGACCGAGAGACGACGCAACCAGGAGCAGCGGGCCCTGGCCACGACGCTCGCCGGGCTTCTGGCGAGCCGTCCCGACCTCAACGAGGTCTCGCGACTCGTGGTCGCCCTCCTGAGCGGACCCCTGTCGATCCGAGGCGGCGCCATCGCGGCGGCGTACGACGGCGAACCTCGCCTGCTCGGTCACTGGCTGTCGATGCCGCCGGGTGTGGCGGACACCGACCGCCTGCGCCAGAACCTGCTTGATGCCTCCATCGACGCTCTCCAGGGCAGCGTCGTCCTGCCTGCGGGCGACGGCACCGCCGGAGTCCCGCTCGCCGCCTGGCCGCTGGGGCCCGCGGGCCAGCCCCTCGCCGCCCTGGTCGTGGTGCTCGACCCCCCGGTGGATGCATCACGGGTCCGCTCCTGCCTGGCCGAGCTGGCGGACGTCCTGGCCATCTACGTGGCCGGGGTCCAGCAGGGGGCCGAGGACGCTCGACCCGGGCCGGAGCCGGTTCCGCAACTCCCCGGACCTGTCGCCCTGACCGACCGGCAGCATTCCGTGCTCGCCCTGCTGGCCCAAGGCCTGACGATGCGGGCGATCGGCGCACGCATCGGCTTCAGCGACTCGACCGTCCGCTCGGAGTCCCTGGCCATCTACCGGGCCCTCGGGGTGCATGACCGTGATCACGCCGTCGCCCGTGCCCGGATCCTGGGCCTGCTCGCCGAGCCCCATCAGTCCGTCGGCACGGCAGCGTCCATCGGCACGGCAGCGTCAGTTGGACGCGAGTCGATGGACGACGGGGGCCTACCCGGCTGATCGGTCCGGCAGCGGGGTCCGTCCTTCGATCGAGATGACCGTGCGGCTTCCCAGCGGTGCATCAAGACTGGCGGGCACCCAGATGAGATCACCACCCATCGGCACCGCCTGGCAGCTCGCCGAACGAGGACGGATCACCGAGCCCTCGACCTCGATCCGACTGCCCCGCTCGTAGGCGACCACCTCCAGGTCATCACTTCGACACAGTCCCTGGGACGGCACCGTCACGGCGACCTCGATGATCTGAGGGGAGTCAGTCGAGCGGTAGGCCACCGGGGTGAGGGGCACGCTCGACTGGCCCAGGATCCGCAGCGGCCCCACACCTCCAATGAACCCCGCGACGATGACCAGCACCACGAGCGCCACAAGGCCGAGCACCAACGCGGTCAGCCACCGTGGCCACCCACGCTTGGGCCGATCGAACTCCTCGAGCCCAGGGATGAGGGGACCTGTCGGCATGACCGCTCCCCTGGACTCCCCGATGCTCCGGCGTCAGGCCGTCACGTCCGCATCGCCAGCGCCAGCCGCCTCGATGGGCGGGACGTCCGGCAGCTCGGCCTTGGGCATCGCCGTGAACTCGAAGGGCTCCTCACCGTCACCCGTTGCCACGTCGACCAACACGATCGAGCCCGGCTTCAGGTCGCCGAACAGCAGCTTCTCGGCGAGCGGATCCTCGATGTCACGCTGGAGCGTGCGACGGAGGGGACGTGCGCCGAGGGCGCTGTCGTAGCCGCGATGCGCCAGCAGCGCCTTGGCCGCAGGGGTCAGCTCGATCGCCATGTCCTGCTCCTCGAGACGCTTCTCGAGGCTCGCGACCATGAGGTCGACGATCTCGATGATCTCGTCCTCGGTGAGCTGGTGGAAGACGATGACGTCGTCGATGCGGTTGAGGAACTC
>DMPC01000096.1:2335-2627 GCA_003456155.1 Actinomycetota bacterium | reverse complement strand
TGCTTGAGCTCCTGCTGCACCTTCGACTTCATCCGCTCGTAGGCTCCCTCGGTGTCATCGTCCGGGGCGAAGCCCAGGGTCTGGCCCTTGGACACATCACGGCTGCCGAGGTTGGTGGTCATGATGATGACGGTGTTCTTGAAGTCGACCACGCGACCCTGAGCATCGGTGAGTCGGCCCTCCTCCAGCACCTGCAGGAGCGAGTTGAAGATGTCCGGGTGCGCCTTCTCCACCTCGTCGAACAGCACGACCGAGAACGGCCTGCGACGCACCTTCTCGGTGAGCTGGCCGC
>DMPC01000096.1:1873-2159 GCA_003456155.1 Actinomycetota bacterium | reverse complement strand
CGGTGAGCTGGCCGCCCTCCTCGTAACCGACGTATCCGGGCGGTGAGCCGAACAGGCGCGAAGCGGTGTGCCGCTCGGAGAACTCGCTCATGTCGAGTGCGATGAGGGCGTCCTCGTCACCGAACAGGAACTCGGCAAGTGTCTTGCTGAGCTCGGTCTTCCCGACGCCCGAGGGGCCGGCGAAGATGAAGGAGCCCGAGGGTCGCTTGGGATCCTTCAGGCCGGCGCGCGTGCGACGGATCGACTTGGACAGGGCCTTGATCGCCTGCTCCTGGCCGATGACGCG
>DMPC01000096.1:1333-1704 GCA_003456155.1 Actinomycetota bacterium | reverse complement strand
TCCTGGCCGATGACGCGCTTGTGGAGCTCCTCCTCCATGCGCAGAAGCCGGGCGATGTCGTCCTCGGTGAGGTCGGACACCGGGATGCCCGTCATCAGAGCGAGCACCTCGCTGATCAGCTTCTCGTCGACCTCGGCGACGACGTCGAGATCGCCCGCCTTCCACTCGCGCTCACGCTCGACCTTCTCGGCGAGCAGCTTCTTCTCCTGGTCGCGCAGGGCGGCGGCCTTCTCGAAGTCCTGGGAGTCGATGGCCGACTCCTTCTCCCGGCGCACGTCGGCGATCCGCTCGTCGAACTCGCGAAGATCCGGCGGCGCCGTCATGCGACGGATGCGCAGCCGTGAGCCCGCCTCGTCGATGAGGTCGATGGC
>DMPC01000096.1:761-1157 GCA_003456155.1 Actinomycetota bacterium | reverse complement strand
GGTCGATGGCCTTGTCCGGCAGCTGACGATCGGAGATGTAGCGGTCCGAGAGCCGGGCAGCGGCCTCAAGTGCACCGTCGGTGATCGAGACGCGGTGATGCGACTCGTAGCGGTCCCGCAGGCCACGAAGGATCGCGACCGTGTGCGGCACGTCGGGTGCGGCCACCTGGATCGGGGCGAAGCGTCGCTCGAGCGCGGCATCCTTCTCGATGTGCTTGCGGTACTCGTCGAGAGTCGTGGCACCGATGGTCTGGAGCTCACCGCGCGCGAGCATCGGCTTGAGGATGCTGGCGGCATCGATCGCACCCTCGGCGGCACCCGCTCCGACGAGCGTGTGCATTTCGTCGATGAACAGGATGATGTCGCCACGCGTGCGGATCTCCTTGAGGACCTTCT
>DMPC01000096.1:413-553 GCA_003456155.1 Actinomycetota bacterium | reverse complement strand
CCGCGGTAGCGGCTGCCGGCCACGAGCGCCCCGAGGTCCAGCGTGTAGAGCTGCTTGTCCTTCAGGGTCTCCGGGACGTCGCCGTTCACGATGTCCTGGGCCAGGCCCTCGACGACCGCGGTCTTGCCGACGCCGGGCTC
>DMPC01000096.1:0-179 GCA_003456155.1 Actinomycetota bacterium | reverse complement strand
CGCTCGATCTCCTTCTCGCGCCCGATGACCGGGTCGAGCTTGCCCTCGCGGGCGGCGGCCGTGAGGTTGCGGCCGAACTGGTCGAGCACGAGTGACGTGGAGGGAGTGCCCTCGGCCGGACCGCCGGACGTGGCGGGCTCCTTGCCCTGGTATCCACTCAGCAGCTGGATGACCTGCTG
>DMPC01000216.1:5496-6470 GCA_003456155.1 Actinomycetota bacterium | reverse complement strand
TCTCGTCGAGAACGGTCAGATAGCTCTCTACGGAGATCTTGCCGACCTGACACCCAACGAGATCTTGGTGGAGATTGACCAGGCCCAACTCTCGCGCGAGATCACCAACCTCGGCGGCCGTTGCATCGCCTACCTCGAGGGAGCCCGCTCATGATTGTGGTTGTCTGTGGCCAGCACCGCTCCGGCTCGACCCTGACATGGCAGGTGGCCCACGAGTTGCTCACCTCAGCGCCCTCTGCTTCAGCACCCTCTGTTTCAGCACCATTGTCGACCCCGAGGGAGGACTTGCATCGGTATGCCCTTGACCCAGTCGACGTCCGCATGGTCAAGGTCCATTTTTCCCCTGTGATGAAGAAGAAGGAATTTCCCCAGCGGGGTGCTCACTACATCTATACCTATCGGGACCCACGTGACGTGGCCGCATCGCTCATTCGCAAGGGCCGGTACCAACTCGGTCACGAGAAACGCGGAGTCGAAGGCGTCACGGCGATGATCCGCCGCGAACTGCGCGGTGACGCATTCTGGCGAACGCGGGAGACCTTGTGGATCGGGCGCTACGAGGAACTCGCGCAGGATGTTCCCGGACTGGTGCGCTCTCTTGCAGACTTTCTCAATGTTCCTGTAGACGAGGATTCAGTGAGGCGCATCAGCGACTTTGTGTCCGTCGATCGTCAGCGCGAGCGCGTAGCGGACGTCCGTGATCACGGAATCGATCCCTCCTTGCGCATCACCTCGAACCACATCACCGACGGGCAGGAGGGAGCGTGGCGAGCCACACTCACTTCTGAGGAGGTTGCCGCTATTGAGGTGGTGGCGGCTGATTGGATGCGAGCCCACGGCTACGTTTGCGAGACGCTGCCACCACAGCTGTAACAAAGGGTGTCGCATCGTCCGCCCAGTTGTGATGGGCGAGCACGGCCGCACGGCCATTCTCGCCAAGACGCCATCGGCGCTCCTCGTCCTGATGCAGTTCG
>DMPC01000216.1:1343-5302 GCA_003456155.1 Actinomycetota bacterium | reverse complement strand
TCACGGCTGTAGCAGCAGCAGACGGGTCGCGAAAGGGCACGATGATGCCGGCGTCGTGACGGTCGAGCACGTCAACGACGAGCGGCAGAGGAGTAGCAACCACGGGGATGCCCATGGCGAGATACTCAAACACTTTGGTCGGATGCGAGTTTCGGTAGTTTCTCTCGTTGTGCAGCAGTGACAATCCGGCGGTGGCACCTCGCATGCGCTCGACCGCCTCGGGGTGGGGCAGACGTCCATGCCAGCGCACATCCCCATCGAGATCGGCGCGTCGAAGTTGCTCTGCCACATCTGAGGACGCTGTGCCCACGATGTCCAGGACGATCCCGTGGGGGCGCAGCATTCGGCCGACCTCGATCAGGTCCAATGCCCCTCTGGCCTTGGTCAGGGTGCTGACACATACGGCGCGACCCGGTCCTGGGCTGGGGGGATTGCCCTCAATGATCGTGGAATTTGGAACCACTGGGTGCGGGCGACGAAATCGCTCCGAATACGCCGCCTCGGCCAGCAGGAGTTCACATCGGCGCTCCGCCCAACGCTCCAGCGCCCGGACACCGCCGGCCGCCACGCGGTCGAGCGCCGGAGGAATCCATTCCTTGTAGGTCACGGCAGCCGCGGTGTCCTCGTGCACATCCCAGACAACCGGCGCATCGCGCACACTGGCGGCTGCCAATATCAGCTCTGCATCGTGGATCAGGACGACGTCGTAGTCACCAGCCGTCTGGCGCAACAGCCGCCGGGCCGCTCGTAGAGCACCCAGACGCCGCCGTCCGACGGAGCGCGGTAGATCGATCGTCGTCACATCGACCGGCGGTTCGACACCGTGGGCAGAAAATGGTGCCGCATAAGTGACCACGTGTCCGGCATCGACTAGGGCGGCAATCTGGCGCACCAGGATTCGAGTGTCTAACGGGTGATGGACGATGGTCATGACGAGTACCCGGATGGAGGTCACGGATCCGACCCTTGATCCGGCCCTTGATCCGGCCCTCGATGGCCCTGACGGCGATCTCGGCGGCGGCGGCGGGACTCCTCCGAGTAGGCATCGATTACCTCGTCGGGTTTGCCGTCGCCCTCGATGCGGCCCTTCTCGATCCAGACCACGCGGGTGCAGGACCCTCGGATGGCCGACATCGAGTGGCTCACCAGGACAACGGCCTCGGCTCGGTCACGAAGCTGCCGCATGCGATCCATGCTGCGCTCCTTGAAATCCAGGTCACCCGTGACCAGCGCCTCGTCGAGCAGGAGGATCTCATGATCCACCGACGAAGCAATCGCGAACTTCAACCGAGCCGCCATGCCCGAGGAGTAGGTCGAGAGCGGCAGTTCAATGTGGTCGGCGACACCAGAGAAGTCGATGATCTCGTCGATGCGCTCGCGAACGGCTGCGCGAGTCATGCCCAGGGCAAGGCACCCGAGCTCAATGTTCTCGCGGCCGGAGAGCCGCGGCACGAGGGTCTTGCCGACACCAAGAAGTACGGGGGGTGATGATGCGTAGACGGCGCCGCGGGTCAACGGCAACAGGCCGGCCATGGCCCGCAGCAGAGTTGACTTTCCGGCGCCATTGCGACCGATGATGCCGACGCTTTCACCCGCGGAGATTTCCATACTCACCCCGCGTACTGCCTCGACTTGCTGTGCGCGACGTGGAACCAATCGGCCATGCGGGAACACGCGATAGGACACGGCGACGTCATCGAGGAGCAGCCGCAGGGTCGACTTCTCCGCCGATTCAGTCGCGTCCATATGTGCCCTCACCGCGCCAAAAGACAACTACCCCGGCGGTGGCGGCAATCAGCGACCAAACGGCGGCGGCCACCCAGTTGGCGACGCCGCCCGGCGGGGTGTAGCCGGTCAGGAGCGCATCCCGCATGACCGCAAGATAGACGGCGCCAGGGTTGTAGACCAGCACGTACTCCACCCATGTGGGCAGGTCGAGCTGCGAGATCCGCTCGGTGATCGGGAACATTACCCCGGACGCCAGCCCCCACAATCGCAGCACGAGCGGGAGGACCCCGCCAATATCCGGTGTGTGGCTCATCCACCGAGCGAGCAGCAGGGCGATGCCCCAGCCGAAGGGGATGATGAGCAGGATCGCCAACGGCGCGAACAGCCACGACCATGTCACCGGCTCGCCGGTCAGCAGCAAGACGACAACGAGAACGGGAAGGGAGACCAGGAAAGCTCGGACCTGCTGCACGACTGCCGCCGTCGGCAGGATCACGGCGGGGATCGGAAGGGAGGTGAGCAAACCTCGATTCGCCGAGACCGAGCGCGCCCCCGACTGTGCCGAACGACGGATGACGGCAAACGTGAACACGCCCACCGCGAGGTAGCCCAGGTAGTTCGGCACCGAAGTGCGGGCCCCAAGAAGCAAACCAAACAGCACCCAGTAGGTGGCCATCGTCGTGAGTGGGTCCAGGATCTCCCAGAGAGGCCCAAGTCTGCGAGTCCGATATCCCGCTTGAGTCTTGGCGCGAGCATAGGCGCGGATGAATTCACGACGCTGCCACAGTGCCCTGAGGTAGGTGACCAAACCCTGACGCTCACCTATGCGCACGAGCCCAGCATTGTGTGCCCGCTGTGCAGCACTCATCATGGTGTGCTCCCGATTCCGAGCCGCGTCTTCATCGGCCCGAGACGAAAGCGTAGGCATCCTGATACCCGGCGACGACGCGTGACCACTGACGTTCATTGATCACCCAGGCCCGGCCGGCAAGACCCAAGGCTCGGTGAGTATCAATCAGCCGCAGTTCGGCGGCAAGTGCCTCGACGTCACCCGGTGCCACAAATCGCGCATGTCCCCCCGTGGCCTCGCGCAATGCCGGCAGGTCGCTCGCAATGACCAGTCGCTCACGGGCAAGGGCTTCGACAGGCTTGAGGGGCGTGACCAGTCGGGTGACTCGGTAATCCTCGCGTGGAATGACCACGGCATCTAGGGAGTCATACCAGTCGATCGCCGCGTCCACATCGACGCGATCAACCCAGCGAATGGCATCGTGTTCCCCAAAATGGCGCTTCAACGATCCCAGGGCCGGGCCGTTACCGACGATGACCGCTCCAACATCAACGCCTTCCTCCCGGCTCATCAGGACCGCGGCCAGTAGGGTGCCGAGCCCTTCGAATGAATGCACCGTTGTAATGGCGCCAACCAACGTACGTTCACGTGGCAGCCCGAGAGCCGCGCGCACCGAGCCACTCTCTCGAGGGGGCGTGAGGAAGCGGTCATTGACGGCGTTAGGCACAATCCACACCCGCTCTGCGGCGACTCCTCTCGAGCGAATCTCATCGGCCATCGAGGGTCCGAGGGTGATCACGGCATCGGACGCCCTCATCACCTCGGACTCGCGAGCGCGTGCCAAGGTGTACCACTCCGAGCTTGCCGCCCGCTCGTCGCCTCCGTGGCGTGTTGCCCAGGAGTCTTCGAGGAAACCGCGGACTTCATAGACCATGGGGCAGCCAAGTTCGTGCGCTGCGAAGAGGGCCGCTCGTCCGTTCACGTGATCGGTGGCCGCGTGCAGAACGTCGGTCTGCTCTTGTCGGGCGAGGTGAGCGAGCCGCCGACCAAACTGTGCCACGTCTGACCCGTCGGCAGCCAGTAGCCGGTGGTAGCGGACACCCGACACCACTTCGGTGCGGGCGGCAAGGTGGCCCTGCGCAACGGGGAAGCCCAACCGCGTGACGGCCTGTGCGTTGATGCCCGCGGCCTGTTGCGCGCGCATCACCTCCTGGGTGCGGATGGTGTAGCCGGCCTGCACCTGCGGAAGTGAGTTCTTCAGCACGTGAAGGACCCGCAGGGCGTCCCTCTGTGAACCCCGGTAGACCGGCACTGGTCGTCGCGGTGCCGGGGCAGTTGCTCCGTCGATGAGTTCACGTCGGATGCGCGCAACCCGGCGCAGGACCCTTCGAGCACGGCGCCGGCCGGAAGGAGATGTGGATTCGAGTGCCACGCGGGCCTG
>DMPC01000216.1:0-1054 GCA_003456155.1 Actinomycetota bacterium | reverse complement strand
ACGAGATCGTCGCTCGCCACTGCACGATCAACCAAACCTGCGGCCCCCACGGTCCCTCGCCACAATTGCCCCCGTATGTGGAGGCGGATACGATCGGGATCGCTCATGGTCCGAAGGAATCCCGCCCAGAGGATCCACCGGAGATTGAGCAGTCGCATGACCCAATGCTACGCACGCAATCGGCTGTCCAATTTTATGAGCCATCTGAACTCTTGAGGCGAGTAGATCACCGTGAACTTCGTCGATGTCCTGCACGTGATCGGCGCCCGGCCCAATGTTCCGAAAGCCGCGCCGGTTGTGCGGGCCCTTGCCGACGCCGGCGCCAGCCAGCTGGTGGTGAGCACCGGCCAGCACTACGACGAGGAGCTCTTCGGCTCCATGCTGCGAGCTGTCGGCATGCCAGCTCCTGACATCGAACTCAATGTCGGCTCGGGAAGTCATGCTCAGCAGACTGCCGCGGTGCTCACGAGCATCGAGCCCGTTCTTATCGAGCGGTCGCCACGAATTGTTGTCGTATACGGCGACGTGAACTCCACTCTCGCAGCAGCACTGGCCGCTGCAAAGCTGCACCTGCCCGTAGCCCATGTGGAATCTGGGCTGCGCAGCCACGACTCCGCGATGCCGGAAGAGATCAATCGTCGCCTGGTGGATCACCTGAGCACGCTGCTCTTCGTCACGTCCCCCGATGCCTGGGTGAATCTCCGCGACGAAGGTTTAGCGGATGAGCGCGCGATCGAGGTGGGCAATCCGATGATCGACTCACTGACATGGGCGCGCGACATGACTGATCTCAACCAGAGGCGGATCGCACTCGACCTCCCCGAGGAGTTCATCCTCGCGACTATTCACCGTCCCAGCAATGTCGACGATCCCGACCAGGTCGAGGCCGTGTTGGCACTGCTGCGCGAACTCGGCTCACTCCTCCCGGTGGTGCTGCCCGTCCATCCGCGCTCCAGAGTCGCCCTTTCGCCCGCACAGAACTTTCCGGGAGTTCACCTCACGGCACCACTGGAGTACCGCGACTTCCTCGCCGCACTTGCAGGATCCCGAGTAG
>DMPC01000018.1:3052-3199 GCA_003456155.1 Actinomycetota bacterium | reverse complement strand
TCTGGCGGGTGTTCCTGCTCCCCGCTACTGCGTGCTCAGGCGCTCAGCCAGCACGAGTGGCGCGGGGGTGATGTTCTGGGCGTAGGGGTTGCTGGTCTGGACCATGGCGAAGACGAGGAGTGAGACCAGGGCGGCCATGAGCACGAG
>DMPC01000018.1:2015-2635 GCA_003456155.1 Actinomycetota bacterium | reverse complement strand
TGTCGCCGAGGGCGGTGCTGGCCGTGAGGCCCACGGCGCTGGCACCGAGACCGTCAGCCACCTCGAGCAGGGGCCACTGCTCGTTCACGATGGTGTTGGTGTAGTCGAGGACGGCCGTCTGCACGGCCTCCGCTGTCTGGGGATCCTCGAAGTGGTCGGTGAGGTTGAGCAGCTGGGCGATGGCGGCACCCTCGGTCTGGGTGGCGTACTGGGCGTCCTGCACGTTGCCCCAGGACGTGTTCAGGACGAAGGCGAGCATGAAGACGAAGGCCAGGGTGGTGAACGTCAGCACGCGCCCGCGCAGGTCGTTGGGGCCCGGGGTGACGGGCTCCGTGCTTTCTGCCTTGGCGTCTGCCTTGGTGTCCGCCTCGGCGCTCGACTCGGTGCTCGACTCGGAGTCCGCGTCGGAGCCCGTCTCGGGCACGGGATCCTCTTGGACCATGGCGATGAACCGGCCGTAGAACAGGTGACTGACGAGGAGGATGCCGCCGACACCGATGACCAGGAAGGCGAGCAGCAGGATCGGGGCGGGGGTCTCGGCGAGCAGGCTGGGAACCATATGGCGACCCCGACCGGGCTCGAACCGGCGACCTCCGCCGTGACAGGGCGGCGCGCTAACC
>DMPC01000018.1:607-1873 GCA_003456155.1 Actinomycetota bacterium | reverse complement strand
ACGGGACTTGAACCCGCGACCTCCGCCGTGACAGGGCGGCGCGCTAACCAACTGCGCTACGGGGCCTTGCTGGTGGTGCTGGTGCTGCGTATCCCCAACGGGATTCGAACCCGTGCTGCCGCCGTGAAAGGGCGGAGTCCTAGGCCACTAGACGATGGGGACCCAAGGTGCGTCTCCGTCGACCAGAGTGAAGCCGTTGGCGACCGGGCAAGCATAGGGGAGCCCCCCCGGGAGAGCGCAAACGACCCCCATGGGATGACAGGCGCCCCCATCCGGGAGAGCATGGAGGCATGTTCCAGGTCACGCGTGAGGAGTTCGAGGAGCTCGTGGGCGATGCCCTCGACGGGGTGCCGGAGGGGCTGATGGAGCTCACGCAGAACCTGGTGATCCAGGTCGACGACAACCCGCCGCCGGGCCGGGCGATCCGGGGCCTGTATCGGGGGGTGCCGCTGACGAAGCGGGGCCACAACTACGCGGGGATCCTGCCCGACACGATCCACATCTACCGGAACCCGATCATGCGCATGTCGACCTCGCAGGAGGACATCGTCGAGCAGGTGCGCATCGTCGTCGTCCACGAGATCGCCCACCACTTCGGCATCAGCGACGCCCGACTCCACGAACTGGGGTATGCATGACCTCCACCGTTCGATCCCTCGCGCCGCAGACGCCGATCATCGAGGTGGTGCACGCCGGTGATGTCTCCGTCACCGACATCCAGCACGTCGCGACGCAGGCCCTGGACCTCATGACGGCAACAGGGGATCACCTCGTCCTGACCGACTGGACGGATGCCACGTCCATCCCAGGCAACATCGCGATCATGTCGTTCGGCGAGGCGATGGATCGTGCAACGCTGCCCGACGGCTTCCGTCACGCACATGTCTGGCCTACGGACGACTCCGCCCGACTGTCACTGGACATGTGGAAGACGGTGGAGAACCTGCACCACCATCAGGCCCGGGCCTTCGGCGATCGCGAGTCGGCGATCGACTGGCTCACCGAGTAGCGGCGCGCGCCAGCCGGTCGCACACGGCCGCACCGACACCCTCGGGCGCCGGGGGCACCGCGACCACCTTCGTGAGCTCCAGCGCGTCCGCCTCGCGCAGCGCGGCATACAGCACGCGGGCATAGTCATCGACCGCGTGGGGAGCAGCCAGCCGCACCACACCGGGCGGCGTCGGGACCTCGTCGAGCGCGAGCAGTCCGATGCGGGCGTCCTGCCCGCCGACTGCCGCTGCGTCCTCGGCCGTCACGACCTCGACG
>DMPC01000018.1:0-199 GCA_003456155.1 Actinomycetota bacterium | reverse complement strand
GGGCTCACCCGCCCGAACCGGTTCGCACTCGGGGCGGCGACCCCCACGGCGGGGTCGTCGACCAGCACCGCCAGCTCATCGAGCACCCGCCGGAACTCCGGGTGCGCCGAGACCCGCACGGCGACCGTCGCCTGGCCTCCGGTCACGAAGTCGCCCGCCCTGTCGGAGCGCGCCAGCACGAGGGTCAGCGGCCCGGGCC
>DMPC01000200.1 GCA_003456155.1 Actinomycetota bacterium | reverse complement strand
CGCCACCCACTGCACCGAAGCCGATGTCTCCGAGCAGCACATCACCTACGCCCGCAAGCTCGGCATGGACACGGTCGGCTTCCTGATGATGGCGCACATGAACTCCCCCGAGGGACTCGTGGAGCAGGCCCTTCTGATGCAGTCCTACGGGGCAGACACCATCTACATCGCCGACTCCGCGGGCGCCATGACCGTTGACGACGTCCGTCGCCGGGTGAACGCCCTGGTCGAGGCGCTGGAGGTGCCGGTGGGTGTTCATGCCCACAACAACCTCTCGATGGCGGTCGCCAACTCGATCGCTGCGTACGAGGAGGGCGCGCGCAACCTGGACGGGACCTCGGCCGGGCTCGGTGCCGGGGCGGGCAACTGCCCCACGGAGATCCTGGCGGCGGTGTCGAGCAAGTACGGCATCGAGACCGGAGTTGATCCGCTCGCCCTGATGGATCTCGCCGAGGAGGTCGTCCGCCCCCTCATGCCCCGACAGCAGGTCATCGACAGGGCCGGGCTCATCCTCGGCTACGCCGGGGTCTATGGGTCCTTCCTGCTCCACGCCGAGCGGGCGGCGGAGCGTTACGGAGTCCCGCAGTCGGAGATCCTTCTCGAGCTCGGCAGACGACAGGTGGTGGGCGGGCAGGAGGACATGATCATCGACGTGGCCCTCGAACTCGCCGCGAAGCATGCCGCGCAGGAGTCGTCAGGAAAGGATGCCCGGTCATGAGCTCGTTGCCCAAGGAGGAGATCGCCCAGGCGCTGATCGACGCTGCCGCTCGTCGCACCGGGATTGAGCCGATCACCAACACCTACCCCGATCTGGACTTCGACACCGCTTACGAAGTCCAGGATGCCGTGGTCGACGCTCGTCTCCGCGGAGGAGCAAGTCTCGTGGGTGCCAAGTTGGGGCTCACCAGTCGGGCGAAGCAGGTCCAGATGAAGGTCGATCGCCCGCTCTACGGCTTTCTCACCGATGACATGCAGATCGACACGGGTGAGACCCTCGTCTGTGATCGCTTCATCCAGCCCCGCTGCGAGCCCGAGATCGCCTTCCTCCTCGGCCGCGACCTGGAAGGACCGGGCGTCACCGCGGCGCACGTGCTCGCCGCCACGGAGTTGGTGTTCCCGGCAATCGATGTGCTCGACTCACGCTTCTCCGGCTATGCCTTCACCTTCACCGATGTCATCGCCGACAACTCCTCCTGCGCGGCCTTCACGCTCGGGGGTCAGGGCATCGATCCCGCGGGATTCGATCTGCGCCTGACCGGTTGCTCGTTCGAGAAGAACGGGCGGCTCCTTGCCACGGCCGCGGGTGCAGCCGTCATGGGGCACCCTGCAGCCAGTGTCGCGTGGATGGTGCGGCAACTGGCAGCTCGGGGTCGAGGCCTGATGGCGGGCCAGGTCGTCATGGCCGGAGCGCTCACTGAGGCCGTGGCGGTTTCTCCAGGCGACACCGTCGTCGCCCGATTCGATCGCCTCGGTACTGTCGAACTTGCTTGCCGCTGATCATCACCCCAGTCCGAGGAGTGTCATGCCGTTCATCCAGGTCACCATGCTCGAGGGCCGCACTGTCGAGCAGAAGCACGAGCTCATGCGCCGACTGACTGAGGCAACCGCTGATGTGCTCGGCGGTGATCCGGAGCGGATCCGAGTCGCGCTGTATGAGGTCAATGCCGACGAATGGGCGGTCGGCGGAGTTGCCATGTCTGTCCTGCGACCCGGCACCTGACACATGCCCTACCAGCGTGCCCTGCCCTTCGGTGCGCTCGCGGATGGCGATGCTCAGCGCGTCGTCGTCGCGGGGCAGGCGATCCTCGTGTCACGGATCGACGGCGTGCCCCACGCCGTGACCGACGTCTGTCCGCACAATGGGGCATCGCTGGCCGAGGGCACCCTGAAGGACGGGTGCGTCACGTGCCCGGCACACCTCTGGCGATTCAGCGTCGTCGACGGCAGGCGTCAAGGCCGTCCTGATGTCCGGATAGCCGTCTTTCCCTGCCGCATGACGGACGACGGCTGGGTCGAGGTGGACGTGCCCGAGCAGGTGGCTCCCACGTCGCTACGGGAGGCGCTGCTCGCCCATGCGCGCCAGGGGCCTGTTCGCTGAGTCAGTGGCCCAGCGTGCTCGGCTGCTCCACGTGGGTGAGCCGTCCGTCGAGGATCTCGAACACCCGGTCGGTGTACTCGACCATCCGCAGATCATGCGTGACCATGATGCCGGTCTTGCCCCGCGCCTTGATCTCGCGCCTCAGCAGCTCGACCACCTGACGCCCCATCCCCGTGTCGAGAGCTGCCGTCGGCTCATCGACGAGCACCAGATCCGGGTCGTTCATGAGCGCGCGACCGATGGCGACCCGCTGCCGTTCACCGCCTGAGAGCTGCTCGGGCAGATTCCCGGCTCTGTCCGCGAGGCCGAGCTCCTCCAGCAGCTGATCGGCCCTCGTCCGGGCCTGTCCTCGCGAGACACCCTTGACCAGCCCGGAGACGTAGAGCAGGTTCTCCCGCGCCGTCAGGAACGGTACGAGGTTCGCCGACTGGAAGACGAAGCCCACGCGCTCCGCACGGAACCGGGTCAGATCACGAGCCGACATGGACGTCACGTCGATGTCGCCGAGGTGCACCGAACCTGAGGTGGCCCCGAGAAGTCCGCCGATGATGGAGATGAGGGTGGTCTTGCCCGAGCCTGAGGGACCCAGCAGGGCGACAAACTCGCCCTCGTCCACCGCCATCGTCGCATCAGCAAGAGCCACGACCTCCGTGTGTCCCTCGCCGTAGACCTTGCGCACATCGCTCACGCGCAGGATTGCGCCCTCGTGCTTGCGTGCATCGTCTCTCGGTGACGGTCCCGGACCCCCGGGCACCGAGTCTGTCGCACTGATGACCGGATCGTCCTTCACAGCACTCCTCCGATGGCGGTTGCAGGATCGATGCGCGCAATTCTGCGCAGGGAGAACAGGGCGCCCACGACGCCCGCGACGACGGTGAACACCGCGATGGTCACGAGGGTGTCTGTACGGAACAACGTGGGGACCTCAGGCGGGATCACCAACCCGAACAGCCGCGCCACGAGGGCCCCCAGTACAACGCCGAGCACCGACGCCACCGCGGCCTGGACGATCACGCCGCCACCAAGTCGGAGGGTCGACGACCCGAGCGCCTTGAGCGCCGCGAACAGCTCACGCTTCTCGAGCACGAGAAGGGCGAAGAACAGCGCGACGACGAGCGCGGCCACTGCGAGGGTCGTGTAGATGATGGCGTTGAGTGTGGACGCCTGCTGCTCCACGCCCGGGATGGCCAACCCAGTGGCCTCCGCCGTCAGCACGGTGATCCCCGGGACGGCCTCGCTGAGAGCGCCGGTGTCGGTTCCCGGTGCGGTGATCAGGGCCACCGCGTTGATGCCGTCCGGCAGCCCGCGCAGCTCGGGACGCACGGCGTCCCGCATCTGCCGCCAGGTGTCGACGCTCGTCCACACGGTGCCCTGCAGCTGGTACGAGGCGTCGGACACGATTCCGACCACGTCAGCGTCCACCCCTCCAACACTCACGACGGATCCGATTGTGAGCCCCTGGTCGGTCAGCCGCTCATCTACTGCCGCGGTTCCCTGTTCTCCCGGCTCGGGCAGCCGCCCCTCGATCAGGGTCGTGGGTGTCCCGGCTGCACCCATCTCGATCCCGAAAACGGCCACGCTCAGGTCGCCCTGAGGTCCTTCGCCGCCCGAGAGAAGGACACCGACGGGCGCTGCCTGCTCGACACCGGCCTGCTCGGCGAGCCTGGTCACATCCGAGGCATCCATGCGTGATCGGATGAGCGACCCCTGCGCCTCATCGTCGAAGGCGAAGGCGGTCGCTGTGGTGTTCCTCGCCGCGCCGGTGGATCCGTAGAAGAGGCCATCGGCCAGGGCACCTAGAACGAGGACGAGGAAGACGAGCAGCCCGAGTGCGGAGACGATGGCGGAGAAGCGTC